>NZ_CP047961.1:1200000-1557980 GCF_014279775.1 Synechococcus sp. PROS-9-1
GAATCGGATTTAACGCACGTGAGTGACTTTCTGGCTGCGGCCCTGCAACTCACCAGTACAACTGACCCTGAAAGCAATTTTGCGGCCGCTGAGGAGCAAATCGATTTAGCGGCGCGTCGTGGCGCCGAGCTGATCGCTTTGCCCGAAAACTTTGCCTTTATGGGTGACGACGCTCAGAGACTCGAACTGGCGCCGGCTTTGTCAGAACAGGCATCTCGGTTTTTGGTCACCATGGCTCGCCGCTACCAGGTCGTTGTTCTGGGTGGTGGGTTTCCCGTTCCCGTGGGGGATGGCCAACGCCATTTTCAGAGGTCACAGCTGGTAGGCCGTGACGGTCAAATATTGGCGAGTTACGACAAAATCCACCTCTTCGACGTTGACCTCCCAGACGGGAGCTCCTATCGGGAATCAGCAAGTTTTAGTCCCGGGACGTCCCCTCCTCCCGTGGTGGATGTTCCTGGGCTTTGTCGTGTGGGGCTGTCCATTTGCTACGACCTGCGCTTCCCTGAGCTTTATCGCTATCTCGTTGGAGCCGGAGCCGAGTTGTTGATGATTCCCGCTGCTTTCACAGCCTTCACAGGTAAGGATCATTGGCAAGTTTTGCTCCAATCAAGGGCGATCGAAAACACGGCTTACGTGCTGGCTCCGGCCCAAACAGGCGTGCATTACATGCGCAGACAAAGCCACGGTCATTCCATGGTTGTGGATCCTTGGGGAACGGTGTTGTCCGATGCCGGGGTTGCACCAGGGGCAGCAATCGCCCCGGTTGACCCCAGCCATCTCCAACGCATTCGCGGGCAGATGCCGAGCCTGAAGCACCGCCAACCCGCGTTGTTCTGAAGGTCATGGCCAGGCTGCCCTTTCGCTTCAGTGCGCTCGTCCTTGCCGCGGCTCTACAAGCTTCATCGCTGCTGATCAGCTTGCCTGCCAAGGCCGCAAGTGCCCTAGCAGCGTGGAAACTCAGTTCTTCGGGCGAGCTCCTATTGCGCACCGCTGCGGGGGCACGACTTCAAGCCTTCTTCGAATCCGGAGATCGCAAGCGTGGTCCAAGGGTTTGGATCGATTTTCCAGGTGAGCTCAGTCGCTCTAGAAGCCTGCCCGGTTCTGGCCCTGTTCGCGAAATTCGTCTTGGCAGACCAAACGTGGGTGAGACCCGCTTGGTGATTGAGTTTCAGCCAGGGGTCGATCTCGATCCCAGTCAGTTGAAATTGATAGGTACCGCTTCAAATCGCTGGAAGCTCAGTTTTCAAGGGCTTCCCACCACTGGATTGCGGCCGATCGGCGAAGGAGATATCAACCGTGCATCCTCTGGGTCCTGGCCCGGAGGCCTACGCATCCAACCGAGCCGAACCCCGGTGAATGCAGCGGGCTTACCCACCGTGACCCGAGGAAAATACCGCGTGGTCATCGATCCAGGCCATGGTGGACCCGATCCAGGCGCTATTGGGATTCGAGGCATCCGGGAGAGTGAAATCGTTCTCGATATCTCGCTGCAAGTGGTTCGCTTACTGGAAGCCAAGGGGGTTCAAGTCACCATGACGCGAACGGCGGAAGTGGATGTGGATCTGCCACCCCGGGTTTCGATTGCCAACCGCGCTGGGGCCAATGCCTTCGTGAGTATTCATGCCAATGCGGTCAGCATGTCAAGACAGAATGTCAATGGGATAGAGACATTCTTTTATTCCGGCCGTCGTTCCGCCCGCTTAGCCGCTCACCTTCAGCAGCAAATGCTAAACGTGTCCCCCGGTAGCCCGAATCGGGGTGTGAAACGAGGTCGATTCTTTGTGATTAGGCGAACAATAATGCCAGCAGCACTCGTCGAGATGGGATTTGTCACTGGCAATATTGACTCTCCGCGCCTCGCTAGCTCCGCCCACCGTCAGAGGCTTGCTTTGGCTATTGCCACTGGCATTCTTGATTTTCTGAAAGGGGTGCGTTGACCATTCGTCTCGGACTGTTTGACAGTGGCATTGGCGGGCTCACCGTCCTGCGCAGAATCCTCGAGCGTCACGGTGCAGTACCCGTGACGTACCTAGGCGACACCGCCCGTGTTCCCTACGGCAGTCGCTCTCCTTCAGAAATTCGTTCGATTGCGGCTGAGGTTGTGGCTTGGTTGCGAGCTCAACAGGTCTCCACCGTTGTGATGGCTTGCAACACCACCAATGCTCTCGCCAGAGACGTGACCGAGGGACAAGCAGGTGTTCCCGTTGTAGGGCTGATTGGAGCAGCCGCTGCATTGGTTAGCGAACAGAGGGTTGGCGTTCTCGCCACTCCAGCAACGGTGGCCTCTGGCGCCTATCGCGAGAGCATCGAAGCGCTCCATCCTGGAACCTTGGTGGTGCAACAGGCCTGTCCAGACTTTGTTCCCTTGATCGAAGCCGGAGATCTCCGTTCTGATGAACTTCGTGAAGCTGCGATTCGGTACTTACAGCCCTTGCTTGAAGCCTCCGTCGATTCGGTGGTGCTCGGTTGCACCCACTACCCGCTGCTGGTGCCGCTACTGGCGAACTTATTGCCTCCTCACATGCGTCTGATCGACCCTGCTGTCGCCGTCGCAACGCAACTCGATGCCTTTCTGGGCCAACCGTTGCCTGGAAGCCAAAACCAGCCTTTATCACTGGAAGCCGCCCATTTTTGCGTGACGAAAGATCCCCAGGGGTTTGCTGAGAGAGCCACGGCTTGGCTGGGTCAAAGGCCTTGCGTTGATCTCGTGAATCTGCAGCCATAGGTCTGCGTTTCCTAGGATCTCTGCACCGAGGGGATTCATGGCCACCGTCACCGAGTTGCTGCAGCCGGTCGAGTCGGATCTTGAGATCCTGCTAAGCGACCTTCGCAGCCTGATAGGAGCCGGTCACCCGATTCTCCAAGCTGCTGCTGAACACCTCTTCAGCGCTGGGGGCAAACGACTCAGGCCTGGAATCGTGTTGCTGATTTCAAGGGCGATTTCTGCAGACGGAGAGTTGAGTTCACGCCATCGACGCCTGGCGGAGATCACTGAAATGATCCACACCGCCTCGCTCGTCCACGACGATGTTGTTGATGAAGCGTCAACACGACGTGGTGTTGAGACCGTTCACAGCCGATTTAATTACAGAGTTGCCGTTCTCGCCGGTGATTTTTTGTTTGCTCAGGCGAGTTGGCACCTGGCAAACCTCGACAATCTGGATGTCGTGAAATTGCTTAGTCGCGTGATCATGGATCTCGCCGATGGAGAAGTAAAACAAGGCTTATTTCGCTTCGATACAGGCCAATCATTTGAAACCTATTTCGAAAAGAGCTATTGCAAAACCGCTTCATTAATTGCCAATAGTGCAAAAGCTGCAGGTGTTTTAAGTGACTTGTCAGAACCTCATCTTGAATCGCTTTATCACTACGGCCGTCAGCTCGGTTTGGCTTTCCAGGTTGTCGATGACATACTTGATTTTACTGGCAATGATCAACAACTCGGGAAACCGGCAGCCAGTGATCTCTCCAGTGGATATCTCACAGCACCAGCGTTGTATGCCCTTGAGGAGCGTCCAGCTCTGTCGAGTTTGATTGAACGAGAATTCAGTGGAGAGGGTGATCTTGAAACCGCTTTGGCTTTCGTGCGTGAGTCAGAAGCGATTCCTCGCACACGCGAACTCGCCAAAACGTTCGCCCGAGAAGCTCGCGAATCCTTGGATTGGATGCCCGAATCCCCGTCCCGCACAGCCTTACTCGAGTTACCAGATTTCGTTCTCAGTCGTTTGTACTGAAGCTGTTCCGGAGTTGTTCCTCTCCTTCGCCCAAGCTGGTGATGAGGGTGAGACGGGGATGTTGCATTGCATTTGCATCGATTTCGCTGAGCGCGTCGACCAACTGCCAAACCCAGCAGCCTGCCTCTAAGGCCGACTGACAGCCAGCCTGGGAATCCTCAAACACCCAGCATTCCCCTGGCGACAACCCCAGCCGTTGGGTCGCTAACACGTAGGGATCAGGAGCTGGTTTCCCCGCGCGAAGTTCAGAGTCATCGCCCAACACACGGCTTTGAATTAAATCCAGCCATGGGTGGCCGGAGATTTTGTAGAGCAGAGACGCTTCCTTACTACTGGTGACCAGAACCATGGGTAACTGCTTGGAGCTGCAAAATTGGATGAATTGCTCCGCGCCAGGAACGGCTGGAGCCTCAGCTACTAAACGCCTAGCAATCGGCTCCCGTGCTTTCAGGAGTTCTTCCGCCGAAACTGACTGGGGCAACCATGAGCAAACCAAGTTGGCATTGTCATCGCGGCGACGTCCCTTGAGCAGTTGCAGTTGCTGAAGCGATAAGGATCCGTTGAAGCATGCTGCTGCTGCCTTCCAAGCCTCTGCCTGCAAAGGTTCGGTATCAAGCAGGAGACCATCAAGATCGAACAGGCATGCTTTTGGCGCTGACAAGGATCCAGGCTTTGGCATCATTGCCGTATCACTCTTCTGTGGATTCTGACAACGCGACTGGTCAGGATGCTGAAAGCATCGATAGTGTTGTGCTGTCAGTGCATTTGAGCAGCAGGCGATGAGTGAGGGTTCCACCATTGAGAGCGTGCTTCAAGAAGAACGTGTCTTTGATCCACCAGCGAACCTCGCCAGGGATGCGCGAATTTCTGGGATGGAGTCCTATCGCGCTCTAGCTGAAGCGGCCAAATCCGATCCAGATGCGTTCTGGGGAGAAGCGGCGCGTCGTGAACTGCATTGGTTTGAACCGTTTCATACCGTTCTCGACTGGAACAACCCACCGTTTGCACGCTGGTTTGAGGGGGGAACGACCAACCTCTCCTACAACTGTCTTGACCGTCATCTGAATGGCCCCAAGGCCAACAAGACAGCCCTGATCTGGGAGGGGGAGCCCGGGGATGTGCGCACCTTCACCTACCAAGAGCTGCATGCCGAGGTGTGCCGTGCTGCTAACGCCCTCAAGGCCATCGGAATTGGCAAAGGCGACCTGGTTGCGCTGTACATGCCGATGGTGCCTGAGGCCGCCATCGCGATGCTCGCTTGCGCGCGCATTGGCGCTCCTCACTCTGTGGTGTTTGGAGGGTTTTCTGCAGAAGCCCTGCGTGATCGCCTCATCGACGGTGAAGTGAAAGCGGTGATCACGGCCGATGGAGGTTTCCGCAAAGACAAGCCTGTTTCGCTGAAGCCAGCTGTGAATGCAGCGCTTGCCGATGGTGCATGCCCAACGGTGAAGTCCGTGCTCGTCGTGAAACGCACCGACCAACCGGTGGAGATGGTGGAGGGGAGAGATCAGTGGTGGCACGACCTGGTCGCCAATCAATCGGATGCTTGCGTTGCTGAGCCGATGGCAAGCGAAGACCGGTTGTTTGTGCTTTACACCTCTGGATCAACCGGAAAACCCAAAGGTGTAGTCCACACCACCGCGGGATACAACCTCTGGGCCCATTTGACCTTTCAATGGATCTTCGACATCCGTGACGATGACGTGTTTTGGTGCACGGCCGATGTGGGCTGGATCACCGGACACAGCTACATCGTCTACGGGCCTCTGTCGAACGGCGCCACCACAGTGATGTACGAGGGAGCTCCTCGACCCTCGAAGCCAGGGGCGTTCTGGGAGCTGATCCAGAAACACCGAATCAGCATTTTTTACACCGCTCCCACGGCCATTCGTGCCTTTATGAGGAGTGGCCGTGCGGTGCCTGATCAGTACGACATGAGCAGCCTGCGCCTGCTCGGCACCGTCGGTGAGCCGATCAACCCTGAAGCCTGGATGTGGTATCGCGATGTGGTGGGCGGGGAACGCTGCCCGATCGTTGACACCTGGTGGCAAACCGAAACCGGTGGCGTGATGATCAGCCCCCTCCCTGGAGCGACCCCCACCAAGCCTGGCTCTGCCACCTTGCCCCTACCTGGGATCCAAGCCGACATCATCGATGCAGAGGGCAATAGCTGTGGACCGAACGAAGGTGGATACCTAGCGGTGCGAGCCCCTTGGCCAGGAATGATGCGCACCGTTCATGGAAATCCGCAACGGTTCCGCGAGAGCTACTGGGAGGCGATTCGCCCTGCAGATGGATCACACCTCTACTTCGCTGGTGATGGGGCACGCCGGGATACCGACGGTTATTTCTGGGTGATGGGGCGCGTGGATGACGTAATCAATGTCTCGGGTCATCGTCTTGGCACGATGGAAATCGAATCAGCCTTGGTGAGTCATCCCGCCGTAGCCGAAGCCGCTGTGGTCGGTCGACCTGATGATCTCAAGGGTGAGGGCATCGTTGCCTTCGTCACACTGGAATTGGGACGAGAGTCCAACGACGCCCTCCTTGCGGAACTGCGCGCCCATGTCGGCAAAGAGATCGGACCGATCGCCAGGCCCGACGAGATTCGCTGCAGCGATGCGTTGCCAAAAACGCGCAGTGGCAAGATCATGCGCCGGATTCTGCGCGCTCTTGCTGCCGGTGAAGAGGTCACTGGCGATACCAGCACACTGGAAGACCGCTCCGTTCTTGATCGTTTACGCGGCTAAGCAAACGATCTATAAAGAACTTTCTGAATCATCACTGACGTTCAAGACCGAGTCCCAAATTGCCAATCGATTCAATCAAGGAGCCGATCACCCTGGCTCTTGCTGGATCATCGGCCCAATCTCCTAGGAGCCCCTGTCGCAGTCCAGCACTGGCAGGGGTGAGGTGATCTCCGTTCATGGCAACAAACTGGCTTTGATCACCGGAGCGCTTGCTAAGCGCTTGCATCAGGTCTTGGCTTTGATCCAGCTGATCAGCCCCGAAGCGAATCACCAGGTTGTGAGGCTGGAGGTAATAGCGTTCGATCAAGCGCAGTGTTTCCTCAGGCCCAGGGCTGAATTCCGTCACCACACCAAGGCTTGGCGCGATTGTGCCAAGCAGGGGGATCGACCGTTCAGCGGTGAAGTTGTTGAAGCTCAACGCAGCCATCGCAAGACTGTTTCGCCCTCCATCCGGGGCCAGCAAATGCAACTTGCAGCCCAGGCTGTGACCCACACGCACCGGAACGAGATCTTTTCCTAAACGCTGATTGAAGACTGAGCGACAGGCGCGCAGGGCCTGCCAACCTTCTCGCGCCTGCAGCTGATGGTCGAAACCTGGTACGTAACTCCAGGCATGCACTGCAAGCTGACGGGCAGCCAATCCTTCCAATAGACGCCGGTAACTGATCTGGGGATTGGTGGCTAAGTAGCTGCCCCCAATGAATTCAATCAGTCCTTGCGCTGAAGCAGGCCAGAGGCACCAGCAACCCTGTTGTCGCTGCCAGCGGCTCATCCTTTTGACAGCCCCTTCACGATTCGCTCGGCTTCACGCACGTGCGCAGGACCATCGAGCATGTTGTTGAAAATATGGCGAATCGTGCCCTCTGCATCAATCACATAGGTCACCCGTCCTGGAAGCAATCCGAGAACTTTTGGAACCCCGAAACGCGTACGCAGTCGTTGTCCCTGATCACTGAGGAGGGGAAAGGGCAATTGATAACGCTGGGCAAATTTTCGATGGCTTACAGCATCGTCACTGCTGACACCCCAAACAACAGCTCCGAGAGCCTCGAAAGAAGAGTAGGTGTCGCGGAAGGCACACGCTTCAGCAGTGCAGCCAGGAGTGTCGTCCTTGGGGTAGAAAAACAGCACCAACACCTTGTTTTGCAGCTCATCACGACGACGCAGAACGCCGTCTTGATCTTCGAGGGCAATCTCTGGTGCCCGGTCTCCGATCGTGAGAGCCATAAAGGAAATCAAGAATTGGCGGCACCCTAGGAAGCAGCTGGGGCGAGACGGGAGAATGGTTCTAAGAACGAGCGAGCTGGAGTGATGGAGTCAGACGCTGTTCCGGGGCAATTGAATCTTCTTGGGGAATTCCAGATGGAGGAACCGGAACCTCTCCCGATACAACAAAGGGAAAGGCTCGATGAATCCACAGCACAAACTCTGTTGATCATTGATACGGAAACCTCTGGCCTCGATCCAGATGCGCATCACTGCCTCGAAATCGGGGCGATTTTGTTCGATGTCCCAAGCCGGCAGGTCCTGGCCCAGATGTCCTGCTTGTTGCCTGTTGAGTCCAATGCCGCTGAGGCCATCAATCGCATCCCCGCAGCCGTAACGCGCTTGCCGCAACCCTGGAAACCAGGACTGGATTACTTCCAGGAGCTGCTGAACGCTGCTGATCTGCTGGTTGCACACAACGCGGCCTTTGACCGGCAATGGTTGGGCAGGGGCCATCTACCTGCCACAGATCTGCCCTGGCTCTGCAGCATGGAAGACATGCGTTGGCCAAAAGATAAGCAACTCAGATCACGCCCTTCAGTTCGAGACTTGGCATTGGCCTACGAGATTCCGGTTTGGGCAGCCCATCGAGCTCTCAGCGATTGCATCTATTTGGCCGAAGTGTTCCGCCGTTGCGATCAACTTGAACAACTGATTGAAAGGGGACTAGAACCACGCTCCTTAATGCGAGCTCAGGTCTCCTATGACGATCGCCAGCTCGCTCGTGAAGCGGGATTCCGCTGGAATGATCCGGTGAAAGGAGCCTGGACAAGGCGTCTCAGCGCCCGTGAAGCGGAAGAACTGCCATTTGCAGTCGTGCAGCAAGACGAGATTTAACGTCAACCATCCATTTTTATTTCAGCAATCCGAAGCCACGTAGGGGATTTTTCATGGGAGAGGTTCACGGCATCAGGCTGTCAGTACGGTTGTTCTCTACCTTCGGCCCAGCGTGCAGAGACCTCTCAGCCACTGCGAATTGCGGACCTTTGATCCCTTACGGCGTCGTTTGAGGCGCTGGCAACAGGTGCGCACATGGGCCCGTTTAATCCGAGAAGCAGAATCCCTTTGGCACGTGGATGTTCGCGAGTTAAGACGGCTCGGGGCCATTGAACTTTCACAATTGGTCGAGGAGGTTCCTCAAATACAACGCACTCGAGTGAACCGCTGGCTCAATCGCTACGACGTTGCAACCCGTTTGATTTGCCCTAAAAACCACGAAACCGCTCGCAGCAAAAACACTCACAAGCCATGACCCTGGTGATCAGCTGCTGAGATCCATTGATTCAGAGGGAGGGAGAGAAAGCCAACAGATAACCAGTCCTTAATGCTCACTTTAATTGCGTATGAAGATCAACTCTTAAAACAAACGAGCAGTGATTTCGCAGCATGCGTCGTCCTTTCATGATTCGCTCATCCCTCACTCTCATCGGTGTAGCTGCAGGCCTCAGCCTTGCAGCATGTACCAGCACAGAAAACAGCAACAGCAACATTGAAGGGACACTCTCTGCAGCAGGTGCTTCCTTTCCCGCTGCAATTTATCAACGCTGGTTTTCGGACCTAGCGCCACAAGGAATCGAAGTCAATTATCAATCTGTAGGCTCTGGAGCAGGAGTACGCCAATTCACAGCAGGAACAGTCGACTTCGGGGCTTCTGACAAGCCAATGAAACCCGAAGCCATTGACAAAGTGAGTCGAGGGGTCGTTCAGATTCCGATGACAGCTGGTGCAATCGCCGTGGCTTACAACAACTCAGACTGTGAACTGAAGCTAACGCAAGATCAATTATCCGGAATCTTTTTAGGCTCGATTAAAAACTACAGCGAGCTGGGTTGCGATCCAAAAGCCATCAAGATTGTTCATCGTTCCGATGGATCGGGAACCACCTACAACTTCACCAAGCACCTTTCAGCGATTAGTTCTGAATGGAAAGATAACGTAGGCGCTGACAAATCTGTCCAGTGGCCATCAGGAATTGGAGCCAAAGGAAATGAAGGGGTGTCCGCTCAACTTCAACAAATCGATGGTGGCATTGGCTATGTCGAACTTGCCTATGTGAAAGGAGACCTGCAAGCAGCAGCTGTTCAAAACGGCTCAGGAAAGCAAGTTTTGCCCACCAACAAAACTGCCAGTGAAGCACTGGGATCGATCGACCTCGGGCCAGATCTGATCGGTGGCAACCCAAACCCTATGGGTGGATATCCAATCGTGACGTTCACATGGGTGCTGGCCTACGCCAACGAGAATGCTGAAAAGCTCCCTCTGCTTCAGAAGACCTTCAACTACATGCTCTCTGACGAGGCCCAGTCCAAAGCTCCAGAACTTGGCTATGTTTCACTTCCTCCAGAAGTAATTAGCAAAGCCAAAGAAGCGATCAGCACAATCAAGGAGTAATTCTTCGTCGAATAACGACCGAGAATAAAACTCATAGGGGGGAGGAGTCATTCTCCCCCCTATTTTTATGATCAAAAATTGGCTACATGAGGAATTGCAGGATGCCCTGCCTGCTACAAAGTCATCACAAATTACATCAGAGAAATGAACATATATGCATCCTTTAAAATAGTAAAATATATAAAAATCTATAGATACAAAAAATCAATAAAGAGAATTACACAGACTGGACAGGATTAACACAATGTCTAGGCGGAAGCGGTAATTTACAGCTGGTCAAAAAGGCCAAACTTACAAGAAGGCAAGACATCCACAAACAAGCCTCCATTCCCCCTAAAAGAAAAACAGCTCCAGATAATAAGGTGCCCGTTAAACGGCCAGCTGCATTCGCCATGTAATAAAAACCAACGTTAAGGCTGACGTTCTCGGAATCGGTGTACGAGAGCACCATGTAGGAGTGAATGGAGGAGTTCATTGCAAACACCACTCCAAAAACAGCCAGTCCAGCGGTGATGGCAATCGACACATCAACTTCGCGCCAAAGGGCAACAGCGATGAGGGCCGGTACCGCAGTTAATAAGGCACTCCAAAACTGCAGGGATGAGATCCCAGGTGGAGTGGTCTTACCCCAAAGACGACGTAAAGCAGGAGCGGCCCCCTGGACGATCCCGTATCCAATCACCCAAAGGCCCAGAAAACCGCCGATCTCCCAGAAGCTCCAGCCCAAAGACGCCTCTAGGAAAACAGGCAAGGCCACCACAAACCAGACATCTCTAGCCCCAAACAAGAAGAAACGAGCCAAGGACAGGACGTTGATCCCCTCAGATTTAGAGAACAGTGAAGACAACGAAGGCTTGTCCTTCATCTTGCCGAAATCAGCAGGTAAAACCAAAGTTGGCAGGAATGCAAATGCCAAACCGGCCGCCATCCAGCCAACTGCATTATTGAAGCCGAAGGATGTGAGAAGCACCCCACCCAGAAAAAATCCGACTCCCTTCAGTGCATTTTTGGACCCAGTAAGAATCGCAACCCATTTAAAGAGTTGTGATTCACCCGTCTGTGCGTCATCTGCATTCACGGGAACAACAACCTTAATTGCACTTTTAGCACTCATTTTATTGAGGTCCTTTGCAATGCCACTGATTGCCTGAGCCACCATCACATAGCTCACACTCAACAACTTGGGCCAACTAGCAGCCACAGGTATCAACATCAACAACGCAAAAATCTGCAGCAACGTGCCAACCCAAAGCGTGAGACGTAACCCATAACGAGCACCAATCAAACCACCATAGAGATTGGTCAGGATCCCAAAAAACTCATAAAAGAGAAACAGAAATGCAATCTCAAGGGTGGAATAGCCAAGTTCATGGAAGTGAAACAACACCAGCATGCGCAAGGCGCCATCGGTAAGAGTGAACGCCCAGTAATTGGCTGTCACGACGCTGTATTGTTGCAGCGAAGAGAGCCTCATTCCTCGAGGGAGACCACATGGCATGCCAGATCTGCCATTCGTGAGCTATACCCCCACTCATTGTCATACCAGGCATAGATCTTGACTTGAGTACCGTTGATAACCATGGTCGACAACGCATCAACGATGGTGCTGCGATTGTCATTGACATAATCAACTGACACCAACGGACGGGTTTCATAGCCAAGAATGCCACGAAGTTCTCCATTGGCAGCAGCCTCAAAGGCTCCATTAATATCCTCAACACTCACTTCCTTCTCAAGCTCAAACACTGCATCAGTGAGGGATGCATTCAAGAGTGGAATCCTCACCGCATGACCATTCAACTTTCCCTCTAATTCAGGAAAGATAAGACCGATAGCTTTTGCTGATCCTGTCGTAGTTGGGATCACACTTTGAATGCAGGATCTAGCACGTCGCAAGTCATTATGAAATCCATCCACAATAACCTGTGTGTTAGTAACATCGTGCAATGTAGTAATCGAGCCATGCTTAATGCCGAAGCTGTTATGAACAACCTGAACAATGGGTGCAAGGCAATTTGTCGTACAAGAGGCCGCCGTTACGACACTATGCCGATTGGGATCGTAGAGCTGATGATTAATCCCATAAACTATATTGAGGATCTCTACATCATCAACAGAACCTTTAACTGGGCAAGCAACAAGAATTCTTTTTAGTTTTAGAGCAACTAAAAATAATTGGAGTGAATCTGATGTTTTAAATTTACCACTACATTCCAACAACATCTCTACCCCAGATTCAATCCAAGACGCACTGACAGGATCACTCTCTGAGCTGTATCGCACTTCCTTGTCGCCAACGAGGAAGCCCATCGAATGGGGTCGAACCTCATGTTGCCAGCGTCCATGAACAGAATCGAAGTGAAGAAGGTGGGCAGCAGCAGCCGCATCCCCAGCACAATCGTTCACATGAACAATGTCAATTCCGGGTCGGCCCCATAGAGCACGAAAAACGAGCCGACCAATCCGGCCAAAACCATTGATGCCAATGCGCATCGAAGTTGAAGAAGAGATGACACCATTCATACTCAACAGTTGGATGCGCTGTGTTTAGAAAGGGTTAAAGCATTCGACAGGACAGGTAAAGATTTCCAGCATTCCCACGGTCACATGGCTTAAGAGAGGCATCAGCTGTGGAGACAAAAACCCTTAAACAAACCATTACCGGCTCTTTGCTCAGTGCTGAATCAGGCTCCATAGGGTTGTCTCACACCACGAGCACATCGCGAAATGGTTTGCACGCCTAGCAGCTCCAGCGGATTCCTCGGAGATCTAGAAAACAGCTATCGACGTCGCTCCATTCATTTCGATTCAGGAGTAAAAGTTCCCTTACTCCCAGATCATATTTGGATCGTTGTACGAGGCATCGTGAAATTAAGTTGCCTCAACGAGCAAGGTGATGATGTTTTGCTTGCAATTGCAGGACCAAACGAACCTTTTGGAGATCCATTAACGCATCTCGATCTGTTCGAGGCCACAACTCTCGATCACTGCGACTTACTTGGTCTGTCGATTCAAGATGTGAATACAACGCCTCATCTGAGCAGCAATCTGATGAAGGCAATGATGCAAAGAACCCGACAGTCGGAAGCTCTGATCGCCCTATTGGGTCTGCGTGGTGTTGAAAATCGTGTAAAAAGCTTTTTAGAGCTGTTAGCAGAAGACTATGGTCAGCCTTGCGATCAAGGTCTCAAACTAAATTTACGGCTAACCCATCAAGAAATAGCAAGTGCTGTAAGCACAACCCGAGTCACAGTCACGAAGGTGCTAGGACAACTCAAAGAGAGTGGTTGGATGCAACATGACCACCAACAAAAGATTATCGTAAGCCACCTTCCGAGTAGAAATACAAGTCAAAACAAAAAGATCTTAGCTTAAGCGAAGTCTTGAGCATAGATACATAACGAATATATAACAACCAAGACTGATATTAATTGCATACAATACAGCAACTAATCAACAGAATCGGTAGCCAAAACCACGAACAGTGAATATTTTCGCTGGACTAGAAGGATTGACTTCAATTTTTTCACGTAACCAACGAATATGAACATCAACAGTTTTTTTGTCGCCAATATAGTCGACACCCCATATCTGATCTAGCAACTCGTCTCTGCTCCAAACTCTCTTAGGGTGTTGCATGAAAAGCTCAAGGAGTTTAAATTCCTTAGGTGAAAGTTTAATATCACAACCATCACGAGCAGCCCTACATTCATCAGGAAAAAGCTTGAGATCGCAACACTCAAATTTTTCAGCAACTAGTGCCGCTCCACTTAATGGATGTCGCCGCAAAAGGGCTCTACAACGAGCTAAAAACTCACGATAACCAAATGGCTTCACTAAGTAGTCATCGGCACCAACTTCAAGACCCATTACACGATCAGCTTCCGTATCTAAACTACTAATCATTAAAATAAGAGATTGATTATTTTGCATTCTAAGTTTTCTACAAAGATCAAATCCACTGACCCCAGAAAGCTTCCGATTAAGAACAATCAACTCAAACTCTTCATTCTGTAACAGCTCCCATGCAAGCAGTCCATTGTCCAAAGATTTAACATCAAATCCCTCTTCCTTGAGAACTCCACAGATACGGTCACGAGCTTCTTCATCGTGATCCACAACCAAAAGACGGGCGGCATTGGAGATATCAAAAAAATCTGTTGTCATGCAGATTTGAACACCTTAAAAAATCCCTTAGGGAATACCCCATTTACTGTAGCCAAAGAGCTATTCCTCTGCAGCTCTATGTCCACCCGTCTCGAGATGGAAGGGCAACAAGCAGGAAAGAGCAAGTGAGCAACAATCGATCCAAAAAGCGTTGCTTCACCCCACTGAAGAGATGGGATGCGACACCGTTGCATTCACAGACATTGATATACATCCGTGATATGCAATAGGGAAAAACAAATCAATAATCGAATAGCAAGCAAAAAAAGACCCCCAGCAAAAGCGGAGGGTCTAAAATTAACAAGCTAACTTGAGATTAATCTCAGACAACGATTAGAACTTAAAGGTTGTTTGAACCAATGCTCCAAAGATATTGAATTGGCCGTCATCGCCGCTTGTCGTCGTCGCTGTACTCTGCCCGTTAGGACGAGACAGATAGAACACTGCTGGGGTAACAGTGATGTTATCGGTCACCTTGTAGTTGTAATACAACTCGAAGGCATAGTTGCCATCATCGGGATCAGTATTTCCCTTAAGTGCAGTAGCAAATGTAGGCTGACCAAAGGCGAAGCCCAGGTCATTGCCATCGATAAATACATCGTCCCACTTCAGACCTGTAAACCAACTCTGAGAAGTGGTGTAGGTGCCATCTGCAATATTATCTCCCACAACTGTGTTCATCGCCCAACCGACAGAGACAGAAGGAATGAACCCAGGATCCTCAGGCTGCCAATACGCATTTAGCGCGAAGCTATTGGAGGAGCGGCTCTCGTTGTTGTGACCAGTCGTACAAGGAAGGTTGTAGTCACCGCTCTTGACGAACGTAGTAGAACGGCGCATGCCTGACTTGCACTGACCATATCTATAAGCAGCCGCTGCACCGTACTGACCATTACCCCAACCAATTTGAGTAAGGATATTGGCACGAGAGTTATCAGTCATAATCCCACCTGCAGTGGAATCAGAATTATTACCTTCACCAGCATCTGCAACATAGTTGGCACTGATGCTGAAACCAGGATCGCCCTTGGCAACTTTTTGTTTCCAATACGCAGCAATTAGAGAACCTGTTTCCTTGTTATAAACACCTGGAACACCTGCTACAGCAAAGAAATCGAGAATCTTTGCACCACCTTTATTGTACTTGGAAGGCCACATTGCCAAGGATTCAGTATTCCTGGCCAAGGGACCAACAATAAATGTGAGTTCCTTACCGACAGGGAATTTGTAAAACAGCCGATCAATAGTTACATCATCTGATGTGCCAGATGCGGTATCCAAGGCAGTTAAATTATTGCCATCTCCAGCGAATGCTGCGTTATCAAAGTTACCAGTACGAAGACGAGTCCGGAGTTTGTCCTTGCCTGTGAAGCTGGTATCGAGAGTTAAACGGTGGTCATAATTGAATGTGACTGCACCATATCCTTGGTTGTAAGTATCTGTATCAGTACTATCTCCACCAGCATTAACACCACCAATCACGAAAGTGGCTTTGCCTTTCAGCTTGGTAGTGGTGGAGAACTGCTGAGCTTCCAGTTCACCAACTTTGGCTTCAAGTCCGTCAACACGGCCCTTGAGGATGGCGAGTTCTTTTGAGAACTCTCTCATCAGCATCTTCAGCTCGTCGGTCACTTCAGTGACGCGGTCGAGACATGCGTTCAACAGAGCAGCCGCTTCAAAGCGGGTCATTGCCCTGTTACCGCGGTAAGTGCCGTTGGGGTAACCAGCAACACAGCCGTAGCGCCCGATCAGGTTGCTAAGAGCCTGATAAGCCCAGTCGGTTGGGTAAACGTCTGAAAACTGAGTGATGCTGGTGACTTGCTCGCCTGTGGCGGCGTAGTCAGATACACCGTTGAAGTTCAGCTCAGTGGCGTTAGCAGCCATAGGAGCCAAAAGGCCCAAGGCAGCTGGGGCCACCAGCAGTTGACGGAAGAGTTTCATTTCTGGTCCTCACACCAAAAAATTAATTCGGGAATTAACCCGCAAACAAATTATTCGACCGGCAAATAATGCTCTGTATGCAGGGCACCAATAGGATGTATCCAAGACTACAAACGCTTCAGTCACGCATCCTTAAGGGATTTTTAGCCAGCATTAACTTCCTCTTAACTTGGCAATAACTAACTCAGCAAACTTTCAAGCAAAAGAATCCTTAGCGACATAAACAATTGTTTCACCAGGCCAGAACAAGAATTCGTTATCTTTTAACCATCCGGTTCCTTGATCAGGGAATTGGGTTAGTTGCTATTGAGCTGAATGCCAGAGTTGGTTTGATTGAACGCATGGACTGCTTCGCTAAATAAGCAATAAGTTGGATTCGTCCTTAACTTTGGTCCTCAGATCCAGCGGGACATAAACGATCAATCGGAATTAAAAATGTGCCGCGACGGAAGCGAACAGCGGCAATTTCGAGCGGATGGAGAGCAACCACAACCCCTGATTCATCACTGCCAACGAGATCGGACGGGCGAAGCATTGGCATGGGGTCTGCCGTTTTGAGATAGGGCATCGGGCTGATCAGTTGGACTTGGTCACCGATGGAAACGGTCATGACACCTGGGCAATCACCCTCTCCTACAGCAGGATGGGGTCAGCTGTTATTTGCCCGTGCGGGCTCTTGCCACTTGGAGCGGCGCGATCGCGGGACTGCTTCTGATCCTTGTGGGAAGTTTGATCCCGGCTGCCGTCCTGGTGCCGGTTGCAGAACTTCCCCCCCGATTGCTGAGTTTGCCCAGCACCTGGCAAGTGCCGGCACTGTTGTTATGCGCTCTTGTCTGCGGCCCACGATCAGGCGTGATAGCAGCGGTTGCGTACATCACCGTGGGGCTGGTTGATTTTCCCGTCTTTCATGACGGTGGAGGTCTTGGCTATGTCCTAACTCCCGCCTTTGGCTATCTCGCAGGCTTTGTGCCAGCAGCCTGGCTCACGGGACGGCTTGCGCATCAGGCAGGGATGAACAACTTGGCACGCCTCACTTTGGCTGGCATCGCTGGCGTGGCCACGATTCAGCTCTGCGGAATTCTTAATTTGCTACTCGGTGCAGGTTTGAGCCGTTGGACTGAATCCCTACCTGAATTGTTATTCAGCTACAGCCTGGGCCCCTTGCTTGCCCAACTGTCTCTGTGCGTCGCAATCTCTTTGATTGCGCTTCCGATTCGTCGTCTGCTCTGGATCGAATGATCAGCCACAGCAACCGACTGATCCGGCGTCGCACAGTTGTGGTGATCAGCCTGTTGATCCTTCTGCTAGATCAAGCGTCCAAATCTTGGGCTCGATCCCACCTGCTTCCGAATCTGTCGCAGCCGTTCCTACCCGGATTGCTGCAGTTACGGCTCGTACGCAACACCGGCGCCGCCTTCAGCATGTTGAGTGATTCCACGGCCCTGCTCGGACTGCTCAGCTTGCTCGTTTCGATGGGGTTGCTGGTTTGGGTCTGGCGATCCAAGCGACTTGATCTCTGGTTAGGTCTGGCCCTGGCCTGCCTGCTTGGAGGAACACTCGGCAATGGCTTCGACCGCTGGCAACTGGGATATGTCACCGACTTCCTGGAGCTGGTTCCCTTCCGTTTTCCCATCTTCAATGGCGCAGATATCGCCATCAACCTCGCCGTTCTCTGCTTCGCCATCGACGCTCTCTCCCAACGCAATGGACAAGCGAAATCCTGACGGCCCGTCTACAGCCCAACTGATCATTCATCAGAGAGATCAGGCGGGTCGAACCATTCCATTGCATGGCGATGGCTATCGGATTGGACGCGATGGTCCTCTGGAAATCAGCATCGATCATCCGGCCGTCAGCCGGCAACATGCGTTGCTGCAGCGCCAGGGGCGGCAGTGGTTCCTTCAGGATTTGGATTCCACCAATGGCTTGTGGTGGAAAGGCCGCCGGGTGTCGCAGCTGGAACTGCGCGATGGAGACGTCGTTCTGTTTGCGCCAGCTCAAGACGAAACGGCACCCTTTCTGCATTTCCATGACGCAGCCGGACGACGACGACATCGGATCGAGCGCTGGTTGGGCCTGCTCTTGTTGGCATGCCTGGGTGGAGGAGGGGCACTGCTGTTGCTGTCCAACATCACCATGCCGATCCGCGGGCAACTAGCACGCGTGCGCGGTCCGGTGGCCATCTACGACGGCAATAACCAACCACTAACCTCCGTTGACTCCAGTCGTCATCGCGAGCTCAAGTCGGTGAATGGGTTCTCTCCCTTGCTGGTTGATGCTCTGCTGAGCAGTGAAGACAACCGCTTCTGGTGGCATCCAGGGGTCGATCCCATTGGCACGCTGAGAGCCTTCAGCACCAATTTGATGAGCGGGAGGGTGTTGGAGGGAGGCAGCAGTCTCACGCAGCAATTAGCTCGCAGCCTTTATCCCCACTACGTGGGAGATGGAGACACCTTGGCCAGGAAATGGAAAGAGCTGCTTGTTTCCTTGCAGTTGGAAAGTCGCTTCAGCAAAAACCAGTTGCTGCTGAGCTATCTCAATCGCGTGTACCTGGGTGTTGGTTGGGGATTTGAAGATGCTTCACGCGTGTTGTTTGATCAATCCGCAGCAGATCTAAATATCCAGCAAGCAGCACTTCTCGTAGGTCTGTTGCCATCACCCAATGGTCACGATCCCTGTCAGTTTCCCCAGCTCGCACTAAAAGCACGTAATCGGGTGATCAACAAAATGGCCGATAGTGGTCGACTCTCCTTGGAGCAGGCGCGACTGGCGCGTCGCCAACCGATTCAACTTGCAACCGAAGCCTGCAGTCGGGAACAGGTCAGTCGATCGGCACCGTTTTACACCGATCAAGTGCGCCGAGATCTCACAGAGCTCGTGGGTCCTGACGTGGCGGATGAAGGAAATTTCTTGATCGAAACGCACTTAGACCCTGTTCTGCAATCCGTGGTGGAACGCCAGTTGAGCGGTTTGTTGACCAACAATTCAACGCTTGGCGTTCAGGAGGGGGCCGCTGTTGTGCTCGACAGCCGCACTGGCGGGGTTCTCGCCATCGCCGGAGGTCGTGACTACAACTCGAGCCAGTTCAACCGTGCCTCAATGGCGTTGCGACAACCAGGGAGCACCTTCAAACTCATCACTTACTTAGCTGCCCTAGAGCAAGGACTGAAACCCAACGACAGCTTGGATTGCACCCCCCTTCGCTGGGGAGGGCAACGCTTCGCCAGCACCTGTTCGGGCCAACTGACCCTGGCCAATGCCTTCGCCTCAAGCCACAACACCGCAGCGCTGCGCTTGGCCCAACGCGTGGGGCTGGACCAGGTGGTGAGCTTGGCGAAACGCTTGGGAATCTCAACTCCCTTAAATCCAGTCCCGGGGCTAGCTCTTGGACAGAGTGAGGTTCGCTTGATTGAACTCACCAGTGCCTATGCCGCTGTGGCCAATGGCGGCATCTGGCAACCTCCCACCACCATTCGTCGGATGGTCGATGCGGAAACCTGTCGCTTAGACCGACCCAGTGCCTGCGGCAGCCTTAATGAAGGTGGCGGAGCTGGAGATGGCAGTTCTGAACGAAGCAGTCAGCGCCTAGCGTCTCGTCGTGTGCTGAAGAAACAGACAGCTCTGCAAATGCAGGGCTTATTGCGAGCGGTCATTCGCAGCGGCACCGGGCGTGCCGCCTCGCTCGGCCAACAAGAAGGGGGGAAAACAGGAACCACAAACGATGGGCGTGACCTGCTTTTCATTGGCTACGAGCCGAGTCGGCATTGGGTGCTGGGAATCTGGCTGGGCAACGATGACAACAGTCCTTCAGCCAGTTCCAGCGCCCTCGCAGCCTCTCTCTGGAGTCGCATCATGCGTGCCGCAGGCCAAGGCGCTTTGGTGGGTCAATGAAGGGATCCAATCGCCTGATCTTGTTTGGAGCAGCTGGGCTGATCGTCCTCTTGGTGCTTGGCCTGGTGCTCCAGGCCATTCGCAATCTGCTCTGGGATCTCAGTTACATCCTTCCGCCCTGGCTTGTAGGTCCAGTGCTGCTCATCGGCAGCATCTTGGTGATTGCGTTCGTGGTGCAGGTTGGCTGGCCCGTGTGGAAGAGATGGAAAACTAGTCGCGGAGCAACAAAAGCCAGCACCACAGCCCCTTTGCCGCCTGGGTCGCGTCGTCAAGCTGCTGAACAGAGTCTGGAAAGCATTGATCGCCTGCTGGAGCGTCTCCAAGACGATGTCGCCCGGCAAGCTCTGCATCTGGAACGCGAGCGCGTGGCGCGTGAATTGGCACGCGGCGATTTAGTCGTGGTGGTGTTTGGCACAGGCTCCAGTGGGAAAACATCCCTGATTCGTGCCCTCCTCCAAGACATTGTTGGGCGGGTTGGAGCACCGATGGGGTCCACAACCGGCAGTCAGACCTATCGGCTTCGTCTCAACAAGCTGGAGCGCGGTCTGCAATTGGTCGACACTCCTGGAATCCTTGAGAGCGGACTGGATGGAAGAGATCGGGAACAAGAAGCCCGTGAACGCGCCAGCCGGGCCGACTTGATGCTGGTGGTGGTGGATGGTGATCTTCGCTCTGCCGAATGGGATGTGGTTCGCAGCCTTGCGGGCTTGGGAAAGCGCTTGATGTTGGTCTTGAACAAATGCGATTTACGAGGAGAGGAGGAGGAGAAGCGTCTACTGGCCTTGCTGCGCGGACGTTGCAAAGGCCTGCTGTCTGCTGAGGATGTCATCCCAACCAGTGCCTCTCCCCAATCCTTGCCAAGACCCGGCCAAAAACCTTGGCAACCTCCAGCTGAGGTAGCGGTTTTACTCCAACGAATGGCCGTGGTGCTCCATGCCGATGGCGAAGAGCTGTTGGCCGACAACATTCTTCTTCAATGCAGGACGCTGGGCGACAAGGGGCGATCGCTCCTCAACCGACAGCGTCAGGCCGAGGCTCGACGGATCGTGGACCGTTACACCTGGATTAGTGCAGGCGTCGTGGCAGCCACACCCCTACCCGGCATCGACTTGCTTGGCACTGCTGCGGTGAATGCCCAGATGGTGATGGAAGTGGCGAAGGTCTACAACGTGCAGCTCACACGTGCCAAAGCGCAAGAATTGGCCGTCTCGGTGGGGAGAACCCTGGCAGGGCTCGGAGTTGTGAAAGGTGGTGTTGCCTTGATTGGCACGGCACTTAGCGTGAATCTGCCCACCTTGTTGCTAGGGAAAGCTGTTCAAGGTGTTGCTGCTGCATGGTTAACGCGGATCGCAGGCGCCAGTTTCATCACTTACTTCCAGCAGGATCAAGATTGGGGAGATGGTGGCATGCAGGACGTTGTGCAGCGGCACTACGACCTCAACCGACGCGATAGCGCCCTCCAACGATTCCTCGACACCGCTCTCAGAAAGGTGGTGGAACCACTGCGGCAAAAGGCAAAGAAGCGCTTACCGCCCCAACCAGGGCCTCGGGCGGGGGAGGACGCATCGGGCCGCGGGCATCAAGAACCGTGATCAGCCCCAAATAGGCCACACCTATCAGCACAGACACAATGCCTGTGACGATGGCCACCCAGCGGCCGCGTTGCTGCTTTGGGGCAGCCATCAGGGCCGATCCTCCACGGATTGATTCAGAGCTGATGCAAGTTGGTCCAGCAAAGCGTGATCGGTATGCGGGTTGCCAAGAACAGCCTTGAGGAAATGCCGCCCTTGATGGAGCGGTCTCGACACCATGATGCCCTGGCTAAGCAAGTCCCGGCGTGTGTCGATCGACCAGCGTTCGTGCTGCTGCGCCTGTCCGCGTTGAGGCCTACAGGCGAGCACATGCAAAGGTCCCGTGAGAATCATCAGCCTGTTGGGATCCAGTTGCTGCTGGAGATACTCACGTCGAGCGATCGCTGCAGACAACAGCTGTTCAATCCCTGATTCACCGAGTTGGCGCAAGCCAAGCCAGAGTTTGAGCACTTCCGCCGGCCGACTCCCCTGCAGACCCAGTTCTCCACCGTGATCGTGCTCGACGGCAGGCTCCATGTAGGGAAGGCCTGTGGAGAACGCATCAGCCAGAACGGCGGCCTTGCGAACCAACAGAAGGGATGACGTCTTCGTGATGCCAAGAACTTTCTGGGGATTCACAGTGATCGAATCAGCACGTGCAATCCCATGGAGCAGATGGGTGGTAGTGGAGCTGAGAGCAAAAACCGCACCGATCGCCCCATCCACATGCAGCCATAGGCCCAAGCGTGCGCAAAGATCAGCCATCGCAGAAACGGGGTCGATGGCGCCCCGCACCGTGCTACCTGCTGTGGCCACCACTGCGATACAAGGACGTCCATCTCTTGAAAGTGTTGCCAATTCAGCCTCGAGCTGCTGCAGATCGATGAGCCCTTGCTCGTCCACCGGGATGGCACGAACTCCGTCGCTTTGAAGCCCCATCACGCGCGCTGCCTTGTGCCAGGACACATGCGCATCAGCACTGACCACCACCACGGCCTCTGGATTGTGGTCCAAGCCGACGTGATGACGAGCAGAAACCAAGGCGATCAGATTGCTCAGCGTGCCTCCACTTGCCCCAACACCAGAAGCCCCTGCAGGGAAGCCAAGGCGTTCAGCAAACCAGGCGCAAAGCTGCCGTTCGAGATGACTCAAACTTGGCGACAGCTCCTCGGCCAGAAGGTTGTTGTTCAGTCCGGCGCAGATCAAATCAGCGGCGATTGACGCACTCAACGGAGGCGGATCGAGATGGGCAAGCGCCCCGGGATGGGAGGGCTGAAATGCACCATCCATCACCTGCTGAAGGTCATCCAACAGTTGCTGCATGTCGCGACCATGGGCCTGCGGAGCAGCATCTGGAAGCACCCGAAGTGCTGGAAGTGGACCTCGCTCACCCGCCGAACCGATCCAGCTGCATAAGCGCTCGGAAGCACCCTCCAAAAACTGAAGGAGTTGAGGGTCAAGCGCATCGGGCGAAGCAAACGCCGACAGAGCTACCGGTTCAGGATTGCTTGAAGATCCAACCAAGAAGACAAGATGGGGAGTGATCATTCTCCCCTGTGGTGGCACATCAAAGTGTTGGCACATCCAAAGATGCACTCAGCCAAGAGCCTGACGGTGCAGTCTCCAATCGAACTCTCTTCCACGCAGATGCAAGCCTGGATGGAGCGTTTGATTGAGCGCGCGCGTCGATTCGGCGAACGCGGAGAGGTTCCAGTAAGCGCCATTGTTTTGGATCACCACGGCCGCTGCATTGGCCATGGCATCAATCAACGGGAGCTGAACAATGATCCGCTTGGGCACGCTGAGCTGATGGCAATTCAACAGGCCTGCCGCCTGCGTGGTGACTGGCGCCTCAATGACTGCACTCTGTTGGTGACCTTGGAACCCTGTCCCATGTGCGCCGGTGCCTTGGTTCAGGCGAGAGTTGGACAAGTGATCTTTGCCGCGACTGACCCGAAGCGGGGAGCGATGGGAAGCACGATCAACCTGGCCACACACATCAGTGCACACCACCGAATGACCGTGATCGGTGGTGTACAGGCTGAGGAGGCGAAAGAAATGCTGTCGAGCTGGTTTAAGCAGCGACGGCAACGTTCTGACGGAACTGGGGCAGCTCCGTTTCAAACAGGTTCAACAACCTGCTGACGTTCTCAGGGTTTGAGTTGTAACCCATCAGGCCAATTCGCCAAATTTTTCCGGCAAGAACACCAAGACCACCACCCACTTCGATCCCGTGGTTGTTGAGCAGGTGCTGCGTGAAAGCCTTTCCATCCACATCATCTGGAATCCGAACGGTCGTGAGGGTGGGCAGACGGAGCTCCTCGGGCACGTGCATTTCGATACCCATCGATTCCAGACCGGACCAAAGGGCTTCAGCGTTACTGCGGTGACGCGCCCAAGCCATATCCAAGCCTTCGTCCGCCAGCAACCTGAGCGCTTCACGCATGCCGAAGTTCATGTTGACCGGTGCTGTGTGGTGATAAACGCGGTCACTGCCCCAGTACTGATTGAGAAGGGAAACGTCGAGATACCAATTGGGCACCTTGTCTTGACGCGCAGCAAGCTTGGCTTCAGCGCGAGGGCCCATCGTGAATGGACCAAGCCCTGGAGGGCAGCTCAAACCCTTCTGACTACAGCTGTAGGCCAGATCCACCTTCCATTCATCGAGATAAACGGGAACACCGCCAAGAGAGGTCACGGTGTCGAGCAGGAGCAAGCAATCGTGCTTGCGGCAGAGATCTCCGATTCCCTCCATCGGTTGACACACGCCGGTGGACGTTTCGGCATGCACCATCGCCAAAATGGCGGGCTTGTGCTCAATCAGAGCTGCTTCGAGCTCATCCTTGGTAAATGCTTCACCCCAAGGCTTTTCGATCACCTTCACATCGGCGCGGTAACGACCGGCCATATCCACAAGACGATTCCCGAAATAGCCCTTCACAGCGACGAGAACGGTGTCGCCTGGTTCAACCGTGTTGGCAAGCGTTGCTTCCATGGCTGCACTACCCGTGCCGCTCATCGGCAAGGTCAAGCGGTTGTCGGTCTGCCAGGCGTAGCGAAGAAGCTCCTGCACTTCGCCCATCAGCTCCACATAAAGCGGATCGAGGTGACCAATCGGAGTCCGAGACAAAGCCTTGAGCACCGTTGGATCGGCGTTCGAAGGTCCTGGACCGAGCAGCAAACGATCGGGGGTGTTAATCGGGGCAATGACCGTTCGATGGGACGAATCAACCAACCGGGGAGAGTGCGTCGTCGCCAAAGCCAGGATCACCAATTAATGGCAAACAGCCTACGCATAGACAGGCCTCTAAACGGAGCAAAACGGTTGGTTTGCAACGCCTGTTGAAACGAGACAAATCGTTGAATGCTTAGCGCTGACTGATGTCGTTTGCGGAAAGACCTGATGCCAGATGGTCGAAGGGCTTGCGAAGCATCATGCAGTCGCTGGAACTTGATCCTTCAGCCACCATGCGTTCGCAAAGAACATCAGCCAAAAGAATCATGCTGCGAACCGTGGGTCCTGTAGGAACACCCAGGCTTTTATAAGTGTCGTCCAAGCCGTTCAGAACGCGTTCATTCAGGATCGTGCTGTCGTCGGCAATCAGGGCGTAGCTCGCGTAACGCAGGAAATAATCCATGTCACGCAAACAAGCCGCAAGCCGACGCGTGGTGTACGCATTACCACCAGGCAATAGCAGCTCAGGATCACCAACAAACAGTCTTTGACTGGCTTCTCGTACGAGCTCCGACGCTTCGCGATTAATCAGCTCAACGGCCTTGAGACGCAACTCGGCCTGGCCGAAATACCCCTCAATGCGATCGATGGCCGATCGATCGAAATAGCGACCCAGTTGGTCGTAACGGCCGATCAACCCGGTGATGGCATCACGCATGATGGGGGACGCTAGGGATCACTGGCTGGAAGGTAACACCACAAAGGTGGTCAGAACGCTCTCATCACCTGGGATTCAAGGAATTTGACAGAAACGGTTACTAAGCGCTGACCCAGGCCTCGCTGAGAGAGCCCTGCTCTCAAAAAAGTGCGCATTGATACAAAAGCGTGTCAGATCGATGCCTACCGTTGGGAAAATTTTCTCGGCTGCAGCCTCAACCATGGCTAAAACTGCTCAGGACGTACTTCGTCAGATCAAGGACGAAGGAATCGAGCTGATCGACCTCAAATTCGCCGATCTGCACGGCAAGTGGCAACACCTCACCGTGTGTTCCGACATGCTCGGCGAAGTCGAGTTTCGGGAAGGATTGGCCTTTGATGGCTCTTCGATTCGCGGCTGGAAGGCGATCAACGAGTCAGATATGTCCATGGTTCCAGACCCTTCAACGGCCTGGATTGATCCGTTTTATCGGCATAAAACTCTGAGCATGATCTGCTCAATTCAAGATCCACGTACTCATGAACCATTTGACCGTTGCCCGCGAGCTTTAGCTCAGAAAGCATTGGCTTATCTCGGCAATACAGGGCTAGCAGATACGGCATTTTTTGGTCCAGAACCTGAATTTTTCCTCTTCGATGACGTTCGCTACAACTCAAGCGAAGGCGGCTGTTTCTACAGCGTTGACACCATTGAGGCTGGCTGGAACTCCGGAAGGGTAGAAGAAGGTGGAAACCTCGCTTATAAAATCCAAACCAAGGAGGGTTATTTTCCTGTTGCACCAAACGACACAGCGCAGGATATTCGCTCTGAGATGTTGTTAATGATGGCTCAATTGGGGATTAGAACTGAGAAGCACCACCATGAAGTTGCTGGCGCCGGTCAACACGAATTGGGAATGGTGTTCGAGGAGCTCATTCAGGCTGCCGATAACGTGATGACCTACAAATACGTTGTTCGCAACGTTGCCAAAAAGTACGGCAAAACAGCAACCTTCATGCCGAAGCCTGTCTTTAATGACAACGGCACTGGCATGCATGTACACCAAAGTCTTTGGAAGGGTGGACAACCGTTGTTCTTCGGAGAAGGGACCTACGCCAACCTGTCTCAGACCGCCCGTTGGTACATCGGCGGCATCTTGAAGCATGCCCCAAGCTTTCTGGCCTTCACCAATCCCACCACCAACAGCTACAAGCGCCTGGTTCCAGGATTCGAAGCCCCTGTGAATTTGGTGTACTCGGAAGGCAACCGATCTGCGGCGGTTCGAATCCCCCTCACTGGACCTAGTCCAAAAGCCAAGCGCTTGGAATTCCGTTCCGGTGATGCTTTAGCAAATCCCTATTTGGCCTTTGCCGCCATGATGATGGCCGGCCTCGATGGCATCAAGAACCAGATTGATCCGGGTGATGGATTCGATGGTGACTTGTTTGAACTTCCAGCTGAAGAGTTGAAGGACATCGCCACTGTTCCAGCTTCTCTGAACGGAGCATTGGAAGCTTTGAATGCTGATCACCAATACCTGCTTGAAGGTGGAGTCTTCACAAAAGACTTCATCGACAACTGGATCAATCTCAAGTACGAAGAGGTACAACAGCTGCGTCAGCGACCTCATCCCCACGAATTCACCATGTACTACGACGCTTGATCAAAAAGGGTCAGTAACACTCGGCTACTAGCCAAACCCCAAAAGATGTCCCCAAAATGGTCCCCAAAAGGGATCATTTTTTATGGGCAGCGCAACAACAGTTCGCTATAGGCGCCTTTGAGGCAGCTGAAACTTGCTATTGCCATTGATCTCAGACTCAATCAAATCCCAGAAGACAGGAATCAAGTTGCAGTGCGATTTAGACGAGCGACTGCCATCCAAGATGGGAAGTCACAGTTATGGCTATGGTGATTCGAAGGACGATATAAATGTAGCATTAGAGGTAGTAGATACAAGAACAGAGTTCACTTTGCATGGATACTTGAAATCTATTGCTCAATAGCGAAACGCCAAGAAAATCGCTACAAATAGATTGATCGGCCAAGTCTGGCGAAAAATAGATAACAAAAAATTAACACTGATCTATTCTTCAATTTCAATCCAGTGATAATGCACACCTATGCTCAGATTTTAAGCTTAAACCATAAATATAACAAAAGTGGAAAATCAGCACCGCACCCTAGTGATAGAAAGACAGGCTTCTTAGTATGCATTCACTGATCAGTGGGCCAGAACGTATTGGACCGCCGAATAACCTCACTGAATGAGCAATAATTGTCTCGAGACATTTAGCAAGAGTCTGAACGCCTATTTTGTCTGGCAAAATAGTGCTTTCACCTAACGATGCAGAATCTTCAGGGTTGGAGGATTACGACCTTGGTCACGTCTTTCATTGTTGTTTTCTTGATCTTCAACTTCGGGTTAGCGGGGTGGAATGCCACTGCGATTAAACATGCGATTGATGCTACCGGGCGCAGCTCCCTGATCCTTTTTGGGATTGCCTTCACGGCCTCAAGTATTGAAAGCATTTGGCCTTCTTCGATCTCCCGCTGGTCGCTCCGAAATAGGCGCTGGATCGGTTTAAGTTTCGCCGCCTCCCATTTCATTCATCTCGCTCTCATTATCTCAATATCCGTGTGGTTTCCAGAACCATTTTTGAGAGAACAGTCGTTGGGGCAGTGGATGTTTGGTGGTCTTGCCTATGTGTTTGTGTTTCTAATGGCTCTCACTTCAACCGATCGAGCTCAGCATTGGATGGGAATGAAGAACTGGAAGCGACTTCACTTTATTGGAGGTCATTGGATTTGGACAGTATTCTTACTGACCTATCTAAAACATGTGAAGGAAGGTCCTCTTTGGTTTTATCTCCCCTTCTTGATCTTCACATTGCTGATGATTCCGATTCGATTTGCAAAGCACACTCCGCCGAGAGCGGCAATCAGGGCATCCATTTGAGCTAAAGGCTTTCCCTCGTTGAAAGCCACTGCTGACGCCCAATTGCCTCAACCATCTGGGTGCATCATTTCTATATCCTTATTAAGCAAAGTTCTCATCCCCAATGAAGAAAAGTCTTCATTTCTGTCCAATAGTTAAAGATTTTGGGTCGCCAAAGACACTCTCGCACTCCATCGCCAGTATTGGATTGGGACGGGAGGCATCACCCGTATAAGGCGGTCTCTACCGAGGAAGCACCCCGCCTTTCCCATAGGAAGGAAGGTTGGCTTACAAGAGAGGCGACCTTCTTTTTTATGCCCGCCAATAAAAAATAGGTATGTATCTCTACAGACACTGCCCAATTCACTAGCTTCTATTGGTGGGGGTAAGAGTGTTTGGAGAGGCGCTCTTTCGAACGGCGGTCGATTGAGAATACGACCGCTTTTTAATACGTCGATCAAAAACAGGTGATTATTATTTAGAATCCCTTCATCAAGACAGCTTGGCAATAACATTCGTATAAACTTATCTTTGAATTTGCTAAATACAATCCAAACGATTACTCGAAACAATCGCCTGGACATTAGATTTAGGCAAGTCATTTTTGAAATTTGTAGATCATTTCATAACGAAGAGGTTCCTGCTCGAGAAGCAAAAGGGATCAAGCTGCTCTATCGCGGAGTTTCTAGGCACAATCAATCGAAAACCTAATGATCGTTGAAGCTGAGAAGGGTGTGATCTCTAATCACATGCAAGAAAATACAGTGCGGTTCGTTGAGAATGATGTGCTGATTCACACAGCCGTCATCAGCTCATACAACGAGGGCTGATCCTCTCATCTTCCTATCAAACGTCCTCTCAAGAGTGTGAATTTCTAGACACCTAGCTCCTCCAGCTGGGGTGAGATCTTTGTATATCCTTTTTAAACTTAGTTCTCATTTTTATTTAAGAAAAGTCTTCATTTCTTTCCGATAGGTAAAGCTTCTAGGATCACCAGAGACACAGAACACCTCAATCAGCAAAATCAGATTGGGTTGGGACTAATCCACCCGTAATTAGGCGGTCTCTCTCAATGAAGAACCTGCCTTTCCCATTAAAAGAAGGTCTACCTTACCCCTAAGCGACCTTCTTTCTTTATGGATCAACTCGCTCAGCCAATGGATTAGCCCACTACCCCTATCTTCTCATCCGCCTAAATAGCCTTACTTGTTGCCAAGCACTTAGCAGAATAAGAAGTTGCCTTGTGTAGTCGGTATAACGATTACATACGTTCGTAACAAGTATTACGCCAAACCAATAAAAAGCAACTTGGTCGTAGGTGATACACACAAGATTGGATTGGATGAACTAACACTGATATATCGCCGGACTGTTGGACATGTCATTCGACGAACTCGATCGCACTACTCGGTATATCTACGAGGCAAAGGCCCGTGCCAGTGCTGTGCTGAATGAAAAAGCACCAAAGCTCACCACTCTTGAGAAAGCGATGTGGGTGAAATTAAAGAGTGGTGATGGTCTCTGCAGATGAAATGGATGCTGGTATTGGTATTCGCAACGATTGCCATCGGGACCTTCATGGGGACGTCGCTGCCGGTGCAATTGTGGTGATCTGACTGTCGAAACCTGAATGCATCAAACAGTCACCTGCATTGTAAAAACTTCAGAGCCGCCAGCCTGGACGCTACAAACGACATCCTTATTCCTCCAGCCATTCTCCAACTTCAGCAGTTGATAGATCAACTCCGTGACTGGAAATCCACTCCCCATATTTTTGAATAAAAGCATCAGCCGCTCCTTCAGGTGCCTGGTGGATGACAACGATCTTGCTGCGATCTGCTTTACTAACACCCCGGTACAGAGGCTTGATACCGAACTCAGCATGCCGCTGAGCACCTAGATCGCTATCAAAACTCTTGACCCATTCGCTGAAGGGCACATTGATCTTGAGGGTGATCACGGTGGTGACTGTCATGACCAGAACAGACATTGATAGTGCTTCTTCAAAAGTACCTGCTGAATGCTGTTTCGTCGATGAAGAAAAGCAGCTACGCAAAATTCGACTTCTCCAGGATTCTTCTGCTGGAGGCCTTAACCAGTGGCAGCCATCAGTAGCTCACGAAACAGGGACCACGTCATCTCAGTATCGAGAGTCATCAGCAAAATTACTAAGTAGACAGAAATAAAAGAGGGTGAGGACTTATACGCTCATGCCTCTAAATCACTTTGTGAAATAATCAGAATAGTTAGCTTTAAGCTCTCGCTTTCCTGACTTTATACTTATATCCATGATGTTCCCTAATAGTATAAGCAATATATTGCGGTTTGAAGTGATTTTCTCGTTAAGCAATCGATGGGAATCAAGAAACTCGCTGCATCCATCCTCTTGAATCAGTCCATCAAGACTCTTGTTTAGCCTTTCAGTTACTTCAAGAGCAATTACTAAATCTCGCGAGATAGCTTCTTGATACGAAGAAGAGGGTGTAGGAATAGTTGGATTTTCATGGTAAAATTTATTATTATTTTCTAATCCTTGTCGGCGTATTGGCCTGTGAAGCCTTGGCGTGATCGTCATACGATTTTGTCTCATTTTGGAAATCTTATCGATAACTCTGTTGGCCATGGGTAATCATCAATACAAAACGAATAATCACCTAAGTTGGCGATGATCAAACACCTAAGTTGTATTCTTCTAGCAACATAGCAATTGCGTTGAAATGAGAGCAGAGCTCTCCTCTCAATTGTGCATAGTAGACAAGCTTGTCCGTATCATTTGTTTCGTTAATCAACTCCCCAAGGTTGTCAGTTATACGATCTAATGCTTCGTAAGTAATGATTAAATCCTCCGATAGCATTTCCTCTCGAGTAAGTGAAGCAGTCTTAGGATTGGCGTTAATCAGTTGCTTGCGGAATGCCTCTATATCCAACACTAAGCCACTTTTATACTATTTATAAATCTACTGGTAATTAGAAGTATGTCCGTAGTCCTTAATACAGAATAAGTTATCAGCCATCGTCTTTTGCCTGATACGCTCACCTCTCTCACTGATGAACTCTATGTTTTCATTTTAGTTATTCAGGGACCATTAGCCAACACATTGTTCTTTCAATGAAGACATCCATTGACCTAGGACATTTGATCTCTCACAACAACGCTACTCGCTGGAGACACGATAGAGGGTCCAGAAGGATAGTGGATAAGATAATCAGTGAGGAATGCAAGTCTAAAGCTAAAGATCCAGAGATAATCATTGAGTATCCTGAATACTGGCTTTGGCCAATTGTTTATATCTTCCAGTAGACGTAAAAATACCTTGGCCGTAACAGAGTGGTGCCTCGGCCCCCTGCTTTACCCTTTCGGGTGTTGTATGGCTTTCAGCCAACAGGCTTCGAAAGAGCTGTCCACTTACTCCGAGCATCAACTGATATTCAAGGCCTTGTTTTCACGATTCTTACGCCATGATTGAAATGTGAGGAGGGCTTCTTCACGGAGTGGAAACAAGGCAACACACCCATCATGAAACTGAAATATCCCAGTCAATTTTCACTGAAGAGTTCTGTTGCCAATAATCTGCATGATCTTGCACAGCCATCACTCCCTTTTAGATCCCTTGGTTAGTCACTCAAAAGGGAGTGATGGCTATTTCGGCTATTGATTGCTACGGCTCAGCCATGCCGCAGGTGAGCCATTGCGCTGTCATGCAGGTGCCTTTTGTGAGCATGGCGATTCGCCCAAACCCGCTGTTGAGCAAGCGCGCTATTGGAATCAAGAAGATCTGGATGTCCCTCAAGCTGGACGTGACTGGATTGGCTCAGTCTTTGCTCATGGGCGTGATGATCAGCCCAGGCAAGAAACTCAGCAGCTGACTTCTGGCGACGTTCCAGCACATTGCCGGAGTAGCCAATCTCAAGAGAACGAAGAACGGCTTTCATGGTGCAAGGCCTCGTTTCGATGCAACCATTCTGTAGCAACCGATACTAAATTTGCCTCGGCTTCATATTTCTTGCCCGAATGACTTGATTTGTATCCCCGGTTGCATGGGCTCATCCATTGAAATAGGCGTATTGATAGGACTACAGCCCAATGGCGTCGAGCCTGACTGAAATTGCTTACCGCACCATCCAGCAAGGCCGGAGCCTCGCAGGACTGGCCCATAAGGAGCTGAGCTCTAAAGCCATGGAACTGTTGGCACCCGATGTTGTGCCCAGCACAGAACCTGTTCCTGTCGAATTACTGAACGAACTGAGACGCTCATTAAGCGCTCTTCAGGACATTGATTGGGAGGAGTCAGAACAAGGGCTTTACCCCCAATCTCTGCTGTTCGATATCCCCTGGTTGGAGTGGGCTGAGCGTTACCCACGCGTTTGGCTTGATCTTCCCTCGAATTGGGCCAGGCGAAGGTCTCGAAACGTCCAAGACATCCCAGACACGCACGACAAAGAGCTATATCCGGATTACTACTTACAAAATTTCCATCATCAAACTGATGGTTATCTCAGCGATCACTCTGCTGAGCTCTACGACCTACAAGTCGACATCCTGTTCAACGGCGCCGCAGACTCCATGCGCCGGAGGCTGATCGCTCCCTTGAAACGGGGCTTGAAACGGTTTAGTGATCGCCCTGAAGCCAGTCTTCGCATCCTTGACGTTGCAACAGGAACAGGTCGGACGCTTCATCAGATCCGAGCTGCTCTACCAAAAGCCTCACTGTTTGGCCTCGACCTCTCTGAGTCCTATTTGCGTCAGGCCAATCGTTGGCTGAACAAGGGAAGCAACAGCCTTGTGCAGCTGCTGCAAGGCAATGGCGAATCCATGCCCTTTGGTGATGAAAGCATGCAGGCTGTGACCTGCGTTTTCCTGATGCATGAGCTTCCTCCTGAAGCGCGCCAGGCTGTTCTCAATGATGCTTATCGAGTGCTAGAGCGCGGTGGAGTTTTTGTTCTTGCCGACTCGATTCAACTCAAAGATTCGCCGCAGTACAGCGTGGCGATGGATAACTTCCGGCGGATCTTTCATGAGCCTTTTTATAGAGATTTCATTTCAGATGACATCGAATCACGCCTCAGTCATGCTGGCTTCACAGGGATTTCAGCTGAATCCCATTTCATGGTGAGGGTTTGGACGGCCAGCAAGCCTTGAAGTGATTCCCTGACATACATGCATTGATGTCTACCAGCGCCCCATAGGGTGCAGGAACCCTTGCCGAGGGCTTTGATGATCAACCCTTTTCATGTCCGCTGGCTTCAAGGCTGGACATTTCAGTTGGTCCTAATGGAAGGGAAAGTGCAGGTGGAGGCTCATGGTTTTGGAATCTGTATCCGTACTGCTCTTTTGCATGGCGAAACACCCCAAGATGCTGCCGATCGACTCGTTCTCCAGGAAGATAAGCGCCGCCACGCACTTCATCAATCTTGGTTAAAGGGTCAAGCCGTTCCAACTTATTCCAGTGAACTGCCTGATTCCACTGAAACGTCTAATACCGTGCCTGAATCGCTTGTAATTGTGCATCACAAGTCTCTCGTTTGCTAGATCCAGGTATTTGTTGAGGCTTCACTTTGACAGTTTCGCCAACACAAATCCAACCAAAAGGCCGGGGCCACCCCAACGCAGTGAACGCCAAAAGATTGGGGCTGATGTTGGTTTAAAGATCCACTTAAATTCATTTTGGCCTTCAACGAGTTGTTGAAGTAAGCCTCGACGTTGCAATCGTCGCCTAGAGCGAACATCGTTCCCTTCCCAACGCCTTGGCTGAAAGTGAATCAACGTGGCCAGGGCGTGTAAGGGCCGCAACTGTTTGCGACGGAAACCTGATGCCATGAAAGCGTTCACTGTGCACGTCACAACGTCAGACGTGAAGCATCAGGATAAAGGCAACCGATCGTCAGAAGACAATGTCAACGGCTGAAGCGCGCTGGCCAGAACCCGCCCCTGAACTCGCCAAGGAACTTCATCGTTGCTTGAGTCTTGGCGACCGTGACTGGCATCGTTTGAAAACCAATGCTGACCGTCGTAGCGCTGAACTGATGGCTGCTGCTCTCTCGCAACTCATCCAGGGAGGAGAGCGTCACGATATTGAGGAGCTCACCGAGCAAGCACTCCGCTGGATCAGACGGGAACTGAAAGACCCTGGCTGTCCGCACCGTTAAAGGACACCACTCGAGAGTCGGGCCGGCGACTTGCCAGCTGGACACGATTCCCACGGCGACTCCAGCGCACATCGTCAAAACACTGATAAATCAAAAACAGTCCACGGCCTTGATTCGCTTCGATGCAGTCAGGAAGTTCCCCGAGACGTGCATGGGTGGGGACTCCTTCACCTTCATCCTGAATCTGCCAAATCATCCATTGAGGGGTGAGGATGCGGCGCACACGCAAACACTTGTTGGGATCACCAGAGTTCCCATGACGTACAGCATTAACAAGCGCTTCCTGAAGACCGAGCTGAAGCCGACCGGTTGTCTCAACACAGTCCACAGGGTCGAGCAGTAACTCCAACAACGGAGAGAGTTGGAGCGTTGAAGGAAGAATGAAGTCAGCCCAGCGCGTTCGTTGGAACGAGGGACTGAGATTGAAACTGAACGACCCTGAAGTCGATCCAAGCCGCGATGACATCAGGACCGAAGCATTCTGTTTTGACCATACCCCTCTACCAGACCCATGCCACTAGGGCAGTAACTCATTGACGAGCGACCAGGGACGGATGGTTGAGCAAGGCATCGATCAGTCGAACCCCTCGAAGCTGGTTGACCAGCGGCATATGGCCCTCTGGAGCCGTCAATGACCAATCAAAAGCATTCGGATAACGCGTCCAGACTCCCTCCTGTTTCCAGCCAATCCGAGGCCAAAGCTTGTCGTAACGCCCATTGAGAGTGGCCAGCAAACGGGCCTGCACTGTGAACCCAAACCGGCCTTGGGAGTAGGCGATCCACAGACGATCCATCGTGACAAGATCCAGCCCTCTCATCGACAACACTTCGCTGAAGTAGACATAGCCGCGCCGTTCAGCCTGCTCACCGGCCAGCTGGCGAAGAAAGGCACTCGTGAGGCGATCAGCCTCTTCAAACCGTTCTTCGAGAAGAGCCTGCTGAAGGGGGGAGTAGTCCAGATCGGATTCCGAACAAGCAGCAAACCATCCCCCTGAAGCATTGAAAAGAGGGCTCAGGGCCGACGGTTGATGACGATGCAAGGCCTGCAAAATCCAACCCGCAGCCCACTCGTCTCCTTCCCGGTCAAAGGAAGCCAAAGCAGCCGCACCCATTGCAGCCAGCTGATCAGCCGCTTTCTCGACTGCTGGGATCAAGGAGCGTTTTTGTCGTGATGAGCCACTGGAGAATTTCTCTAGTAGCTGATCAACGCTGAGATCGGATGAAGAAGAAAGACCAGAAAGCATGACGAACGACCGGCTCTAACTGGCTCGGCGATATTCCACTATGTCAGGGATGGGATCCACATACGTGAGCGGAATCGATCAGTTTCGGGCAGCGAGCGGAACGCTGGTTGATGTGCGCACTCCATCAGAATTCGCACAGGGCCATTGGCCTTGAGCAATCAACATCCCGCTGTTTGACGATGAACAGAGAGCCATCGTGGGTCGCACCTACAAGCAAAAGGGCAGAAAACAAGCCATCGAGCTGGGCCTGAGCTTCACCGGGCCTGCCCTTGTCGATCTTTCCAAAGCACTTACGAAGGCAGCTGGAGGCCCCGACCAGCCACTTCGGCTCTACTGCTGGCGTGGAGGGATGCGCTCCAACAGCATGGCGTGGCTCGCGTCTCTCCAAGACCATCCCACCCTTGTTCTCGAAGGTGGATACAAGGTGTATCGACGCTGGGTGCTCGAGCAATTTGAGCGCCCCTGGCCAGTCCGGCTGCTTGGGGGACAAACGGGCACGGGTAAGACAGATCTTCTAATCGCCTTGCAAGCTTTGAATGTGGCTGTGGTGGATTTGGAGGGGCTGGCTCATCACCGCGGAAGCAGTTTCGGTGGTCTTGGTCAACCCAATCAGCCCAGCACTGAGCATTACGAAAATGAACTGGCTGAAGCTTTGGATGGCTATGGAAAACGACAAGCCCCACAAATTTGGCTCGAAGCCGAGAGCTCTTCTGTGGGCTGTTGCCGCATCCCCAAAGCACTGTTTGAGCAGATGCAGCAAGCACCGGTGCTCGAAATTCGCCGCAGTCTTGATGAACGGATTGATCAACTCGTAGACGTGTATGCCTGCCAAGACCCCGATCAGCTACGACAAGCCACGGAACGCATCCAGCGCAGACTCGGTCCTCAAAGGACACAAGCAGCCTTAGAAGCGATCAGAGATCGTCGCTGGCGCGATGCTTGCAGGGCGATGCTCGACTACTACGACCGCTGCTACGACCACGAACTCAAACAAGCCCGCGAAACATCCAATATTGATCTCAGTGGGCGCAATCCGCAGAATGCGGCAATCGAACTGCTGAACACCGGTCGCGTTCTACCGATCGAAGCCCCTTAAGATCCCGCTCAGGTATTGGAGCAGCATTCATGGCAGACGGAAGCAAGGCAGTGATCCAGTTTCTGAGCGGCGTGGATGAACCCGTCGTTCCCGACATCCGCGTCACACGCAGTCGTGACGGACGCACTGGACAGGCCATCTTCGTGTTTGAACAACCCGAGGCACTGGCTCCTGAAGTGATGGAGGCGATCACAGGGATGTTCATGATCGACGAGGAGGGCACACTCGTCACGCGGGAGGTCAATGGAAAGTTTGTGAACGGCAAACCAAGCGCCTTGGAAGCCACCTACACCTGGAAAAGCGAGCAGGATTTTGAGCGTTTCATGCGCTTTGCACAGAGATATGCAGATTCCTCAGGTCTTGGTTATTCCCAGGATTCAGGCGAAGCTGCAGCGAGTGATAACGAGAACGGGTGAAGCTTCAACACTGGCTTGGACTTTGCGCTGTTCTGGCAACGGGGCTGTTGTTCTGGAGTCTTCGTGAAGTCCTGATTCACTTGTTTGCCGCCATTGTTTTGGCAATGGCTCTTTGCACCCTTGTTGGATCCCTTCGTCAGCGTTGGAACCTTCCTAGACCCTTGGCACTGTTGGTCTGTTTGTTGGGTCTCGTGGTGATGGTTGCGGTTGGCTTAACCGTGATCGTGCCGCCCTTTACGAGCCAGTTTCAACAACTGATTCTTCAGCTTCCATCTGCCGCAAAAGCCCTGAAAGAACTTTTGGTGCAGGCTTTTTCGTCGGTTAACTCAATGGTCTACGGCAGTGGAAGTTCCAGCAATTGGAGCCAACTGCTCTTTCCCAAAGGCTTAGCTGAGAGTCCAGGCGGGCCAGCCATTGCCTCCAGCGTGACTGGAGGATTTCTGAGCCTTCTTGGCTTGGCAGGCAATGTCGGCAGTGGTGTGCTGCAGCTTCTCTTCGTCTTTGCCGTCACCTTGATGGTGGCGGTCCAACCGCATGCCTACAAGAACGTTGGCATTCAGTTGTTGCCGTCCTTTTATCGAAAGCGAGCTCGCGCCATCCTCAACATGTGCGGCGAAGCTCTCAGCAGCTGGATGATCGGCGTGTTGATCAGTTCCGTTTGTGTTGCTGTTTTGGCAGGAATCGGACTCTCACTTTTGGGCGTGAAGCTGGTGATGGCCAATGCCTTGCTGGCAGGCTTACTCAACGTGATTCCGAATGTGGGACCCACGCTCAGCACCGTCTTTCCGATGTCCGTTGCTCTCCTCGATGCCCCATGGAAAGCATTAGCTGTCTTGGGGCTGTACATCGTGATTCAGAACCTTGAGAGCTATGTCATCACGCCTTCGGTGATGCAGCGCCAGGTCAATTTGCTTCCTGGGCTCACTCTTGCCGCTCAATTTGTATTCACCGTTCTGTTCGGTCCTCTTGGCCTGTTGCTTGCTCTCCCTTTAGCGGTTGTATTGCAGGTGCTGATTCGCGAAGTCGTCGTAAACGATCTTCTTGACCCCTGGAAGCGACAGAAACTGGCCTCATGAACGCTCGCACCCTGCTGATTGCCCTCACATCCATCCTGCTCACACTGCTGTTGTGGCAGCTGCGCTGGGTGCTGCTGATTCTGTTCGGAGCCGTCGTGTTGGCCGTGGCACTCGACGTTCCGATTCAGAAGTTGATACAACGCTTCAGGCTCAAACGGCCCGTTGCGCTGTTGCTGGTTCTGGTGATCCTGTTCCTCGGCGGAACCTTGGTGGTTCAGCTCCTCCTCCCAGAACTGCTGGGTCAATTTGAACAACTCACCGCCCTGTTACCCAATCTGATCGACAAAATCAAATCGATCATCGCCACGCAACCAAGCCTGGCAGAGCTGAACATCAGTCCCTCTGAATCGCTTAGCTGGACAGGGATTCAGCCCGTTGGAGCACAGCTTCTTGGTTATGCCGGTGGTGCTGCAAATGGCTTGATTCAGGTGCTCCTGATGAGTCTGCTGGCGATTCTGCTCGCGCTGGATCCCAATTCTCATCGGCAGATGCTGATCGCCGTGAGTCCACGCCCTGCACGGGCTCAGGTCACGGAATTGCTGGATCGCTGCCGTGACGCTCTTGGCGGATGGCTTGCCGGCATGACCATTTCAGCAACCGCGGTGTTTCTCCTCACCTGGACAGGACTCGCCATCCTTGGTGTGCCTTTGGCCCTGCTCAGCGGCTTGGTGTGTGGCTTGCTCACCTTTGTCCCCACGATTGGGCCTACAGCCGCAACGCTTTTGCCGATGGGGATTGCCCTTCTGATCTCCCCAACCCTGATGGTGCAGGTTTTGGTCTTGCGGCTTGCACTGCAAAACCTCGAAGCTTTTGTCTTGACGCCTGTGCTGCTCAGTCGGACGGTGAATCTCTTGCCAACGGTGGCCTTGACCGCCCAATTAAGCCTGGGAGCCCTGCTCGGACTGCCAGGCGTGCTGCTCGCGTTACCGCTGGTGGTGGTGCTTCAAGTGATCATGCAGCAAGTGGTGATCAGGCAAATCATGGATCGCTGGGAGTTACCCCCCGTATTGCCATCCCGTGCTGCTGAGCTCGAGGGCAGCAGCATCACGGTGGAGAATCGCTGATTTCACTTCCCCCAGAAACACGGTGTGATCGCCATGGGCAAGTTCACCCACGAGCTCACACTCCACGGCACCGAGGGCGTCCTTAAGGATCGGTAAACCGAGCTCGCCCGTTGTGAATGGTGCTGCATCAAAGCGTCCGCCAACCGCTTGCTGAGGCTTGAAAAACACAGCGGCCAGATCCTTCTGATCGGCTGCCAATACGTTGAGGGAGAAGCGGCGCGTGCGTTGAATCATGCCGTTGCTGGTGCTGTCGGCACGAACAGCCATCACAACAAGGGGGGGATCGAACGATCCCTGAGTCACCCAACTAGCGGTGAACCCGTTGACTTGATCCCCTTCTGCAACACCACAGATGAACAAGCCATGGGGGATTTTCCTAAGGAGGGTTTTCTTGGCGTCGAGATCAAGCGACATCATGCATTCGAGGCGGACATCCAACTTAGGAGTCAGAGCTCAGACCGACGCACGGGTCCGTAGTGACGCCAAATGGAGGGAAGAAGAAGAATGACCACCACCGCCAGGAGATGGTGCCGAATCGCAAAAATCAGGCTGGTCAACGTGATGTGATCCAACAGGAGCCGAAGCTCCACGCGTAAATCCAACAGAGCCAGAACGCCCAACAGCAGGGGCACCCAGCGTTGGGATGGAGAGCTTGGAGTGATGGCCAAATCAGGCACCCGCCGTGCGTTGTCTGGGCCAAATACTGAGAAGGGAAGGGGCCAGAGCAATACTCGACCAGCTGCCCACAATCACGCCAATCGCAAGCGCCACTGCAAACCAAAACAAGGTGGATCCACCAAACAGAATCAGACCCAAGAGAGGTAGCAAGGTGGTGCCACTGGTGTACAGAGTGCGGGTAAGAGTCGCGGAAACGGCACGATCCACCTGAGCATCCAGGGGTAGGTCACTGTCTTCACGTTGGCGTTCGCGGATGCGATCAAACACCACCACGGTGTCATTCACCGAATAGCCGGCGATGGTGAGGAGTGAAACGGCAAACAAACTGTCGACTTCCAACCCGCTCATCAATCCAAGCCAGGCGAAGCAACCACAAACAATCAACACGTCATGGCCTAAGGCCACGAGTGCCAAAACGGCATAACGCCCGTCGTAGCGGACGCTGATGTAAACAGCGATGCCAGCAAACGCCACCAGCAAAGAGATCAAGCTGCTGCGCAGCAATTGCCCCCCAAGGCTTGGACCAATGGTGTCGACCGATTGGCCACCCACTTCAAAGGGACCAGCAATGGGCTCGACAGCCTCAATTACGGCCTGCCCCTGTGAAGCGGACAACGCTGGCATGCGCAAGACCACCGATTCACCCCTGTCGAGCAGCTGAACCCGAACTGCAGCGAGATTAGGCAGGGTGTCGGAGTCTTGATCGCTTGCTTCAGAAGTTAAAGCGAGGCTTTCAAGCTTCTGCTGGATATCGATTGCCCTGATGTCTTGGCAACGATCTCCGCACACGCGCTCAAGCTGGATTTGGGTTCCACCTGTGAAATCGAGTCCAGGCCTTAAAGGAGAGCGAATCTGAGGATTGGTCCAGCTCAGCACTAAACCAAGCGTGCTGATCAACAGCACAATCACGGAGATCAACCAAACTTTTCGCCGTTGACGGCTCAGAGGAAAACGCAAAGGGCGTTCTTGACCAGTTGGGGAGGACACAGCCATGGCTCAAGCAGCGGAGGAAGGCAGCTGCCCTGCGGGCAGAAAATTGGTTGGGCGGCGCAGCGATTGATAGCCCATCAAGAAGCGCAAAAGCGTGCGCGTACATGTCAGTGCCGTGAACAGGCTGAGCAGAACACCGATTCCCAGCGTTGCCGCAAAACCTTTCACCAGACCCGTCCCGAGGAAGAACAACGCAGCGCAACTAATCAGCGTGGTGATGTGACCATCAACGATCGAGGAGAAGGCTTGAGAGAACCCAGTTTCGATCGAGCGGATCAAGGTGTTGCCTCGGCGTAATTCGTCTTTGATGCGCTCAAAAATCAACACGTTGGCATCCACCGCCATACCAATACTGAGAATGAACCCTGCCGTTCCAGGCAGCGTGAGGGTGACCGGTATCAGCGCGTAGGACGCCAGGTTGAACAAGGCATAAAGACTGAGTGCCAACACAGCCACCACCCCTGCAAGTCGATAGACGAGCAGCATGAAAATGGCCACCAACACCAGGCCCGCAAGTGCGGCAATCAGGCTGCGACGCACATTTTCAGCACCAAGACTGGGACCGATCGTGCGCACCTCAAGAATTTCAACAGGAAGAGGCAGGGAGCCCCCACGCAGCTGCACCTCAAGGTCCCGGGCTTCCTCAGCGCTGAAATTGCCTGTGATCACAGCAGAGCCACCGGTAATACCAGCGGCTTTGAATTGGTCACCCACGCTGGCTTCGCTGATGGGACGACCATCCAACACGATGCCGAGCAGACGCCCGGTGCCTGCGATCGAACGGGTGAGCTCTGCAAATTTGTCACCCCCCTCTCGATTGAAGGTGAGCGTCACTTCCCAGCTGTTGCCGTTTTGCTGCTGTTGGCGCCCGGCGGTGACGAGATCCTTACCGGTGAGCTCCGCCGGATCGAACCGTTCCACAATTTGTTCGTTGGCACGAGCGAGTAGCTGTTCCAACTGCTCTTGCTCAGAATCAGCAGTGCCTTCCAGACCCAACTCTTTTTGGGCCTTCGCCAACTGCTCACGAGTAGGTCCATCGTCTTGATCGGCTGCCTCTGATGGATCCTTGCTTTCGTTCAACGCCAGCACGCTTTTCAACTGTGCTCTGAGTTGAATCAAGCTGCGTAATTCGTCTTCTGAACCAGGCTTCTGTGACCGAAACTCCAGCAACGCTGTACTGCCAAGCACCCGCGCTGCTCTGGATGGATCGGTCACTCCTGGAAGCTGCAAGACCAGTTGGTTATCGCCCACGGTCTGGAGGGTGGATTCGGCGACACCTAAACCATTGACGCGTCGATCCAGCACGGCCTTCACGGCTTCAAGCTGCTCAGCTTTCACTTTGGTGATCTCACCCGCTGGCTGCACTTCCAGGGTGAGCTGGCTACCTCCGCGCAGATCAAGCCCCAACTGAAGAGGGAAGCTTGTGAGAACGGATCCAGCAGCGATAGCTAGAGCGAGGATGAGGGCGAACCACCCCTGTTGACGGGCCATGAATCAGAGCCCCGTGCGCACGATGGCCTGAGCCGTTTCCACAATTTGGTGGGGCTGAATAATCGTCAGATTTTCAAGATTGCCGTTGTAAGGCGTGGGAATGTCCTGGCTGGACAAGCGAATGGGCCGGGCATCGAGATCGTCGAAGCAATGCTCGGTGATCAAGGCAATCAGTTCTGCACCAATCCCGCCGGTCTTCATGCACTCCTCAACCACAATCACCCGATGGGTTTTACGGATCGAGCGGGCGATCGTTTCCATATCGAAGGGCTTGAGGCTGATCAAGTCGATCAACTCAACACTGATGCCATCCGCTTCAAGCTGCTCGACAGCTTTCAAGCAATGGTGACGCATGCGTGAGTAGGTCAGGATCGTGACGTCACTGCCCTCTTTCACCAGATCGGCTTGATCAAGAGCGCAGGTGTAATCCCCTTCTGGAAGCTCTTCTGTGAGGTTGTACAGCAACACATGCTCAAAAAAGAGCACTGGGTTGTTGTCGCGAATCGCAGCCTTCATCAGCCCCTTGGCATTGGTGGGCGTGCTGCAAGCAACGATCTTGATGCCAGGAACGGCATGAAAATAGGCCTCAAGGCGCTGACTATGTTCAGCCCCTAGCTGACGACCCACGCCACCTGGACCACGCACCACGGTGGGAATGGTGAAATTGCCGCCACTGGTGTAGCGCAGCATCCCCATGTTGTTGGAGATCTGATTGAACGCCAAAAGCAAGAAGCCCATGTTCATGCCTTCCACGATTGGCCTTAAGCCCGTCATCGCTGCACCAACAGCCATCCCCGTAAAACTGTTTTCAGCAATCGGCGTGTCGAGGACGCGTAATTCTCCGTATTTCTCGTAAAGATCCTTGGTGACTTTGTAAGAGCCGCCGTATTGGCCGACGTCTTCACCCATCACGCAAACGTGGGGATCTCGGGCCATCTCCTCGTCGATGGCCTCACGAAGTGCGTTGAAGAGAAGAGTCCCTGCCACGGCGTTGCTGCAATCCCGGCCAAGCCGGCGTGAGTGGCCAAGCTATCTCAGCAACGAAATAATCAGCCCCCTGCAGCAAACGTCGTGAGCAGGAGCACGGAGAGAAGTAACCCCGGAGAGAGCAGCAGGATCAGCTGACCAAGATCGTGGGGAGTCATCACCAATAACTGCCTATGGCAGTTCAGGACAGTGATCTGAGGCTAGACAGCATCAGGTTCTTTGCCTGTGAAAAGACTGCGAAGAAACACAAGGAACAGCCCAATCCCAATAAAGGCACAACTGAATGTGCCTAGAAAACACATGCCGATCAACAACGTCTTCAAGGCAGAGGCAATGCTTTGAGCGGTGGGAGAACTAAACGTGGATGGACGGTTTGCGAAATAGGTCACCATCCCTGTGCTCAATTTGAGACTGAGCCAGCTCATCAACAAACTTGTGAGAGAGCCCGAAAGGAAACTGATCGGCCCCTTCTTGCGCTTTGAAGGCGCCTCTGGCGTCTGGATCTCACTACCACTCATGCCATTCGTGCTCATGCCATCAGCTTGGCGCCATGACCCACGAATGAACAACTCCACGCGTCAAAACCTGCCTGCGCGAAGGAATCACGGGCTGCATCCAAAGCCTTATCGGCATCAAGTCGATTGGGGAACAGGGCGAAGCAGCTAGGACCAGAACCACTCATCGCTGTTCTCAGTTGCCCGGGAAGATCCTGGAGCAAACGCAGGGCCGTTCGCACAGAGGCCGTTTGAGGTGCCACCACATTCTGCAAATCATTGCGAAGCGGAGGTGGCTCAGCCGCTCGCAGAGGGTGCAACCACGACGCTGCACGCAGATCCTGCCGCCGTTGCGCAAAAGCCTCTTCACCACTCAAATAGTGCTCGCCTTTGAGACGACGGCACTCGCCATAGGCCCAGGGCGTCGAAACGCTGACGCTGGGATCTTTCACCAACACCACACCTAAAGATTGCGCTGCATCATGGACGGTTTCAAGACATTCGCCTCGACCGAAGCAGAGCTGAATCCCACCGGCAAGACAAAACGGCATGTCGGAGCCAAGTTCAGCAGCCATGGCTCGTAAAGAATCCTCGGTATGTCCGAGCCCCCAGAGCGTATTAAGCGCTAGTAGAGCTGCAGCACCATCACTGGAGCCTCCGGCAAGACCAGCTCCAATGGGAATGCGTTTGCGCAGATGCAGATGAGCGCCTAGCTCATTGAAACCAGACCGCTGTCGGAGCAGTTCGGCGGCACGCATCACCAAATTGTCGCTGCCGCAACTGAGTCCGGGCTGGTCACAGCTCAGTTGAATTAATCCATCAGCGCTGTTGGAGCAGTCCAACTGATCAGCGAGGTCGATGCTTTGCATCACCATCGCCAATTCGTGAAACCCATCGGATCGCTGACCGAGCACCTCAAGATGGAGGTTGATTTTGGCGGGAGCGGTGACGCGAACGGTGGCGGTCATCCGATCAAGCAGCAGAGTCGAATTGATTCAAACCCTTCGCTAGGGCAACCCAAGCTTCTGGTGCCACGTCCTGGGGTCGTTGTTGAAGGCTAATGCCGGCCTCTTCTGCCAAGGATTGCAAGTGATCTGGAGAGCACACCGGGGCCAGGGTGTTGCGGAGCATTTTGCGGCGACTCAAGAAAGCCATTTTCAGTAGACGCTCCACCCCACGGGCTAATGCAGCAGTAGGACGCAGCTCCGCAGGGAAAGGGTCGATGCAGATCACCTCCGACTGCACTTTGGGGGGTGGTTGAAAGCAGCGCGGGGGCACAGGGCATACGTGGCTGCAACGTCCTAACAACTGCATGCGCACACTCAAGGCACTGAAATTGCTGTGCCCAGAGCGAGCACGAATGCGTTGAGCAACCTCATGCTGAACTAGCAAAACCAGTCGTTGATAGGGGGGATCAACAGGACGGTCGAGACGACCGATCAAACGATCCAGCAAGGGGCCTGTGATGTTGTAAGGAATATTGGCCACAACTTTGTTGGCAGATACCCCACCAGACAGCTCCAAGGGAACGGACAACACGTCTCCCTCCTGCAGGGAAAACTTTGGATGGCTTCCAAAGGTCTGCTGAAGCCCAGCGACGAGGTCACGGTCAAGCTCCACCGCATGGATGGCCGCTGCCGGGGAGGCCAAGAGACGTTCGGTCAGAGCCCCGCGACCAGGACCCACCTCCAGGACGCGATCCCCGTCCTGGAGTTCGGCGGCCTCAACGATTCGATCCAGCACTCGCTCATTGATCAGCCAGTGCTGGCCGAAACGCTTGCGGGCCTTGTGCCCTGAAAAGGTCATGACATTCAAAGCGTTGCTTCACTGTGCCCTATGCAGGATTGAACGACTCGAGCAACAGCGTGATGGCAAAGGTTCCTGTGGTTTGCATCACTGGCCCTTCCGCAGTTGGGAAAACCAGGTTCACCCTTGCGCTAGCAGAAGCACTGGGCGCGATCGAGATTGAAGTGCTCGTGATCTGCTGCGACAACTACTACAAGCAGCATGGACAACCTCACCCACGCTTCGGATTTGACACGCTGGAGGCCATCGACATTCACGCGTTGCGAGCTGAGCTGGATCAGGTCACGCATCACACAGCAAGCAGCTTGCGCACCTACGACATGAGCACGCGTGATGTTGCTCGCAAACCCCTGAACCAGAGCTACCAACTTGTCTTGCTCGAAGGCGCCTATGGACCGCAAGACCTACTGGACGATGGCTTGATCACGGCGCTGTTCTATCTCGAAGCACCCTTACTGCTGCGCATGATTCGACGGCTAAGACGGGATCGACAAGAGCGAGGTCGCAATCCAATTCAGATCATCCAACACATGCTGATCCACATGATTCCTGGTGAATGGAGTTTTATCCGCCCACTGCGATTGGTCTCGGGGCTCGTCATCAACAACCCACGGCAGGGACAAAGGGCTGCGATTGCGTTCATCCAGGCCCTGATCACTGAATCCTCACCAAGGTGATCACCGGCTCACGCGATCGAGCTCGTCGATGCGAAACCAGCGCACACAATGCCTTTGCACTGGAAGTGCCACGAGCGCCAGCACGACTTCGAAATAACTGTCCTCACTCCAGGGGTTAGCGGCCTGCCAGCAGCGCACAGTGCGGGCCAAACGCCTCCGTTTGGCTGGATGAAACGCAGCAAGGCCCCAGCCATCCAACCCTGAACGGCGACGCGCCTTCACCTCAACAACCAAAAGTCGACGATTCGGGAAAGACTGCTTCGTCAAGAGCAGGTCAATTTCTCCATACCGACAGCTCCAGTTGTGTTCCAGCAAGCGCCATCCATGACGCAGCAAAATCTCTTTGACGTAGCGCTCTGCTTGAGCTCCTCGCACTTGAGAGTGTGGCAACAAGACACGACATGACGATGTGCTCTCAACCATTCCCCCGCTCAGCACGATTAAAGGACGGCGCTTGGGGGCTATAACTCTTCAAAGCTAAATCTTCGGATGCGCATCGCTATTAGTGGCACACATTCACAAGGGAAAAGCACATTCGTAAACGACTGGACTAATCGCCATCATCGCTACATTCGCGAAGAAGAACCGTTTCGAGCGTTGCATGATGAGGGCTATGACATTCGCTTTCGCCAAGAAAGCACGAGACTACATAATGGGATCCAGATGTACTACAACATCAGCAGACTAATGAGCTATCAGCAAGATAGTGACTGCGTTATTTTCGATCGATGCCCAGTTGATTACATTGCTTATTCGCAATACACTGCAAATCATAGAACGACCGACATCAATGATAAATTTGTTGAGTCATTAGCAGCAAGAGTTCGCGACTCACTTCAGAATCTTGATCTACTGATCTTTTTACCGATCACAAGTGAGTGGCCAGTTGCTATGGAAAATGATGGGATTCGTCCGATCGATCTCCCCTATCGCGATGAAGTTGATTCCATCTTCAAACAAATTTATAGGGAGCAACGATTCTCTGTGATGCCAATCAATAATCCACCAGTCTTGATTGAGCTTTGGGGCGCCAGAGAAGATCGCCTGAACTTCTTGAAACAGGTAATTGAATGCGAAAAGAACAAGCGGATCTAAAAGTCCTAGGCTGAACAGCAGTTGTCTCACTCCCGATGCGTTTGCGCTTATTGGCTCCGCTGATGGTTCTTTGGGTCATGCTGGCCTTGCCGATACAACCTGCATTTGCGGCCATGGATTATGCCAAGCAGGTGTTGATTGGAGCCGATTTTTCAAACCGGGAAATGCAAGGTGTGACGTTTAACCTCACCAACCTTCGAGAAGCCGATCTCTCTGGGAGTGATCTGCAGGGTGCAAGCCTCTACGGGGCCAAGCTCCAAGACGCCAATCTGAGCAACAGCAATCTTCGTGATGCCACGCTTGATTCAGCTGTCTTTGATGGAACCAACCTCACCAATGCGGTGCTTGAGGATGCGTTTGCTTTCAATACACGCTTCATCAACGTCACCGTTGAAGGCGCTGATTTCACCAATGTGCCTCTGCGAGCTGATGCGCTCAAGGTGCTGTGTGCCAACGCCGAAGGGGTTAACCCTGTGACCGGTCGAGACACTCGCGAAACCCTGGGCTGCTCATGAGTTTTGATCCCCGTAGCTTGGAGCGCCTCAAGGAGTTGGGCCGCTCCTTGCCTGAGCCGATCGCGCCTCCCCAACAGAACACCGATCACCCTTTGAAGGCGACCGAAAAGCGCCATCGGATTGAAACCGAAGACAATCCTGAACGCCTTTTTCAGGAACTGATGAAAGCGAGCAGTGATGGCACTGTTCCTGAACATTTGATGGCACGGCTCAAGGATGCTGAGCGCCACGTTGCAACTCAGAACAAAGCGAAAGCAACGGCTCAGACGCCTCCTTCATCCCAGACCCTGTCCAGACAACCGCTTCGCGGCGGCCAGGGAAAAACAACCCGTCCCTCTCGTCCGAAGGTGGCCGATGGAAGCGAAGAAGAATCGCTGTATGTGGCGTTTGGCCAACTTCTTTTGGAAGATGACGAAGACTCAATCTGAGTCCTGCCTGCGTTGGGATCCCCTGGGATGAATCCATCTCGCTGCCGCATTATCACCATCGGAAAAGTTCGAAAGGCCTGGGTGCAGGAAGGAATCGAGCTCTATCTCAAACGCCTGCCTGGACTCAAGATCGTTGAGTTGCGTGATGGCAATCCCGAAAAAGAAGCTGAATCGATTCGTCAAACGCTCCGAAGCGATGAATGGCCTGTGATGTTGATGGAACAGGGTGAAACCCTGACGTCAATCAGCTTCGCTGAGCGGCTCAGCAACCTTGGATCGCAGCGACTTGCATTCGTGATTGGTGGTGCTGATGGCTTAACAGCTGAGCTGAAAGCCCTGGCCCATTGGAAGCTCAGCCTCTCACCGATGACATTCCCCCATGAGCTTGCAAGACTTCTCTTAATCGAGCAATTGTTCAGAGCCCAAGCCATCCAGCAAGGAAGTCCATATCACCGTGCCTAGACAAGAGACTTCATTGTTGGCCTACTACTGAACCAAAACATCATGGAGCCAAAAAGTATTTTGTGTTTTGGAGACTCCAATACCTGGGGAATGGCGCCTGATGGGAGTGGGCGCTTGCCATTTGAAACACGCTGGCCCAATCTCCTCCAACAGATTCTGAATCAGCCCCCCATGATTGTTTTAGTCACTCCCGGAGTGATTCAAACCACACCACAATCTCTTGCTTGGGGATTCAAAGGTGCCACGGAAAAGTCTCTGTTGCTTCCCTCCCTTTATCGCAACCTTGCGGAACAAGAGTCGGTGTTCTTTTTCGATATACAAACAGTTGCTGAAACCTCTCCCCTCGACGGTGTTCACTTCGGTGGCGATCAGCAGCACTCCATTGCAGCTGGATTGGCAGATCTCATCACAGCGATTCCATCCTGAGACCGTTTTGGCTGCCCGTTCAGGCTTCCATCTGCGACGCCTCAAGTGCAGTGAACGCAATTGGCTCGAATTTCGCGACGCTCACACTCCAACACCGTGAGCTAATCGCCAACAGTCCTCGCCGAAAGGCTGCCTTATCCCCTGTGGTGAGCCAGTCCGCTTTGAGACGCGGCAAATCCTCAGGCAAATGCTCCATGCCTAATTCAGCGATCAGCAAACTTCCTGACCCCGCTTGGCGTTGCAAAGGCCCCTGATCACTGCGTTGCCAGACGCGAAGCAGGAGTTCCAAAGCCAGCTCACGGGCTATCTGCGCAGGAACACCCGCCTCATCTTGCGTTGCATCCTTCGGCAGGGAGCGTCCTCCGAGGGGCATAGCTCGTGTCCCATTCTGTGTAAACAGCGCAATTGCCAGGAGATAGGGAGAGTCGGCCATCAACAGCAGCTACATAGGGAGCCATTTTGATCGATGCGGGATCCAAGCTTCAACGATGTTTCCGCAAAGACCATTAGGCAGCACCTTGAAGAGAGCGCAATAGCTGACAGGCGCGTTGATTGCAAGCGCGTCGATTCAGAGACACGCGCTTAGAGCAGATCCTTTTTGATGCCACCCCACCACCAAAAAGCCGAAACAGCTGAAAGCTTAAACAATTTCAAATTAACTTTTATTCTCCTTTATGCGCATCCCGCTATTTGCATTCAAACTTTTAAAAAGCACAAGTGTTTCACTTGAAAAAGCCTGATATTCCCATAAACGAATCGGAAAGGCTAAAAGCACTTAGCGAATATAGAATTCTTGGCACAAAGCCTGAAGAGAATTATGATGATATAACGAAAATAGCTTCTCTAACATGTGGCACTCCAATTGCTCTCTTAAGCCTGGTTGATTCAGATCGGCAATGGTTTAAAGCCAAGGTTGGTATTGAGGCTCAAGAAACTGTGCGCGATTGGTCATTCTGCGCCCATGCAATTCACTCCTCTGAACCTTTAATCGTTGAAGACGCATTACAAGATGAACGATTCTTTGACAATCCCTTGGTTAAAGGAGAACCGAAGATCAGACTCTATGCGGGCTTTCCTTTGCAGAATGATGAAAATCACAGAATTGGGACACTCTGCGTTATTGATCGAGAGCCACATGGACTTAGCGATTCACAACTTAGCATCATGGAATCCCTGTCCAGGCAAGCAGTTGCCTTCCTAGAACTAAGAAAAAGATCAATCAAATTAATTGAATCTTATTGTGCACTTGTAGACGATGGAAATATTATCTCAACCTGTTCTTACTGCAGAAAAGCAAAAGACACCGATGGGCATTGGATGCATCTAGATCGATATTTATCTAAGCGCACTAATCTTAATTTCAGCCATGGAATTTGTGATTTATGCATTGAAGAACACTTTCCTGATGTTCTTGAAGTCTGGCAGTCAGAAGAAAAACTCAAGCTTGAATGCAAATCAACTAATCGAAAGATTGTGCTCTAGAAGCTGCCACTGAAGCAGCGAGTATCGCCTCCTTGCAGTTGGGCAAAGAACAAGAGCCCCTGCTTTTGAGATTGGCGCCCGTAGGCCCGGCATCCGCTGCAAAGCATTGCTACTCAGGGATCAGTCAAAGATTGCTGTGCCCATCGAGTAAGGGCGAGGCGATGCCCGCTCAATCTTCAGCAAGTGAGAGTTACCTGCAACTTGGGCTCCTTTCGGATTGGATTGCGAACGGTTTTCATTGAACTGCAATGATTCGCCTGCTCGAAGCCAGGGACGACCTGCTCGCAGTCCTGACAACGCACACCGCGCACACCGAGAAGCAGCAGAAAAAAGTAGAACGCTTGTACTATTAAGCGAGTGTGAACGTGCGCTTCCGTGAAAGTGGATCGGATCTCGCTTCAGCTACCCCAGCCTCTGCGACTCCAGCGTCAAGGGCTCAGCCTTCCTCTGGCGAGCGACCAGGTTGCAGCAGGGTTTCCCTCCCCTGCTGACGACTACATCGAGGTGGGGATCGACCTCAATGAACAACTGATTCGCCATCCAAGCAGCACCTTTTTTCTGCGGGTGAGCGGCGACTCCATGACTGGCGCGGGCATTCACCATGGCGATCTCTTGGTGGTTGATCGCAGCCTCGACCCTCGTCCTGGCCGAGTGGTGGTGGCCGTCCTGGATGGATCCTTCACTCTCAAACGCCTCGCTCGCTATCGCGGCCATCTACGCCTGGAAGCGGCCAACCCTGACTATCCCCATTTAGATCTCCATCGTTGCGGAGATGTGCAGATCTGGGGCGTCGCCATTCACGTCATCCATCCTCTCTAGCGCTCACATCATCGCGATGACCCAGGTCACGGCTCTCATTGATGCCAACAATTTTTATGCCTCATGCGAGCAGAGCCTGGATCCGGCCCTGATCGGCCGACCAGTGGTGGTGCTCTCCAATAATGATGGCTGCATCGTGGCCCGTAGCGCTGAAGCACGAGCTCTTGGCATCGCCATGGGCACCCCCTATTTCAAAGCGAAGCGGCATCTCGAACAGAACAATGTTGTGATTCGCAGCTCGAATTACGCCCTCTACGCCGACATGAGTCAACGGCTGATGAGTTTGTTGGAAGGCCAGGTTGAGGATCTGGAGATCTACTCCATTGATGAGGCTTTTGCCCGGCTCAGCCGCCCGTCGGACGGAAATCTGCGTCCATGGGCCCAGCAGTTGCGAACCTTGGCTCGACGCAACCTCGGTTTACCCATTGCCATTGGTCTTGGAGCCAGCAAAGGACAAGCCAAGCTCGCCAACCGCCTCGCGAAAGTGGTGCCGGCCCACGCTGGACTCTTTGATCTTGACTTGTGTCGTGATCCCGATCGCTGGCTGGAAACGATTTCGATTGAAGACGTCTGGGGCATCGGCCGCAAACTCGCTGTCTGGTGCCGAATGCGAGGAGTGGTGAACGCACGGGAGCTGCGTGATATGCCCAGCGGATGCCTGCGCGCTAAGGCCGGTGTGGTGGGAGTTCGACTCCAAAGAGAACTGCAAGGCCATGCCTGCCTACCGCTTGATCTCCAACCCTCTGCGAAGCAGGAGACCTGCGTAAGCCGCAGCTTCAGTCATCCAATTACCAGCCTGGAAGAGCTCCGCGAAGCAATCGCGACCTATGTGGTGCGAGCGGCTGAAAAGCTGCGAAAACAGCAGCAACGCACAGCGGCTCTCACGATTTATACGCGCACAAGCCCTTTCATTCCAGGCTTTTACAGCCGAGCTGCCAGCACCAGCCTTGATCTACCCAGCAACGACACGCGTGTGTTGTTAGAAGCTGCATTACCCCTAGTGGAACGAATTTTCCAACCGCACCGACCGCTGGCGAAGGCAGGTGTTCTGATGCAACACCTGCAGGGGATCGATCAACTTCAACAGCATCTATGGGTGCCCTGCACGGAGGAAGAGCAGCAGAAACGGGAGAGCTTGATGGCAACGGTCGATCGTCTCAATCACCGCTATGGGCGAGGCACCGTGCAATGGGCTGCCTGCGGTCTGGATCCGAGCTGGGCCATGCGACGCGAACGACTGGGTCGGGCCGCCACAACTCGCCTGAGCGACGTGCCGGTCGTGCGGGCCTAAACAAACACCGAGACTCATGCTTGCGCCAAATCATAAATATGAATTCACAACGAATCTTGCAATAACTGCACTTCTAATTCACGTCGACTGAGTAATAAAACCATGCGATATCCGTGGCTGTTAAGACCTGTCTGTTCTCGCACAAGATCTGTATGAGCGAGAGCCAATCCACAGGTTTCAACAAAAAGAACGGGAAGACTGCCGGCATTCCCACTCATACCTTGAAGATCAAGAGCCTGACGCACTGCTTGCTGTGCTTTCTCAGATCCCAATCGTTCCACAAAAGCGGGCCAGAGGTGATTCACTGGCGTGTAGGTCGAGAAGTCAAGCGTGGAGTCAGCCATCAAACGGGCAACTGCTCAATCGCAACGACAATCATCTGAGGAGTCACCGTAATCACTTCAAGAGCATCCTGATTATCAAGATAGGAATCGAAGGAGGCGAAACGCTCGACATGAGGATTAGCTCCCTCAACAGCACATGCCTCGATCCAATCGTTATTTTCAGGCTTCACAACCACGAAGGCCTGAAGGGCTTCATCGAGATCGCCACCATCGCCGATTCCTTCTCCATGCCAGATCGCTTCAAAAAATTCAGACATCGCTGAGAAGAGCTGTTCACTCATTATCAGTGATACAGATCTCCAGGAAGATTGCAAGCCCTTCTCGAAGGCGATTGAGCTGTGATGGCGTCGTTGACTGCTTGCCACACAAAACACTGTTGGCCCGTCTCAGTAATCGCTATCAAGGCTTGGTGCTTCGGGCTCAATCACCGCAGCCAAAGAATCTTGAGAGTGCTCCACACTTGAAGAACCCGAAAGGGTGTTCCATCACCATCGCAAACCATCCGTGCGGGGCAGTGCCGATGCTCACTGTTAGCCATCACGATGACCTTGCGGTGATCTTGGCAAATCCTCGAACCAACGAAGCATAAGATCAAACAATCATGCATCAATTGATTTACTTAAGAGACGAGTATACCCTTATGAAAAATTTAATCTGATCCCAAAAGCTGGCAGCATCGTTGGCTTTGCGTGGTAGACGGGCAGAAACAAAATGTCAAACAAAACCCTGCTAGAAGCAGGGCAAAAAAACTTCGATTCGATTTTGAACAGAGGAGAACATAGAGCTATACCCTGGGGAATGAAACAGCTTTCTCAGCCTCGTCCTATCGCTGAGTTTTCTGGTAAGCCTCCACAGCTCTAGCGATGCAGTTTTCATTGGGATTGAAGAACACCCTTAAGGGCTAGCTCCAAAAAAACACTGCGCCATCATCTAGCAAGGCAAACAAATACATTTTCGCAACAATTTGCTTCCGTTGATTCAAAGGTGAGGCCCACTGTTGTTGCAAAATCAAAAATCCAGGTTGTTGGCCAGTGCCAATCCATCAAGCCGCAGGAGGAATGGATTTAGGGGGAGTAGCAGCAGCAACCTCATAACCAGCACAGCGTTGTTGATCAAGATGCTGAATATGCTTCCTCTCGGAGTAATACAGCTCTTGCAATCGAAGCGCATCCGCATTCAACTTTTCAAACATGTCATGAATACGACCTTCCATATCCACTTCCACTGCCGTCGATGTCTGCTCTTGCTCATTGGCAATCAGCGAAGCAATGCACCGTTCCAGAGTCTCTAACCGTTGACCACCCCAAGCCTCCAGCAAGTGACGGCAACGTTTATGGCTCTTCTGTCGCTCCAACATGGCTGCAGTGCCTCGTAAAACATCCATGGGTCGCGCCAACGCCAAACGCTGCAGTTCTGCAGGCTCTAAAAGTGGCGTCAACCTGGCCACCAACGCGCTGTTTTCGAGCAGCAGCTGGTCGGTGAGCAAACGAGGAAGATCAAGGTCGGCCAACTCATGACCAGGATCTTTCCCCCGACTGATCGCCTCAAGCCGACCGGAGCCGATATTGCCTTCCTCAAGATCGGTGATCGCAGACCACAACAGACGGTGGTGCTGAAGAGCGAAGTCTTCCAACTCCCGTTGGCGTAATTCGCAACGCACCTGCGAGCGATGAATCGGACAGTGCAAGTAAATGCGCAGGATCTCGGCTTCGCAACGCTCTCGTTGGCTGACTTCACCAGCCTTTTCATGCCGGGCTGAACGTCCATGCCAGCGCTGACCTTGCACCTGTTGGCGCAAATCCTGCTCCAACTGCAAGGCCAAACGGCCTTGACCACCGCTTAACCGCTCCGCAACTTGCTGGAGGTAGTGCGTGCGAATCGCTGATTGAGGCAGCTTGCCTAACAGCTCCACCAAACCGCTAACAGCTTGTTGGAACTGATCAGCCTTGGTCAAATCACGGTCTTCAAGCACCTGTTCGATCTGCCAATCGAGCCAAAGCGGTGCCTGGTCGAGCAGGGCGCGATAGTCCCCAGCTCCATGGTCCTTTAAGTACTCATCTGGATCCTTCCCAGAAGGGGTGTGAAGCACGCGCAGCTCCAACTGTCCTTGAAGCGCAAGCTGCTCCACCTCACCGATCGCCCTGTTCGCAGCTCGGATCCCCGCACGATCGGCATCAAAATTAAGAACGATGCGCTTGCCATCACTGCACCGGCACAGTTGGGTGATCTGTTGACTGCTGAGGGCGGTACCAAGTGACGCCACAGCGTTGGTGACTCCCGCCGCATGCAAGGCAATCACATCGAAATAACCCTCCACCACCACAGCTCGATCGTCCTTGCGGATCGCATTGGCCGCCTGATCGAGACCGAAGAGGTGCTTGCCTTTTTCAAAGACCTCTGTTTCAGGGGAGTTCAGATACTTGGGATCGCTGCCATCAAGGCTTCGACCGCCAAAGCCAATGACCCGTCCCTGCCGATCGCGAATCGGAACGATCACCCGGCCACGGAAGCGGTCATAAAACCCGTTGCCTCCTTTCCTGGGCACGACAAGGCCCGCTGACTCAAGCAGCTCTGGCGATAACCCCTCAACGTGTTGAAGATGCTTGAGCAAACCGTCCCACTGATCGGGGGCATAGCCGAGCTCGAAGGTCTCCATCGTGGCTTCGCTCAAGCCACGCTGATCGCGCAGGTAAGCCAGGGCATCGGCGCCCGATGCACTCTTCAGCTGACTGCGAAACCAACCGGAAGCGAGGGCCAACGCACGATGCAGGTGATCCCGCCTTGAGAGTTGTTGACGGAGACGCTCCTGTTGAGGACCATCAACCGTTTCCACCGGGAGTTGATACCGGCGCGCCAAATCCAGAACAACGTCGCTGAAGCTCTGCCGCTGAAACTCCATCAAAAACTTGATGGAATTGCCACCCGCTCCGCAGGAGAAGCAGTAATAAAACTGCTTCTGCGGCGACACCGTCATCGACGGCTTGCTGTCGTCATGAAATGGGCAGACACCAACGAATTCCCGTCCCTTTTTTTTGAGCACCACGTGCTCGCCCACAACATCAACGATGTCGGCACGCTCCTTAACGGCGTCGATGGTGCGGGGGTGGAGACGGGGCATCGCCATGACGCCATTCTGCGAGCTCCGATGCCGTTCTGGCTGTTCAGCGCGATGCGCTGGCTGTTAAGCATGATGCGCCATGGTTGGCAGGTGTCGCCGAAACCACCATGCAAGGGCTGTTAGGCGCGATAAGAGGCAGCCAGTCCGCTAAGGAATGGCGAGCCTGCGGAGCCCTGATCGCCTGTGCGTTGGCGTTCAGCTTGATGACCGTTTGCGTGAAACACCTGGGGGGAAGGCTTCCAGTCGCAGAGGTCGTGCTGGTGCGCTCCTTGATCAGCATTGCCATCACCCTGGCGATGTTGCGTCGTCTCAAGGTCTCGCCCTGGGGAGAACAGCGTGGATTGTTGTTGATCCGTGGGGGCTTAGGGACTGCAGCCTTGTTGTGTTTCTTTGAGGCCCTCGCTCGGCTTCCACTCGCAGCAGCAACCCTGCTGCAGTACACCTATCCAACTCTGACGGCACTGGCGGCATGGCTGCTTTTAGGCGAGACCATCCGACGCCGGATCGGCATCGCTGTGTTGTTAGGCCTGCTGGGGGTCACGTTGGTGGTTCAGCCGGAATGGGTAGGGGGCACGATGGGAAGCCTGCCCGCCATGGCGGCTCTGATTGGCCTAGGCGGAGCGTTACTGACGGCACTGGCTTACGTGAGTGTGCGCCAGCTATCGGTTCAAGAGCACCCTCTAGTCATCGTCTTTTACTTCCCCTTGGTGTCGGTGCCAGCAACCCTGCCCTTGCTCTGGGGGCAGGCCGCGCTGTGGCCCAATCCAACCGAGTGGGTCTGGCTGATCGGGGTTGGGTTGTGCACTCAGATCGGGCAGATTTGGTTAACCGAAGGCCTATCCGCCCTACCTGCAGCACGCGCCACCTCCATTAATTACGTCCAAGTGGTGTTTGCCTCACTGTGGGGCGTGCTGTTTTTTGCCGAACCGATAACGGGCGCCGTAGTGCTTGGAGCCTTGTGCGTCTTGGGCGCCACGCTGATCAGCCTGAGCGCCAGGACGGCTCGAAAAGCAGAAACCTGAATCCTTTCAAGCCCAGAATCAGAGCGAATCAATCGGCAAAGGATGGGTGATCCAATCTTGAGACGTTCCATCACTCGAGCCAACCGGCTGGGCTAGACGCCAACTTTGGCCGCGTTCACCTCGCTCTAAGAAGAGCTCAAAAGGACTATCAACTCGCACTGAATCAGCGGGAAGCCTCCAATCGAAGCGCCCGGTGAGATGAATTCCACGTTGCTCACCGAGGCGGATCGACTCCTGATCTTCCACGCGAACACGACTCACTTCAGGCAACCCAACGGGGTCTAACTCCAGGGAACGCGCAATCGCTGTTTGGGTTAATTGAATTTGCAGCCCCAGCGCTTTCAGCAAAACACCGCGTGGGGGTTGATCGGATGGTCCACATCCGGTTAATCCAAGGTTCAGAAGCAACACCATGCAAACAACCAGCAAAGGTTGAACGCTGCGCTTGAGCGGTGTGATCCAAACGTTCAGGCTTGGCAGGGCAGGCGGCATGAGCAGCCAATCAATGCTGACAACGATAGTTGCCAATTGGATCAATCTTGACCGCAATAGAAATAGAGCAGTGAAGGTGCAAAAAAAATCCGCACAAGGCGGATGAATGCTGAATAATTGGTGCGGCAGGAGCTGATTACTTTTTCTTTGCAATCCGCACTGCTAGAGGATTGAGAGGGCAGGCCAAGGCATGAAATGGTTTGTGATGACCTTCGAAAATCAAGCTCCCCATCGGTTGAGCATGGGCGGTATGAATTTCCATGAGTGAGTGTTTCGCTGTATTCGTTCTACAAACGCGCTGAGCAAGGTGCGATAGGTAAAACCGCCCATCCATGGGACGCATGATTAGAAACCTGGTGATCAGAGGCCGTACTTGCGAGCAAAGCTGTTGTGATTGCGACCATGGCAACGGAGTTGATTGTGCAATTCGCAAAATCGTCTAATTGCATCCTTCGTTGATCCGACTTGATCCGCAATGACAACTCTGATGAGGCTGATCAGTTGGTGCAAATCACGAAAAGTTCAACGATTGGCAGTTGTCTTCGTGAACCGATAAGACGCCACCGTTGGGCAAGAAAGGTTCATCTTTGATCGGTTGTCAGCATGACGATGGATTCAGTAGTGCCTTGCAGATGCCTTTCATCCACAAACGATCCATCAACCGACGCCTTAGCGCTGAGGCACGCCATTCCTAATTTCGGTGGTTTTTGCTGTGATGGCAATGCGCCTTTACACCGATGGCAAGTGTGCGCTGTTGGCACAAACTATGGACATCGAGATCGGAGGCGCTTTGACAGACGACACTCCACCTGAGTCATCAGCAGAAGCAAGCTGACTTCAGGTCCCTGCTCCAACAGTCTCAACAAGACGTGGGTTGTTCCTTTGGTAGGCAATGCCTTGCGCGCCATGCCAATCGATGCTCCATCTGCACCGTCTTAGGTGCCCTACGGAGAACACGACCCCACACCTAGAGCCCCGGCCCCAGGTGATCCTGCAGACAGTCGCTTCGCACCACCCCTTTCAGTTCACTGTGTTCGATACGAGGTTCAGGCTTCCGCGATACAGGTTCACTGATTAATGGTTTGCGATATGCATAAACGAGCGAGTTAGGCCGTCTCTTCCATCCGGGAGGGGCGGCCTCTCTTCATGGAGGGGCAATGCTGAAGTACAGCTACATCCCCGCGATGCATAACTATCAGCAATTAATGCAATATCACCAAAGTTTCACCAGTGTTCAGCAGGGTATGTATCGCTACAAACAAAAACATGGACATAGAAGATCCTTTGCGCAGCGGCATCGAGCTGCTGACAAAAGGGAGAGCACGAGCGGCCTGAGAAACCGCTCGTTTTTTTGGCCATTATTCATGACTGATGCCGCTGTCTGACGGAATCCGATAAGACTGCCTTCCGGGCATCCAGATAACGGAAGACAAAAGAAAACCCCGCCAAAGGCAGGGTTTCTTGGCTTCTCGTAGGACGTGTTGCCTTGTTTCCACTCCGTGAAGAAGCCCTCCTCACCCAACTATCTTGAGTGACTGGAAGCATCGTGCAAGACACGTCTTGTCACTTGTTGGATTGCCACAAAGCTTGGCCATTGACTTATAAAGAAACGGTCAACTCCTGACCAAGGATTGACTCCTCACACCCCCTAAAGAAGGCATCAAACACCTTCTTTTTTTATGTCTATAAAAAATTTTCATCTTTAGAGCACACTCCGCTGCCAGCGGGTGGCCTGAATGGCATGCAAACTCTGTAAAAACAACCAAGCAAAGCCGATCAACACTCACGCAATTCAAGGAGAGTGATTGAACCAAAACCCCACAAAGGGCGCACATTCCCTCTTGTTGGACAGGTTGCCTTGTTGTTTCCGTCTCCAGAAGACGCCATCTTCAAGTGAAAAACGACGCCGACATCTAAGCAAACACGTCTCTACGTATCAGTTGGTTGACTGAGTGGCACATTCTTATCGAATATGGAAAAGCCATCTCCTCACAAGATTTGGCTCCTCACACCCCCGAAGAAGGCGGATTCGCCTTCTTTTTTTATGCCATGGCATTGCACCAAGGCGATCCCCTGTGTGACCTTTCGATTAACGATTGGCTTGATGCGATGGCCCAAGGTCTCTTCATCAGCCTGAAAACGATGGTTGTCGCATGATTGGCTGGCTGCAAGGAGAACGAATCGAACACTGGAGTCAGGGCGGTCGTCAGGGATTGGTCATTGCTTGCGCTGGTGTGGGATATGAAGTTCAACTGGCTTCGAGGTACCTGCAACCTCTCTCCGCTGGGACCACCTGCACCGTCTGGATTCATCAAGTTCAAAGGGACGATGGCTCGAGTTTGTTTGGCTTCCCGGATCGAAGGGAACGGGACTTGTTTCGAGTTCTGATCAGCGTGAATGGTGTCGGTCCTCAAGTGGGACTGGCGTTGCTGGAGAGCTGCAGCGCTGCAGAGTTGATCGAAGCGATCATCGATGGAGACCTGCGTCGCCTCACCCAAGCTCAGGGCGTCGGGAAACGCACAGCAGAACGCCTTGCGGTGGAGCTTCGCGATCGGCTGAGTGGCTGGAGTGCAGAGCGAGAAAGTGATCGTTCCGACCTCTCCTTGGTGGACAGGAGTGATCTCAAATCACTGCCAATTGAACCCGACCCACTGCAAGATTTACAGCTCACCCTCAACACACTGGGGTATGAGGATTTAGAGATCCGTCGCGCCATGCGCGCAGTCGCCACAGGGCAAGAGGTCCCGGCATCGGATGACGGGGATGGGTGGTTACGCGCCAGTCTGCGATGGTTGAACCGGCCTTCGGCGTAATCGTGCCCACGACGAGGTAAATTGTTTCTTTGCACAAGTAGGGCCGGACGCTTCGCATGTCGCTCGATACAACTGAAAAGCAGCAACTCATCAACAGTCACCAAACCCATGCCACCGACACCGGATCGGCAGAGGTTCAGGTCGCCATGCTCAGCGAGCGCATCTCGAAGCTCAGCGGCCATCTTCAGCAAAACATCCACGACTTTTCGTCCCGCCAGGGTCTGCTGAAGATGATTGGTCGTCGCAAGCGTCTGCTTGGTTACGTGCGAGGCAAAAGCGAGCAGCGCTACAGCGATCTCATTTCTAAGCTTGGAATCCGCGGCTAAGCAAGCTGCACAGGACTTCAGGAGCCCATGGCTGATCGACGCAACTCTCTGCCCTTCGAGCCGCGCCGGTCAGCAGAAGGAACGAAATCAGAATCCAAATCCAAACGACCTGCTTCTCAATCAGGTCGTAGCCAACCCATTCCCAAGTCGGTGGCCAACCGAATGGCAAGACGTGTGGCAATCGCCACAGGAATCCCTTCAATCATGGGGATGGGTGTTTTTGTAGGAAGTTATTTCTTAGTCTCACGCCAAATCATGGATGTTCCTCCTGGGATCACCTTGCTCGGCTCTGGCGGTTTCTTTTTGTTGGGACTTGGAGGGCTGAGTTATGGAGTTCTATCAGCCAGTTGGGAACAGGATGCCGGAACTTTGCTTGGTCTTGAGCACATCAAGCCAAATATCCAGCGAATGCGCGAATCCATACGGGCTCAAAAACAGAGCTAAACCAAAGCGGGGCGATTCACACCGCAATTAATTCAGTAGAGGTTCGCTGCATTTCACATTGAAGGCCTTCTCTTGGAGATGAAGCGCTGCAGCGGAAGCATCGCTTACACAAAACTGGGGTCCAAGCCGCACATAGCGAACCGTATTGCCCTCTCGAACTGCGGCAACAACGGGGACTCGGACTCCCAACTGTTCCTGATCTGGACGGTAGGCCTGAAGACATTCACGCAATTTGTGTTGGACGGCCACATCGCTGGCCTGTTCTGGATCAAGTTCGACCATCAGTAAACGCAAATCATCGATGGCTCGGCAGTCATCCACAATCAATTGAACCCGCTCGTCTCGGCGATCCACCGCTGCCCAGACCAGTAAACGAGCCTCAGCCATCAGGTGATCAGCCAAACGTGCATAGCTTTTGGGAAAGACCACCGCTTCACAGGATCCAGTGAGATCTTCCAGAGTCAAGACAGCCATTCGATCTCCCTTGCGCGTGGTGACCTGACGCATCTCACTGATCATCGCGATCGCACTGACCTTGGCTTTATCGGCTTGTTCTTCAAGACTCCCGAGCCCAATCGGAGCCAAAAGCTTCGCTGGAGGAGTGAGCTGTTTTAAAGGATGATCAGAGAGATAAAAACCAACAAGATCCTTCTCCAAGCGGAGCTTTTCTGTGGGGTGGTAATCCTTCACTGCAGGAGCCTTTGGCGCCAAGCTGAGATCGGTCGCCGCATCATCGGCATCGGCGCCATCACTGGATGCTGCCATCAGATCAAACAAGTTGCCCTGACCACTGGCCCGATCTTTAGCCCTTGATGTGGCCCAATCAAGAAGAAGATCTAAATCAGCCATCAGTTGAGCCCGATTCGCCTCGGGCTCAAGAGCGTCCATCGCTCCGCAATGGATCAACGACTCCATACTTCTGCGATTCAGCACCGCAGAGGGAAGACGATCACAGAGATCAGCAAGCGATTGGAATGCCCCTTCTGATTCCCTAGACCCAATCACGGCACGGATCGCGCCATCGCCGAGATTACGAACAGCAGACAACCCAAACAAAATGCGATCACCCTTAGGAGTGAAATCAATACCTGAAGCATTGATGTCGGGTGGCATTACTTCAATGCCCATCGCATTGCAATTGGAGATATAGCGCTGCACTTTGTCGCTGGCTCCAGCATTCACCGTGAGCAAGGCAGCCATATAAGCCACAGGGTAATGCGCTTTTAAATAGGCCGTTTGATAAGTAACGGCTCCATAGGCCGTGGAGTGGCTTTTATTAAAACAATATTCAGCAAACAGCACCATTTGATCAAAGAGCTCATCAGCAACTTTTTGATCTACGCCACGATCGGACGCACCTTGCACAAAGATCCCGCGATGTTTCTGCATTTCTGACACTTTTTTCTTACCCATCGCGCGACGAAGCAAATCAGCCTCGCCCAATGAATACCCGGCCATCTCTTGAGCAATTTTCATAATTTGCTCTTGATAAACCATAATCCCATAGGTTTCTTGAAGGATCGGCTCAATAGAGTGGTGCGCAAAATCGATAGCCTCACGACCATGCTTACGGTTAATAAACTTAGGGATTAATCCTGCATCTAAAGGACCAGGTCGATAAAGAGCCAAAATCGAGGAAATATCCTCCAAAGATGAAGGCTTTAGATCGCGAACGATTTGACGCATTCCAGTGGATTCAAGCTGGAAGATTCCTTCCAAGTCACCACGGGCAAGCAGGGCATACGTTTCAGGATCTTCAATTGGAAGCTTGTCTGGATCTATCCTTTCTCCACTCGTGGCAGCAACGAGCTCCAGAGTTTTATCAATCATCGTAAGGTTTTTAAGGCCTAGGAAGTCCATCTTCAGGAGTCCCATAGACTCCACATCTTCCATAAAGTATTGAGTAATTACTTGTCCATCGTTATTTCTCTGAAGGGGAACAAGTTGATCCAGAGGATCCGCTGCGATGACAACTCCAGCAGCGTGAACTCCATAGGTTTTATTGGTCCCTTCAATGCGCATCGCCATATCGACCCAGCGCTTCACTACAGGATCTTTCTTGTACTTCTCACGAAATTCTGGATTGGGAGATTCCTCACCGATCATCGCTGCCAACTTGGCAGGTTTACCGCGAACAACAGGAATCAGTTTAGCTAGTCGATCTGCATCGCCATAGGGAATATCCAGCACTCTTGCCACATCTTTCAAGACCGCCTTGGAGGTCATACGGTTAAACGTGATGATCTGAGCGACCTTGTCTTCGCCATAACGGCGGGTAACGTAATCAATCACTTCACCCCGACGTTCGATACAGAAATCGGTATCAATATCAGGCATCGACTTCCGTTCAGGATTCAAGAATCGCTCAAACAAGAGGCCATTACTAACAGGGTCAATATTGGTAATTCCAAGGGCGTAGGCCACCAATGATCCCGCCGCAGAGCCTCGCCCCGGTCCTACCGGAATTCCCTGCTCTCTCGCAAAGCGGATGTAATCCCACACCACAAGAAAATAGGTGGGGAATCCCATCTGTTCCATAATCTTTAATTCATGGGACAACCGATCTCCATAGATAGGATCAATCACTGTTTCGGAATCAATCTCCAAACGATTGCGTAAACCCTGCTCTGTGACTTCCTTCAAATAGCTCACAGCAGTATGTGGCTCTGGGATTGGGAAACGCGGCATCTGATATCGGCCAAGGATGTCGTAATCCTCAACTTTCTCAGCGACTTGCACAGTGTTTCTAATCGCTTCCGAGACCACATCTGGCTCGAGATGATCAGAAAAAAGCCGTGACATCTCCTCTTCACTTTTAAGGTATTCGGTGCCGGTATAACGCAACCTTTTAACATCACTGATCAGCTTGCCGGTCAAAACACAAAGCAAGGCATCATGTGCTTCTACATCGTTACGCGTAAGGTAATGAGCATCATTGGTGGCGATCAAACGAATTCCAAGCTCCTTGGCGATCCGAACAATTTCTACATTGACAATTCGATCTTCAGGTGAGCCATGATCCTGAATTTCTAAGTAAAAGTCATCGCCGAAGGTTTCCTGATACCAAAGCGCCACATCACGGGCTACATCAGGACGATCACGCATAATCGCCTGCGGAATTTCACCACCGAGACAAGCGGTTGCCAAGATTAATCCTTCGCCATATTGCTTCAGTAACTGTTTATCAACGCAGGCACGGGAAAAGATTCCTCGTCCTCGCATTCCACGCAAATGGCTGATGCTGGTGAGCTTCACCAAGTTGCGGTAGCCAGTGGCATTCTTCGCCAAAACCACAAGGTGATAGCGGCGCTCCTTTTTGGGTTGTGGGTCATCAATCGAACCGTTGATGACATACATCTCATTGCCGATAATCGGCTTGATGCCTGCTCCTTTGCACAGCTTGAGAAGCTCTACGGCTCCGTACATCACTCCGTGGTCCGTGAGTGCCAGTGCCGGCATCCCTAATTCTTTGGCACGTTCCACCATTTGAGGGAGCTGTGAGGCTCCGTCCAAAAGGCTGTAGTCGCTGTGGTTATGGAGGGGAACAAATGCCATGCCACCAGCGTAAACGCAGGCGCAAGATGTAGGGGTATCAATCCCTGCAAGCGCTACATGCAGGGTGCTGAGGCACTTTGCTGAGGCTTCAAGCGGGAATAAAGCTTCCCTCAGGGCGTCGGGCCATCACATCCGCAGACTGCTCGTACTGATGGGCCACCTGGAGGAGCAAAGGTTCCTCGAGCACGTTGCCGATCAGTTGAACCCCAATCGGCAGCCCAGCGCTGTCAAAACCACAAGGCACGTTGATGGCTGGCAAGCCTGCCAGGTTGGCAGGAATGGTGAGTAGATCCGCCAGGTACATCGCCAGGGGATCATCTGCATGGGCACCCGCAGCAAAGGCGGTGGACGGAGCGGTGGGAGTAAGCAACACATCCACGGTGGTGAATGCCGTCTCGAAGTCTCGACGGATCAAGGTGCGAACCTGCTGGGCCTTGCGGTAGTAAGCGTCCACATATCCGGCAGAGAGGGCATAGGTACCGATCAAAATGCGCCGTTGCACTTCACTCCCAAAGCCTTCAGCTCGGCTTCGAGCAGTCATCGCAGCAAGACTGGAAGCATCGTCAGCTCGGAAGCCATACTTCACGCCGTCGTAGCGAGCCAAGTTGGCTGATGCTTCGGAAGGGGCGATGACGTAGTAAGTAGCAATACCGTCGTTGAAACGAGGGCAGCTCACATCCACGAGCTCAGCCCCTAAGGACTGCAACAGATCGGCAGCGGCAAGCACCGAAGCCTTGACCTGAGGATCGAGTCCTTCCTGGTCAAAGCACTCACGCACCACTCCGATGCGCAGCCCAGTTACTGAGCGACCAAGACAATCGCTGTAATTGGGGACAGGCGCCCTAAGGCAGGTGGAATCTCGCGGATCTTCTCCAGCGATCGCTTGCAGCAGCTCGGCTGCATCAGACACTGAGGTGGCAAAAGGGCCCACTTGGTCAAGCGAGCTTGCAAAGGCCACCAGCCCGTAACGACTCACGCGGCCGTAGGTGGGTTTCAGACCCACCACGCCACAAAAGGATGCTGGTTGTCGGATGGATCCGCCCGTATCGGACCCCAAGGAAGCCATGCATTCACCCGCAGCAACGGCTGCTGCACTTCCTCCAGAACTCCCTCCAGGCACGTGCTCCGTATTCCAGGGGTTGGCTGTGGGTCCAAACGCTGAGGTTTCGGTTGAGCCGCCCATGGCGAACTCATCCAAATTGGTCTTTCCAATCAGAACAGCTCCAGAACGCCAGAGGCGATCCGTAACGGTGGATTCGTAGGGCGGAACAAAAGACTCCAGCATCCGGCTGGAACAGGTCGTGCGAATGCCTTTCGTGCAGAGGTTGTCCTTGATGGCAATCGGCACACCTGCCAAGGGGGGAAGATCCTCCCCTGCGGCACGGGCCTCATCTAACCGATCGGCATCGGCACGAGCTCGATCTGCTGTGACCTCCAAAAAGGCATGAACACTTGAATCAACTGCCTCAATTCGGGCCAGATGATGATCTGTCAGCTCCCTGGCGGAGACTTCACCGCTTTCAAGTTGCTGACGCCACTCGGCAATCGCCATCTGCAGGATTTGGGTTCCAACATCGACGCTATCAGCCGCAGGATCACCCTTGAGCGTTGATGGTTAGAGGTTCGGATCGACGGCAACGGAGAACCGAATGATCAATCGAGGAAGGTGCTTCTGAGGACAGGTCGTCGAGAAAGGCTGGCAGGACTTGTTCGAGACCGTTCTTGGTGACAAAGGGACCGAACCAATACGTGACATCAGGCCCATGGGTTTGGACACGAGCCCACCATGCAAAGCCAAGACCATTGGCGAGACTGCGGAGGGGCCTGATCAAGGGGCTCATGGAAGAGCGTTCGAGGTAAATATATTTTGCCTTGCTTCAAGACATTTGCTCGAAATTAGAGATCAATACTCACTGCAAAAGCATCAGGTCCTGACATTTCAGAGTCCCGCTGTAAATCAAGACTGACCAGTGAACCCTCCGCCGAGGCCTGCTCAGCAACTTGCTCATAAGCCGCACCAGATGGCTGTTCTGAGGGCTGCTCAGAGATAGGGGCTTCACCAAGCTCTGGAACCACAGGAGCAGTTTCGACAGCTGGTCCGGCCAACTTCGGCCTGGTAATTCGTGGCGATGGGTTCTGTCCCTTGAGACCCTTCATCCAGCCGCGACGCGCCACCTCATACAAACAAAGGGCCGTGGCAACCGATGCATTCAAACTGGGAGTGACGCCTCGCAAGGGAATGCGGATCAGCTGATCGCAATGACGACGCGTCAACATCGATAATCCTTGCCCTTCAGAGCCAGTCACAATCACAAGGGGACCATCCAGATCCACCTCTTCAAGGGTGAGATCACCTTCCTCAGCCAATCCGATCACGCGATAACCAGACGATTTAAGAGTTTCAAGGGAACGGTTGAGATTGACAACCCGAGCAACAGGTAAGTGCTCAAGGGCACCGGCAGCAACCTTGGCGACAGAGCCGGTTAAACCAGCACTTCTTCGCTGAGGAAGCACAACCCCATGAGCTCCGAGCGCTTCAGATGAGCGCACAATGGCACCCAAATTATGGGGATCGGTCAGACCATCTAGGGCTAACAACAGTGGAGCATCGTCCAAGGCGCTGCATCCCTTCACCAAATCCTCAAGGTCGAAGGTTTCAGCTGCAGCAGTTTGCAAAACAATGCCCTGATGTACAGCGCCACCGGTGAGCTGGCCCAGCCTTGCCCAGGTGACCTCCTCAACCAACACCCCGGACGATTTGGCATCTCTGAGCAGCTGAAGGAATTTCGAGGCACTGCGCAACTCAGAAGTGCACCAAATGCGATGAATGGGCCTGCCTGCCTCTAGAGCCGCCTGAGTGGCATGACGCCCCCAGAGCAAATCATCGGCCACAGCCTCTGCGGCATGAGGACTCGACTCACCGCGCGGTTTGTCATCCAAGTGTCCTGAAAACTTTTTGCCGCCGCTGCCGCCCTGACCACGACGTTCCGCAAAACGCGCTCGTCGCTCTCCGTAGGAACGATCAGAAGAGCGGCGATCAAAAGATGGCCGACGATCCGTTGAGCCCGAATCTTTAAAACGACGTTCGGATAAACGTTGATCTGCGAAAGGGCCTTCAGGGGGACGTCTTTCCGTGAACCGGTCCGAGGAGGAACGATCTGAGGAGCGATCGGCTGAGGGTCGACGATCGAAGGAAGACCGGCGGTCACTTGAGCCCGAATCTCTGGAGCGACGATCAAAGGAAGGGCGGCGATCATTGGAACCAGAATCCCCATAACGCCGCTCTGAGAAACGTCGCTCAGAAGGCTGTCGATCCGAGGGTCTGCGATCGGTGGAGCGGCGATCGAAAGCAGGCCGACGGTCCGTTCCATACGGATCGCCAGAACGACGTTCTGAAAAGCGCCGATCCGAGGGGCGGCGGTCACTGGAACGTCGGTCGCTGTTTCCGTTGTCAGGACGTCCCCCCCAGCTGTCATCGCGATCGCGGCGGATGGGTGGCGATCCATCACGAAACGGACGTCGACCGCGGGAACCTGAGCCGCTGCCAGAGCTGGAGGGGGGGCGGCGATCGAATCGTGAGCTCATAGCAGGGGTGGTTATGACAGGGCGGTGTCGGTCTCCTCGAGTCGATCCAAGAGCTGCGCAAGCCGCGTCGGATTCTGCAAAAAGAGCCAGCCAATCATTGTCTCAAATCCCGTTGCTCTCCCATACACGCCGGCATCAGCCCGCTTGGGTCCTCGGCCGGCCCTATTGCGCCCACGCCGCACGTAATCACGTTCTTGATCGGTCAAAAACGGCTCGAGTTTCTCTAATGCAGCGGCTTGGGCATCAGCCCGGACGAGAGAAACAACGGCTTGGTGTAAATCCTGAGATCGACCTGGGGTTTTGCAAAATCTCAGTCTTTGATGCAGTTCCCACACAGCATCTCCAAGCCAAGCCAGCTGTAACGATCCAAGATCACGCTCAGGCTCTTGTGCCAACTGAGAACGAATCCAGTCACTCAAGTTGAAAATTGGCTAACAGCCTTATCCAGATCTTCGGACAGGTGGAGAAACTCCTCAAGCCGCACCAACTTGACAGTTTGAACAACGCGGGCATTGCCAACCACCGCAAAGAGTCGTTTGGAGTCTTTGCACTGTTTGGCAAATTGAACAAGAACACCCAGGCCAGAAGAGTCGAGAAAATCAACCTTGACAAGGTCGATCACGGCCGGTGACTTATTGGTTTTGAGAACATCAGTCACGTAGGTCAAGAACTGACTCTCGGAATAGGCATCGAGCTGACCGGTGAAATGAAACACGACGCAGCCACCCTTTTGCTCGAAGCCACCCCGAAGCGAAACTGTTAATCGCTGCAGTTCAGTAATGGGACTAATCCCCCGAAATTATGTTGCAGCAAATACTAGGGAGATTGGCTTCTTCTCACCACAATCTGATCAGGATTCAACGGCGATCAGCCATCAAGCCTGCAAACCGGGCGAAATGATGATCTGCATCATGGGGGCCTGGGCTGGCTTCGGGGTGGTATTGAACACCAAACACCGGCTGATTCCTATGGGCTAATGCCGCCACGGTGCGGTCGTTCAAGTTGAAATGAGTGACTTCTACTTTGTCCTCAGGCAATGAAGCGGCATCAAGAGCAAACCCATGGTTTTGGCTGGTGATTTCCACCTGACCGGTGCTGCCACAAGGATGGTTGAGGCCACGATGGCCATAGGCCAACTTGAACGTTGTGCCCCCGAGGGCCAATCCCAGAATTTGATGGCCTAAACAGATCCCAAACATTGGCAGCTGTCTGTGTTCCAGCAAACTGCGGGCCAGTGTGATGCCTGATTGCACAGCCGCTGGATCTCCAGGTCCGTTGGACAGAAAAACACCTTCAGGCTCATAGGAGAGCACGGTGTTGATATCTGTATTTGCGGGCAAAACGGTTAGGTCACAGCCGTGGCTAACCATTCGTTCAAGAATGGCTCGCTTAATCCCGAAATCAATGGCTACAACCCGATAAGGGCGTTCAGGACGCGTTTGAAAACGTTGGTCAAACCTGACGCTGCAGGGCTTGGTCCAGCGATAGGCGGTTGGAGTGGTCACCTGATCAGCCAGGTTGAGCCCCTCCATCGAAGGGGCTTGCTTGAGGTCCTCTAAAAGCTCAAGAGCCGGGCGACCATCGCTGCTGATCACACCGTTCATGGGGCCTAATTCGCGCAGATGCCTCACCAGAGCACGGGTATCAACACCGTGTATTCCGATCACACCGTTTTGCTCCATCCATTCAGGAAGGGATTGTTGGCTGCGCCAGTTGCTCGCTTGAGGGGCCAGCTGCCTCACGATCAATCCACGGGCATGAGGCTGATCCGCCTCTTGGTCATCTGGATTGACACCCGTATTGCCAATCTCTGGATACGTAAAAGTGATGAGCTGACCTGAGTAACTGGGATCCGTTAAGACCTCTTGGTATCCCGTCATCCCGGTGTTGAACACCACCTCGCCGACCACGCTGCCGCGCTGCCCGCAGGCAAAGCCCTCGAGAACCGTGCCGTCCTGCAGGACCAGACGCGCTGTACATGGGTTAAGAGCGGTCATTAGCAGAAGCGAGTGTCAGCCATGGCCTCTTCATTCTTCCTTGCGACCCTCCAAGGCATCACGCAGAGACACAAGTCGATGCCACGGCTGACCTTCCTCCAAACTTGTCAAAGCCTGTTTGACTCCCTCAGATAAATCAGACTGAACGCCTGCAGCCCATAGGACCAGCGCGGTGTTCAAGGCAACAGCATCACGATGCGCGTCAGGCGCTTCACCCTTCAAAACCGCCTCAAGAATCTGCTGATTGGTCACCAAATCCCCACCCCGCAATGCATCAAGGGGGGCTGGCGTCAAACCAAAATCAGAGGCGTTGATTTGATCGGAACGAACGTTTCCATTCTCAAGAATGCGCACTTGATTGGGCCCCTCTAGAGAGGCTTCATCCAGCCCTCCTGAGCCATGCACCACAACAGCGCGCATGAGCCCAAGTTGGTGCAACGCCTCCGCCATCGGATCCAATAGTTCAGCTTTAGCGACACCGAGAACTTGCGCTTCTGGTGTGAGTGGATTCACGAGAGGGCCGAGCAGGTTAAACACCGTTCGCACCCCCAAACTGCGGCGAAGCGAAGCGAGATTGACGAGTGCTGGGTGCCATGCCGGTGCAAAGAGAAACGTCACCCGCGACTCAGACAAAGCGCCTACCACTGTTTCCAATGGAGCCTTGAGTTGCAATCCCAATCCCTCAAGAACATCGGCAGAGCCGACCTTTCCGCTGGCGCTGCGGTTGCCATGTTTCGCGACATTGGCCCCACAGGCCGCCGCTGTGAAAGCAACAGCTGTTGAGATATTGAAGGTGTTGGCCCCATCACCACCAGTGCCACAGGTGTCGACCAGCGCCAGGTTTGGTTTCGCGTCTGGGAGCGCACACGCCTTGCGCAAAACCTGGGCCATCGCAGCGAGTTCGGTGCCTTGAACGTCGCGTGCGCGAAACGCGGCGAGGAATGCACCTGTCTGCACTGGAGTGAGCTCTTCCGCGAGCCAGGCCTCCATGAGCGCAGCAGCATTCTCCTTAGACAAAACGTTTCCAACCAACAAATGCTCAAGCAGTTGGGGCCAGGACGCTGAAGCAGTGACCATGAAAGAAACGCGATTGAAGTAGCTGGTCAGAAAAAAGCCCGGTGTGCAGATGCACGCCGGGCCGGGTGATGGGGTCATCTCCACTATCACCCACAAATGAGGCAATGACCAGATCGATCAGTAACCAGCTTTGACTCGCAGAAAGAGAGCTTGCGAACCAACTTCTAGCCATGACGAATGCCTAGGTTGATAGCTGTTCTGCACCAGGCATGGCCGCCTTCCGTCTCGATTTAATCGGTCGCTATCTGCGTCCGCACCGTCGCACGGTTGTGGTGGGAGCCCTAACTCTGGTCGTCGTGAATATTCTCAGTGTCACGATCCCGCTTGAAGTGAGGCGGGTGATAGATGACCTACAGGACGGCTTCGCAATTTCCGACGTGCTGCGTCAAGCCGGCTTCATTGTGCTGCTAGCCACAAGTATGGGAATTGCCCGGCTGATTTCTCGCCAATTGGTGTTTGGGGTTGGGCGGCAGGTTGAAGTGGAATTACGCCAAAAATTATTTGATCAAATGCTGCTGCAGGAGCCCGGCTGGGTGCAGCAAACAGGTAGCGGAGAAATTATTAGCCGTGCCACGAGCGATGTTGAAAACGTCAGAAGGCTTCTTGGCTTTGCTGTCCTCAGCCTGACCAACACCGTCTTGGCTTATGCCTTCACGCTCCCAGCGATGTTGGCGATTGATCCAGGACTGACCGTTGCAGCGATCGCCCTCTATCCAGTGATGCTCGGATCAGTGCGCTTGTTTGGTGGTCGAATGATGCGCCAACAGCGCCGCCAACAGGAGGATTTGGCTGGTCTGAGTGAGCTCATTCAAGAAGATCTCTCCGGCATCGCAGCGATCAAGATTTACGGGCAAGAGGCTCCTGAGTTGGACGCTTTTAGCAATCGGAACAAAAACTACAGGGATTCGGCCATTCGATTAGCTCGAACCCGCAGCACCCTTTTTCCCTTACTGGAGGGGATTTCTTCCATCTCCTTGCTGCTCTTAATTGCCCTCGGAAGTGGGCAGTTGGAGCGAGGTGCGCTCACCATCGGCAGCTTGGTTGCTCTCATCCTTTACGTCGAACGACTGGTCTTCCCAACGGCCTTATTGGGCTTCACGCTCAACACCTTTCAGACCGGCCAGGTCAGCCTGGAGCGAGTCGAGGAACTCCTTTCGCGCCGTCCTCGTGTTGCAGATCCATTGGAGCCCGTCACTGTTAAAAAACAGATGCAGGGCGAACTAGAAGCAAGGGATTTGCATGTTCGTTATGACGGCAGCGACCAAGACACCTTGAGAGGCCTTTCATTCCACATTGCTCCTGGCGAGTTGGTGGCGGTCGTTGGTCCTGTTGGTTGCGGAAAAACCACCTTGGCCCGAGCACTTGGTCGCATGGTGGAAGTCCCTGAGGGACAGCTGTTTTTAGATGGCTGCGATCTCACACAGCTCCGACTTCAAGACCTCAGAGAGCAGATTGCGCTCGTGCCACAGGAGGGCTATTTGTTCACCAGCAGCCTTGCCGACAACCTGCGCTACGGAGATCCAGAAGCAGGAATGGATCGGGTTGAAGCAGCAGCAGATCAAGCGCGACTGCTTGCTGATGTGAAGGGATTTCCCGATGGTTTTGACACCTTGGTGGGAGAAAGAGGAATCACGCTCAGCGGAGGTCAACGGCAACGAACGGCCCTTGGCAGAGCCTTGTTGATGACGTCACCGTTACTTGTTCTCGATGACGCATTAGCCAGCGTTGACAACAACACGGCCGCAGAAATTCTCGCGTCCGTCCGTCGTCAAACCCAACGCACGATTGTGATGATCAGCCACCAGTTGTCGGCAGCGGCAGCTTGCGATCGGATTCTTGTTCTGGAGCAGGGACGCGTCGTATAGCAGGGGCATCACAACGAACTCATTACCGTCAAAGGCCCTTACCGCAGCCTTTGGGAGCGGGAACAGGCCGCAGAACGATTGGATGCCGTGGCTTGAAACATGAAACGCTTATCCATAAAGTCACGACAAATGATGCGTTCGGGGCTTAGCTGGATCAAAAGGTTTTAGCGATGTCTTCCAGCCCTCCTTTCGCGGTGCGCTGCACCCTCACCTTCGGGGACGTTTACGGCCAAATCTTGGCCTGGATGGCGGTGATTTTTGTGAGTTTGGCCTCTGGCCTAGCTCTCATGGGGTCATCCAAGCCGCTGTTCGCGCTTGTGGGTGTAGGTCTCATTCTGGTGTTGAGCTTGCCTTTTCTGTTATTCGCCTTTGTGACGACTTTGCTGAATCACATTCAACTGGAACCCAAATCAGTTGCCTAGGGTTTTGGCACTGGCTTAATCGCGATGCTGCCCTCCTGGCTTACCGGACAGACAACACCATCAGAGCCGTCCAGCAATCAAGGGCGGCATGTGGTGCTAGGCACTGCACTGAATGCGCCTCTCATGGACGATCAGGAAGAGGCATTGTTTGGTTGTGGCTGCTTCTGGGGCGCTGAGAAAGGCTTTTGGAGACTTCCTGGTGTGGTTTCAACAGCCGTTGGTTATGCAGGTGGAAAGGTCGAAAACCCAAGCTATGAGCAAGTTTGTAGCGGCCGTACAGGCCACTCGGAAGTGGTGCGTGTGGTGTGGAGCACGACAGCGATTGATTTCAGTGATCTGCTAAAGCTGTTTTGGGAATGCCACAACCCAACGCAAGGCGACCAACAAGGCAACGACCGAGGCAGCCAGTATCGATCCGCGATTTATACCAGCACTGAACATCAAGCAGAGCTGGCAAGCGCAAGCCGTGATTGGTATCAGACAGCCTTGAACAAACAAGACAGTGCTGCAATCACAACAGAGATCGCGGCCGATCAAGTGTTTTTTAGAGCCGAGGAGTACCACCAGCAATACTTGGCCCGACCAGGCAGCAGGCCTTATTGCTCAGCCATGCCAAGCGGTGTGTTGCTCGGAGACTTCGCAGGTGCAAACTACAAGCTTCCCAGTTCTGTTTGGAGCAACTACGACTGGTCCATCAGTCACTGTGTTTTGCGCGGTGACAACAGTCCTATTTCTCTGAAGGCTTAAACCCATGAACAACGCCTTGCCAGACAGGGTCGTCATGGCGGCGATTGCGCTCACACTTGTTGTGGTGTTCGTTTTGATCTTCAGTCTGAGGCCCAATAACAACAACTCAGAGCCATTCCTGTGGAAAGAGCAATCCAACCCAAGCAGGAGCTCCTTGGCGATTTGATCACAAACAGAGTTTTGAGAGTGAAAATTCGCTTATTTAGATCCATCAAGGCAGCTAAAAAAGGTTCGTGAAGCCCTCACCTGACCCACGCCAGCGCCGTCGGCTCCACCCATTGCCTAAGGGATTGGTAGAACTTTATGGCTTGATTGCCGTGTTGGTTGTGCTCATTCCTGAGTGGCTCGCAGATGGAACGCTTGCCTTGAACGAGCGTCCTAGCCGCTCCGCAATGCCGATGACCAGCAGAGCTTGGCGCACACTGCCTGAGCTCCAGCTGGCTTCGATGACGCTCAATGAGTTGCGTCTGCTTGCAAGGGATTTGCGACTTTGGGGATACAGCAGCGATCCCCGCAACGAATTGACAGAACGCCTGCTGAAACGTTCCAAACGGTTCAACAAAGCGGGGAATGCGCTGTGATAGCTTCCTTCTGACGGGGCGTAGCGCAGCTTGGTAGCGCACCACTTTGGGGTAGTGGGGGTCGTGGGTTCAAATCCCGCCGCTCCGATTTCAAACAAAACTCAAATCCCTTTTACGAAGCCGGTTCTTTAGGACCGGCTTTTTTATGACCTGCAATGTCGCTCTAAAACCTTAAAGCTGACTTATGAAGTTCACACGATGGATGAAGATCTCAAAAAAACAGACAGAGTTGATGACTGCTGGTCATCGAGGAGAACATCTTGGACAACACTGACGAGTGATTTAGACCCTTTTCACCACTTCACAAGCGACTCCTCGAGGATGCGTTGCTTCATCCTCACTCCCAGCTAACTGTGCAGCGATAGGAGGTCTCGCCACCCATGCCGATCTCTATGGATGTGCATGAAGTACCGGTCACTTTTTTGCCTTGCGGAACTTTGGACAAAGCTCTGCTTGTCGCAACATCTTCATCCATCGCCTCTTGAGTAGCCGATCCAGCAAAGGCACTCCCGAAGGTACCAATCATCAAGGCAACCGCTGCAAACGAAAGAATGGATTTCATACAAAAGAGATCGTGACGATGAACTCTTTTTAGCAACACATTCAGCACTTGCCAGCAAGCCAGACCTTAACTCTTAGCCGAAGGAACATTTAATAAAAAGATTGAGGCCATGAATCCAGCCAAACAACAACTCCATATTCATGCGCAAATTGAAGCGAGCTATACTCATTTAAATATCAATTCTGAAGGTAAAATGATTAGAATCCATAGCAAATAGAACAATCTTGCAACATTTTTTATATAATTAATTGCTCAACAATAGCGTAGCGTCCACTATCAAAGGCAGGGAGAACATATTGTCACTATTTAGCTTCAAATAGCTCTCCAGCCATTGACTTATAGCGCTTCAGAGATGCGCCTGGACGACGCCTACGATCACGCAAGCCTTGGCCAGGCAGAAGCATCACGGGTGCAAAGTTAACTGGCGGAGATGACTCAACTAATTCTTGGGAATCCGCTAGCTCTTGAGCAATGGATTCGGCTGTCGTCATTGCCGGCTTTATATCATCGGTGGAAGGTTTTAACTCATCTGCTTTGAGTTCAGATTCACTTGGAGCAGAAGTTGAAGTTGAAGTTGAGACAGATGCAGTCGTAGGAGCAAGGGGGCGGAGAAGCACCAATCCAACCAACAAAGCGAGAAGTGAGATCACTGTGCTGGGGAGGCCGAGTGAACGGCCCAAGAAATTCCAAACAATTCCCGAGCCAGCGAGACCAAACACACCAATTGCCGCAAACAGCGGAGCGATCAGCTTGGGAAGCAAATGTTTCATCAGAGCATTTTGGCGAGTTTCGGGCCTTTGCCGTGAGTCAGCTGATCAGACCCAGCCAACCTCATCGAGAATGATTCCATAAATCACACTCAATCTCGGACAGCAGCAACTGAGAATCATCATCTATACTTGATCACCGCTAGATTGATGTAATAAATGACAGATTTGAATAGACATCAATTCAAGACATCCTGAACAGGAATTGAGTGCATCCAGCCTTGAACATCCAGCGATGACAATCAAGTAATACATCATTGGCCTGATTAATTCATTTTATACCAATCTCTTCTTCTTTTGGATAAAAAGAGCAAAGCCAACCGCCTTAATCTAATTTATATCGTATTGATATTTAAATGGACTTGCAGCTCGGCAGGCTAAACAGACTGGATCAGATCTCATTGGCACATCCATGGATTCCCAAACGTGATTTGATTCTCATTCTTCATCACACTTTCCACAGATTTGCAGATCAATACTCTGGACAGAAACTACAAATGCAGCTGGATCGCTGGACCAACATGGCCTGCAGCATCTCAGAGCATGAAATGAAAGACTTCATGTCCCGCGTGAAAGAATTTGCTGTATTTGAAGACAAGTAATGTTTCCTTCCATAGAGAATCACTGATCAGTGAAAAATATACTTTGTTCCTCCTGCCTAGGCCTTAGTTTTCAAACAACCTAAATTTTTTCAGAAGCTCACTGTTTACTAAGCGCTTGGTGCCATCGCTCAGCCAATGATTCGATGGCAGATTTTGGTCCACAGAGGCTGAGAAGAGGATGAGTCAGATGGCGAGATGCAGCCAAACGCAATGCCGTGCCATCAAGGGTCTCCATAACCTCCATACAGCGATGGTCGTGGTTGTCGGGTAAGCCAAGACCTCTGAGCTGAGCACGACGCTCCGCTCTCTGACCTGTTGTTTGCGAGGCATGGGCCAACTGACCACGAAATTTGGCACGCGCCAGATTGAGATCTGCGCTCACAAGCGTGTGATCGATCAGTTCCTGCCAACTCATGATCAGCAGGTTCAAGGTGGTTAAGGCCTTATCGACTGCGGTGGAAGCATGCAAAACAAAAGGTGAGGACTGTGCTCTTGCTGGATGGTGAACGCCTACGTCGTAGGCCACGCCATGGTCTTCGCGAAGACGGCGGAATAGCAAGCTGGACATCCCGGTACCCAAATGGGTTTGCAGCAAACGAAGAGCAAGATCGTCTGGGTGTCCGTGAGGAAGCGTGGGCTGACCGAGCATCAGCACGACCTGCTCTGTGGTCTGAGGGTGAAGGTAAACCGTTTGTTCCCCGCTCAGAGATCCTTGATCACTCGACTCTTTGACGAGCAGATCAGGTTCAGCTGATTTGGATTGAGGGCAAATTCCGTCTGCTTGAAGCTGGTCCAACAATCCCGCTGGAATCGAACCCGACAACGCCAAAATCGCTCCCTCGGCGCTGAGGGATGTGGCAATCGGCCGAAGAGACTCTGCGTTGAGTTGCTCCAACTCGCCAGCAACTCCGAGGGGGTCATGGCCATAGGGGCCCACGCCATAGGCCAAATGGCGCCAGCCATCAAAGGCCAGATGGAAGGGATCTTCTCGCTGACGCTGCAACGCCTGAACACTCAACTCCCGCTCCAGAGTCACCTGATCGGCTTGCAGATGGGGTTCATGAACCATCGAGCTCAACAAGGGAAGCAATTGAGGGCTATCGAGATCCCGGCATTTCATGCTGATCAGCAAGCCGTCTTCGTTGGTGTCGCAACGCAGGCCAGCGCCACAACCCTCCACGAGATCGGCCATTTGCATGGCATCGAGGGATCCACACCCGCGAGTTAGCACGGATGCCAGCAGTTGATGCGCTCCCCTCTGGCCGATCGGATCAGCGGCGCTTCCGCGACCGATCCACAATTTCGCGGCCAACACCCCTGGTGTCTGAACCGGATCCAAAACCAAATCGGTCGTGCTCACTCCGAGTCCTCCGGCAAGGCCAGCAGCGTGAACGCTTGGTCAGGTTGCAAACGAGGTAGCAGAGACTGTTGCAAACGCTCCACCTTCCAGGTCTGCAGATGACTGAGCGGAGACAACAACGTCTGGGTTCGCCCCCATAGGGATTGGGATCCAGCAATTGCAGCCACGGATCCTGGTGCTTCCAAGCTAAAGCGAAGGCCATTCCCCACCAACTGCTTTGCTCGATGCAGTTCCTCATCACCGATGGCATCCACCGTTGCCCGTTTCAATTCCTCCTCAATCACGGCTTCCACCTGCTCGATCTGGTCTTCAGGGCAGCAGGCCTCCAACATCACCACACTTCCCTGTTCCATCACCGTGACGTCCATATCAATGGATTCGACGATTTGTAGGTCTTCCCTCAAGCGTTGCACCAAACGACTACGCCTCCCCTCCGCCAGAAGCGTGGTCGCCAGGTCGGCACCCATCACGCTGTCTTGATCGTTGGCGGCAGCCATCGGCCATGCCATCAGCAAACGAGCTGCTTCTAGGCGAGGGAATCGGATGCTTTGGCGTCCGCTTTGAAACGCAAGCGAACGCGAAGAAGATGCTGTTTCATCCCCCTGATCAAGACTGGCTTCGAGCTCGGCGAGCTGGCTCGAGTGAATCTGCTCCAACAAGGTCGATGTCACAGCGCCACTAATGGCCAAACAACAGTTGGGACCGCGATACCTCCTGTTGTGAAATTGGCGCATCACCTCTGGAGTGCTGTCGAGCAAACTCTGTTCCCAGCCAAGAATTGGACGGCCATAGGGGTGCTGTCCAAAACCCTGAGACAACAGGGTTTTGAATACTTGTTCGTCGGGTTGATCTCGGTACTGGGCAATTTCTTCCAGCACCACATCCCTCTCCATGCCATAGGCGTCATCTCTCAGCGCGGGATTAAGCACGAGGTCAAGCAACAGGTCGAGGGCGTTCTGAGCGCAACTGGATGGCACCAAGACGTGAAAGTGCACATCATCAAAACCTGTTGCCGCATTGCTGCTGCCACCAAGAGCCTCAATCCGACGATCGAATTCTCCAGCCTGCAACGTTGCACTGCCCTTAAACACCATGTGCTCTAAAAAGTGAGCGAGACCCTCTTCCCCCTGGTCTTCCCAAACGCTTCCTCCTCGACACCAAAAGTCGAGACAGGTGAGGTCTGCATCTGGCATCAGCGCACTCACGGTTCGACAACCATTTTTCAAAAGCTGATGATGCAGCTCAGGGCCGGAGGCGATCTTGTTCAGGGTCCCGTGGCAAGACCCCAGCTTCTTATTGGCAAAATCAGATTCGTTGCTACGACTCAAATCTATTGATGGCCACTGACCTCTACTGACACTACGGGCTGACCTGATAACCATTGAAGAACGACTCAACGAGTGCCGACCAGCTGTGATTGCTTATCAGTCTTATAGAGAACAGTTTGACGATGAAAGGGAAGAAGCGCTGTCCAGCGGTTGGGAAATCTGACAACTTATGGACACTGTTAGTGAACAAGAGGCTCAGATAGAGCTGGAAGGATGAGAGAGACCTAGTCCAGGACAATCCCCTGGGGGCAGCACCTCGTCCTGGCGGTGGCCAATAGCACCAGAACTGGAAGTCTTCATGGGGACCAACGAGATCTGATGGGCACAGCCTTAACGGTTCTGAGAATCAGAGGGGAAAGCTCTAGAAGCGCAGGCGACGCAGACAAAACTTGATGAACTAGAACGACCAATCGTTGCGAGATAGTATAAATACTTAAGTAATAATTTTTTATAGTAATTGCAGCCAAATCCATTGCAAAATAATTGCTGAGATCAAAAAGAATAATCGTGCTTAAAGAAGTCCAACCTTTTGCCTTCTACCACTCTTCCGAACGACGTAAGCAAGCAATAGCTTTCTTAGACAAAGTGATCAATGACTACAAGTTACGTGACAGAGTTAGTACTGCAAATAACAATGATGGCTTAGTGAGGATTGCCAAAGAAGCCGGATTCAACCCTTCAGCTGAAGACATTTGGCTGTACGAAGACCGAAGTTTTAAAAGAAAGGCCGGACTTCGTGGATGGTATTTTCATTCTCTTGAATCCAACTAGGCCTTTGCTTGTGCGTAGTTTTAGTGCATAGACTTTCAGACTTGAAAAAAATACTCTGCGACCACTGAGGGGAAATGCCGTTCGCGTTCACTCAGCAATCAATGAACCACCTCAAACGAGATCCGACAGAACGACCCACGATTGACATAGACCAGGATATATGAGCCAAGATCAACTAAAGTTTTGATTACATCAACACTGTAAGTACTGCAATCTTCTGATCTGCTATCCGATTCAAGCCATACGTTCTTCTGAACCTCCAATCGCAAAACCTCTTCTACCCAATTCATACATCTCTTGGTGAATACTGGATGACTCTCTCTGAAACCAATCAGCATATTTAGGCACTTCAACTTTTTTCACTCCTAAGTCATAGAATTTGTATTCAAGGGTTATAAAGTCTCCACCTTCTGTTTTGTATCCCAGCTCTAGCAAAACCCTTCCATTGTCAGTTGGAAGATTAATCTCTGCGCTGTTCTGACTGGTCGTCGTTTCTATTGTCAAAGAAGCGCTTGTCCTATCTCCCGAGACGTCCCTTATCCTTAAGAATAGAGCAGAATTAAAATCGCTGTCTATTAGCATTTTCGTGCCTCTTCTGATTTTCCAATTGCATTGGATCATTCCAGGCTGAAGACTGCAAATGAAGCTAGACAGATCTTTATTGCCGCTCTTGGAGAGAGAATTCTTTAAGAATAAACCCAGCTTAAAAAAGAGATGCTTCATGCCAGAAAATTTACTCATCTATCTTTTAAGAGATCTCAGGAGATCACGCCTGAAAACTTCTGATGTCTTAATGAGGGTATCAAAAGATACGCTTACAGGCTGGTCATTGCAAAACAAATCTTCTTAAATACTGATCTAGAGCCGCTACACTTGCCTTGGCGAGCAGACATGATCAGAACTACTATTAGACATTCATATCGGTGATATTTATTCAACTTATCATTTATTGCTTATTGCTGAACGAGGAGATGAACAGCAGGCAGCAAGCAACTAACCAACACTCAACTCCCTGGATGACATAAAAACAGGAAGCACATCTACTAACGGAGAAGCACGTCACCTTCTCCCAGGACGTTCAAAGTCAACAGGTCTAGCGGCTTTTGAACAAAACACCTGTATCTGCTCTATGAGCAGCGAAAGGCCATCAGCAGAGGCTGCCTAGCTCGTGGAGAACCATGTCCGAGGTGCGTCATCAAGGCTTAAAAACTCTCCACGCTTGATCTGTTCCCGCAACACCCTCAAGTAACCTTAGATATCCAACAGATGGCCCATAGCCACTGACATATCGCTGACACAACAGTGACTGAGGGTTAAGCAAACTCCCGTCATAGCCTTGATCAGTTGACTAGTCATGGGTAGCCCCATCCTGTGCTGTCCCTCGCTGGACTGATGTCCGAATCCACCAACGGTCTTGAATTGCATCCGCTGGTGACCTCATTAGCGGAGCAAATTCGCACGTGTCGGACGGCCCTCCCTGACCTGTCCCCTCTGGCTGTAGACCCGGCATTAGAGGCGATCAGCGGCATGCTCGATGGTGAATCCCTCTTCATTCGCAACGAGCTGCATCAATGCCTTGGTCTACGCAAACTCCATCTTGAAATTGCTCGACTGGGCATGGGATTGCAGATCCTTCACTGCGTCTTTTTTCCAGATCCCAGATTCGACTTACCCATCTTTGGTGCCGATATTGTTGCCAGCAAAGCTGGGATTTCAGCAGCCATCGTTGATCTCTCACCGGTATGCACCTCGTTACCCGATGCGGTGAGTCAACCGCTCAGTGCACTGCAATTGCCACCATTTCAGCAAGTGAGAGATCTACCCGCATGGGGGACCATTTTTTCTCCCTATGTGAAATTCATTCGCCCCGTGGATGAGCAAGAGGAGACATGGTTCGTTGATCTCGTCGCTGAATACCTCAACATCCTTCGACAAGCGATTCTGGCAACCGCTCCCAATGATCTTGATGAACTACCTACGATCAAACGTCATCAAGGCCAACTCTCCTATTGCCGGCAACAGAAACGCAACGACAAGACCCGACGCGTCTTAGAGAAAGCCTTCGGCAGCGCTTGGGCAGATCGCTACATCGAGGAGATGCTCTTCGACGATCCTCCTCCTCTTCCATGAAGCAATTTCCGCTGTGGGTGATGGTTGGAGTCCTAGGAGCTGTCGTTGTCGGTGCCGGTGTCTGGATCACCCGCAGGCCTGCACCGGAATCCTTACCTGCTGCTGCAGTTCCAACAGTTCTTGCACCGGAAGCGGTGGCTGCCCTTGGCCAACTCAAGCCTGCTGGTGAAGTGCGTCGCTTGGCGGCTCCAGTGAGTGGGTTTGGCGGCACACCACGCATTGCCGCCCTGCTGGTGAAGGAAGGGGAGCGGATTCTCAAGGGTCAACCCTTAGCGATCTTTGACAGCCGCCCCCAAATCGAAGCCGAAATCGCTGAAGTGAACGCTCAAATCCAATCGGCTGCGCTCGAAGTGGAACTTCAACAGCGAGAGGTTTCTCGCTATGCAGCCGCGGCCAAAGTAGGAGCTGCTGCGATGGTGGCCTATGAGGAAAAACAGGATGAACTGAGACGCTTCCAACGCGAAGGTGTCGAGCTGATCGCAAAGCGACGAAGCCTCGAGACCGATCTTGCTGACAGCGAGTTGCTGTCTCCGATTGATGGCGTTGTACTCAAAATTCACAGCCGCGTTGGAGAGCGTCCTGGCAACGACGGTGTGATGGAAGTGGGAGCCAGCCAAAGCATGGAGGCCCTGGTTGAGGTGTACGAGTCGGATATCAATCGAATTGCAATCGGCCAGTCGGTCAGCTTGATCAGCGAAAACGGCGGATTCAAAGGAACACTCGAGGGCCGTGTCGAGCGAATCACTCCACAGGTGCGACAGCGAAAAGTCCTTTCAACCGATCCCACCGGTGATGCCGATGCCAGGGTCATTGAGGTGGATGTCGTTCTTTCGCCAACGTCGGCAAAGAGAGTGACTCAACTCTCCGGTTTGAAAGTGATTGCCCGCTTCAAGACCCCATGATCCGAGCCTTTTGGCAGCGGCGCAGGATCCCATTGGCATCCTTAATGCTCATCCGCCAGCCCGTGCGTTTGGCGGTTGCTCTGGCAGGCATCAGCTTTGCCGGAATTCTGATGTTCATGCAGCTGGGCTTTCGCGACGGCTTGTTTGACGCCAGCGTCACCGTGCATCGTTTATTTGATGCCGACATCGTTTTAATCAGCCCGCGCTCCACCAGCTCCGTAAGCATGGCCGGCTTCCCTCGTAGGCGACTGATTCAAGCCATGGCCTCTCCTGAAGTGGAAGGGATTACACCCGTCCACTGGAATCTGCTGCTTTGGAGGAATCCAGAAACCCTTGGGACACGATCGATTCTTGCGTTGGGATTTGAGCCCGGCCATCCCCTCTTCACCGATCCAACGCTGGCAGCAAAAGCCAAGCTGCTCACACAGAAAGGCCGGGTCTTATTTGACGAAAAATCGCGAGCAGAATTTGGTCCTGTAGCCGAATGGTTTCGTGAGGGACGCACCGTTGAAAGTGAAATCAATGGCAAAAGAGTTCGCGTCGCCGGCCTGATTGGACTCGGGGCTTCTTTTGGTGCTGATGGCAACTTATTAACGAGCAGCGAAACATTTTTGGATTTAATTCCAAACACCCCTTCAGGAAGCATTGAAGTGGGCTTAGTGCGCCTTAAGCCTGGAAGTGATGCAGAGCAGGTGGCTCAACGCCTCCAATCTCAGTTACCAGACGATGTGACCGTGCTGACCAAGCAGGGATTCATCGATTTCGAGCAAAATTACTGGCGTACAAGCACATCAATCGGCTTCATTTTTACCCTTGGCGCCGCCATGGGCTTCGTGGTGGGCTGCGTGATTGTTTATCAGGTTCTGTATTCAGATGTCAGCGATCATTTGCCCGAATACGCCACCCTGATGGCGATGGGTTACAAGCTCAATAGTTTGCTGGGAGTTGTGGTCAGAGAAGGCCTGTTGCTTGCTCTGTTTGGCTACTTGCCGGCTTACGCCGCCGGACAGGGCCTGTACCTTTTGGTGCGTAACGCCACCCAGTTGCCAGTGGCGATGAACACGGTTCGAGCCGTGAGCGTGTTCAGCATGATCTTGATCATGTGCATGCTCTCCGCAGGTCTTGCCATGAAACGACTTGTTGATGCTGATCCGGCGGAGATCTTTTAAGGCGATGGGCACTAGTGCACTCACAGTTGATATCCATGCTCTGAGCCATTGGTACGGCAACGGCTCCACCCGCAGGCAGGTTCTGCAAGGCGTGGACTTACAAATTTCTGCAGGTGAGGTGGTGCTGCTCACCGGGCCTTCCGGCTGCGGCAAAACAACCTTGCTCACCTTGATCGGAGCATTGCGAAAGGTTCAGGAGGGCGATGTTGATGTGTTTGGGCAGCAGCTACGCGGAGCAGCTCGAGGCCAGCGTCAGCGCTTGCGCCGTCGCATTGGCATGATTTTCCAGGGCCACAATCTTTTGCGCTGTCTCACCGCTGAACAAAATGTTCAGATGGGCGCTGATTTGTTGCCCAATCTTGGCTACAGGGCTCGTCGCGATCAAGCACGGGAGTGGTTGCGATCTGTGGGACTTGAAGACGAATTGGGAAAGCTTCCCCATGACCTTTCCGGGGGCCAAAAGCAGCGCGTAGCGATCGCCAGAGCCCTTGCAGCCAAACCTCAGCTCCTACTAGCCGATGAACCAACCGCTGCTCTCGACAGCGGCACAGGCCGAGAAGTTGTTGAGTTGTTGAAGCGGCTAGCTCGCGAACAGTCGTGTTCTGTGCTGATGGTGACGCACGATCCGCGCATCCTTGATGTGGCAGATCGTCTTGTTCGAATGGAAGATGGGCGTCTTTACCAGACGATTCGTTAAGTTGGTCTGAGTAAAAGAATTGGAATCTTCCAGAACGCATGGCTAAGCGCAGAAACCTCAAGAAGGAAAAGCAGGAGCGCAATCGCGCTTACGCCCGCAAATTTAAAAAGCGCAAGCTTCGCAACGATGGCCGTGGTGAAGGTGCTGGTAACGGAGTAACCGGTACGGCGAACAACGGTGGTGCTGCGGATTGATCGCTTAGGCGTGACCCTGCATCGTTTGCATCAAGAGAGGGGGAGACCCCTCTTTTTTGATGGCTTTAGGCTGAACCCCTAATGCCTCTGTTTCACGCGGATGTTCATCAGCGTCGTCATCCCCACTTACAACCGGCGCTCCATTCTTGAGAAGTGTCTGCAGGCCCTGGAACATCAGGATCCCAGCGGAGAGATCGAGACCTACGAAGTGGTTGTCGTCGATGACGGTTCCAGCGATGGCACTCCCGACTGGTTGCGTCAAAACGCAGCTCGATTCCCCCATGTCCGCCTTGTGGAACAACAACATGGCGGACCTGCCGAAGGTCGTAATCGCGGCGTTGATCATGCCAAAGGAGATGTGATCGTCTTTATCGATAGTGATTTAGTGGTCACATCTAGCTTCTTGGCATCCCATGCCCGAGCTTTAAGTCGACGTTGGAATCAGCAGGGAAATCGTCTCTGTTTCACCTACGGAGCCGTCATCAATACGGCCAACTTTGATCAACCAACGGCAGAACGCCACAAACTGCGTGATCTCTCCTGGGCGTACTTCGCAACGGGAAACGTGGCGATCGACCGTGAAGTTTTGGAGCGTTCAGGGTTATTTGATCTTGGATTCCGCCTTTACGGATGGGAAGACTTGGAGCTCGGCGAGCGGCTCAGGCAAATGGGTGTTGAACTGGTGAAGTGTCCAGAAGCGGTTGGGTATCACTGGCATCCAGCCTTTCGCCTGGAGCAAATCCCAGACCTGATTCGCGTGGAGCGGGAACGAGCCCGCATGGGATTGGTTTTTTATCGCAAGCACCCCAGTCGGCGGGTCCGGTTCATCATTCAGTTCACGTTGTTGCATCGCTTGCTTTGGTCCTTGCTCACGATCGGAGGGCTGCTGAATGAACACAGCCTTCGGCCACTTATGTCATGGCTGATTCAACGGGGCCAACCATCCCTGGCTCTTGAGTTGTTGCGCCTTCCCCTCAACAGGATTGGGGTTGAGGCGCTCTATCGCGAAGCCCGACAAGCTGGCTTGAACTGAACCGAATGGTGGCGGAGCTGCGTCGATTACTGATCGAGCCCAACCGATTGGCTGATCTTGATGGCAATGGATGCCTAGTGCTCAGTGATGACGAACGTCATTACCTCCGCCGTGTTTTACGGCTTCGTGCTGGAGCAGCTGTGGCGGTGGTGGATGGCCGCGGCCATCTTTGGGAAGGATGCCTACAGGAGGAGGGACAGCTCCTGCTCCCTGGAAGTTGTACAACCACAACCCCAGCCAGCACCCCTCAGCTCGGCCTTGCGATTGCTCTGGTTCGACGTGGCATGGATGACGTCATGCGCATGGCTTGTGAGTTGGGCGTGGATTGCATCCAGCCCTTGCAAGCAACGCGATGTACACCCCAAGCGGACTACAAACCAGAGCGCTGGCAGCTGATCCTCAAAGAAGCGGTCGAGCAATGCGAGCGGCTTTGGATGCCCCAGCTCCTACCTCTGGCATCCACGGAAGACTGGTGGACGATGCCAAACAGCAGCGAAACGCTGGCAATTGCCACCACACGATTAGAAGGGCTCACTGCATTGGAGCCTTGGTTGCGGCGCCAGACCCCTGGAGACAACAGGATCTGGCTTGCGATTGGCCCAGAGGGAGGCTGGGACCCTGAGGAACAAGCGCAAGCCCTGAGGGAAGGATGGTCACCCATCAGTCTCAATGAGGATATTTTGCGCTCTTCCACAGCCGCAATTGCCGGGGTGGTAACGCTCAGCAGTTGGCGTCGTCAGCTTTTGAACAGTTCTGAGGCCATGTCCTTGAAACCCTTCAAATTTCGGCCCGGACGACGAGGCTGAGACCGAAGATCACGACCAGGCCGAAGCATCTCTGGAGCAAAGGTGCTGAGCGTTACGACAGGACGGGCCGCTTCTGCCTCTGCAAGGGCAGCTGCAATCGCTTGCGCAGTTGTTAGGGAGCCTGAAGAGGCAACTGGAGCAGATGCAGCTGGTGCAGAAGCTGTAACTGGAGCCGAGGGCGTCTTGACCGCTTGAGCTGGTTTGGCGGTCTCAACCGTGCTACTTCCATCTGTTGGTTTGGAGATGGCGGGTATCGGCGCAAGAATCTCCTCTTCACTGTCCTCGACAGGAAGATCTCGCACAGGCGCCATCTGAATCGCCTGGTCGGTCGAAGTGCCTTCCTCGAGGTTGAGGAAAAAGCCTTTGCTCTTCAGAGCCATGCCAGGTTCCGGTGGACAACGTGGGCTGATTATCCAACCCAAACAGGCTGAATGGGCTGATGCTTAGGGCAGTGCAACACAGCTCGATGGTTTTGCCCGACCAAAACATCACGATGTGGGGAATAGCCCTGCTTCTCAATGGCGTGCTGATCGCCTTTGCGCAGCGCCTTCCCCTCCTGACACGCATGGGTTGGGTGCATGCAGGAATCCTGGGAACCATTCTTTGGGGCTGCCTCGGTTGGAGAGGCTGGATCGCAGTAGTGATCTATCTCGTCTTGGGATCACTGGTCACGCGCCTTGGCTTTGCACAAAAACAAAAGCAAGGGCTTGCAGAGGCGCGTGGAGGCCGTCGAGGACCAGCAAACGTTTGGGGATCTGCCTTCACTGGCACGGTGATCGCCCTTTTGATTGGAGCAGGCATTGGCTCCGCAACGCTTTTGCTGATTGGATTTGCAGCCAGCTTCGCGGCCAAACTTGCTGACACCTTTGGCAGTGAGATCGGTAAACGCTGGGGACGAACCACCGTTTTGATTACGAGTCTTCGCAGAGTGCCAGCAGGAACGGAAGGTGCCGTGAGCTTGGAAGGCACCCTGGCGAGTGCCGCCGGCAGCCTGCTGATGATGCTTGTGATGGCCGGGCTATCGGTGTTGACCTCTCCCACGGCGATGATCGTGGTCGCGATTGTGGGTCTAATCGCAACCCTGCTGGAAAGCCTGCTGGGAGCTCTGGCTCAAGAGAAGGTCAGTTGGTTAACCAATGAGGTCGTTAACGGGTTGCAAACCTCTTGGGCCGCCGTCTTGGCGATGCTGATCGCGGTCCCTTTGGGACTTGCTGGTTGACGAGAGGCTGTGCGGTAGAGGATTTTGCTGCCTGTCGCAACATGCTTAAAGCCGCTCGAATGGATTTGCGAAGCAACCCTGGGTGAACCTTCTCTCGCAAGGCAAGATCTTTGATAGGAATGTTGTCGACATAGCGAGCAAGGAGCCAGGAACGCTGTTGCGGCTCAAGGGTCTGCAACGCATCCTGCAACCACCGAAGGGTTGTCTCATCTAAAGATGAAGGCACGGATGAGGAATCCTCGATCAGATCGAGCAGGGAGCTTCTCAGCCCTCCTTCTACCGCCTGAATCGATGGTGCAACATCCAGCGATTCCACATGACCGAAGGCATGAGCGATCAGGGCCTCTCGCCAACGTTGAGGGCTCACGCGGAGGGATGCAGCGAGGCCTGGCTCATCCAGTGGCTCGAGTCTCTGCTGCAAGCGTTGAGCCTGAAGACGCATGCCCCGACGATGCAAGTCCTTCAAGCGCCAAGGAATCCTCAGCGTGTGTTGACGATCACGACGGAAATGCAGGATTTGACCGTGAACTCTTGCCAGGACATAGGTGCTGATCCGCAATCCGCGTTGAGGGTCGAAATTGGCTATTCCATTGATCAACCCCAAACGACCCTCTTGAACTAAGTCGTCTTGCTCACCTGGATAACGAGCCGCCTGGTAGATGGCGGCATGGTGTGCCAATCCAAGGTGTTCGAGCACAGCATCGTTGCGTTCAAGGATTAGCTTTGGCAACGATCTGCGCTGCTCGCGCCGTCGAAGACATTGGTTGGATGGCATAACGCGTGGGTTGATACGACCCTTTCAACGTCGCTTTGATCTCCCAATCTCCCCTCCTTCTTTTCAGTGAAAAGATCCACTCGAAAGGATGAAAGCCAGTTCATCCTTTCGATGCCTACTCCTCACGCTGGGGAAGATTGATTAATCCACAAGTCCACTTAGCCCACTAAAACAATAAATCAATGAAGATCCTGGATAGACTCAAAAAAAAAGAATTGTACCAATGAAAGAAAATTCTCATCTATTATCTTTTTACTTTTCCGCCTACGTTAGCTATTACTTGCTAGTTTAACTATTGCTACCCAGCCTAATCAAACTGGCTAATACTTGCCAGCCTGCACCAAGAAACATATCAACACACCAAAAACAAACCAAAGATGCGTAGAAGTAACCTCTGGTCTTCTCACGGCAACAATGAAGCGAGGAAGGAAAATGTAAAAAGAGCAAATAAGATTTGGCGGAATCTCATTACCCTTGTTTTTGGTGCCCGCTTATATTAACGAGCTCTACTTCAATACTGGTAGTAATCAGCACTAATCCTTGTATTAAAAAACACCCTTAGCAAGGATTGCAGGAGTGAAGGGTTCAACAACTAAATAGTTGGTGTGAACTGACGGTGGGGCTCTAGACCAGCCCAATTAAGAAGGGGCTTCCAACCCTGAAGACGTTGATGAATCCAGTAATGACCTGTGCTGTTGAGATGAATCCCATCGGGTTCCAACCAGGTGAGCCAATCAGGCTCTGCTGCCATCGCTCGGTGCAGACTTAAAAACGGAACATCGGCCTCCAGGCATGTTTCCTCCAATTGCGCTTCATGGATGGCCACTGCCTCATTGCTGTACCAAAGACAGTCAGCAAAAGGCATCACTGCTTCATCAACAACGCTGAGCCCCATCACCATGACTTGGGTGGCAGGCGTCATCGCCGCAAGCAATTGCTCCAGCCCGAAGCGAAACGCTTCAGCGCTCAATTGCTGCCGTCCATCGAGCCTCCCAACCCGTGCACTGTCATTCAGTCCCACCGAAAGGAGCAGACCATCGGGCTTCTGACGACGGAGTTCACCGCGGCAACTCCACTCTTGCTGCCAACGCTGAGCGACGCACTCCAGTCCATCCCCACGAATGCCAAGCCCGTACACCACTGGAGCAGATGGCATCGTCATCCATTGACGCCTCAAGCGTTCACACCATCCACCCCCCTCTGGATCACCCCATCCGTACACACCGCTATCACCGATCACGACAAGCTGGCGGGGCGCTGTTGTCATCACTGGCGGGCACGCAATCCAGATGTCAGCTTTGCAGCCAGAGCGAACGGCAACGATCACTGAGCGACTCCCCACTGATCGTGAGGGCGCAGTAGCAACAAAGCACTAAGACCACCGCTGCCCAATGAAAGGAGCTGAGTGATTCCAGCAGCTGCCAGCCCAAACCACTTCCACCAATCACTCCCACCACCACTGTTTCGCGGAGAATCACATCGCTGCGGTAGGCCCCGTAAGCCAGATAACTAGGGCTTTGAGGACTGAGCAGGCCGTAGAACCAACTCATCCGCTCCGAACTTCCCATCGCTCTGAGAGCCACTTGACGCTGGCCACTTTGTTGATGAAGACCTTCGAGCAGCAAACGCCCCATCACCCCACTGTTGTGAAGACCAATCGCCAAGGCACCAATCGCCAGACTCGGCCGATTGCTGAGCAGCAACAGAAGCACCATCAATGGTGGGGGAATCCAACGCATGCAGGCCCAGAACATTGAGCAGCACTGATGCCACCTTGGCGAGGGCCAAAGGAGCAAGGCCAGGGGGGGAAGTCCGATCGCAATCCCCGCAGCCAACACGGTGAGACCCAGCGTTTCCAAAATCATGCGCAACCAAGGAAGTTCAATGGCGGCCGCATTCAGTTGGGTCCAAGAAGGAACCTCCATCCCGATCCAGCTGAGTCCTGAAAACTGATCAGGAACGATGAGCCATAGCCAAAACGAGCCGATCACTCCCAAAACAACCGCCAATAGTCCGAACAACAAGATGCGACGCTGACCATGAACGCCGACTCCAGACCGTTCTCGCCAAAACCTCAACAGCTGCTCAAGAATCAGCATCACGGCCGCGAGAACCCACAAACCTGTCCACAGCTCGCGGAATTGCAATGACTGAAGGGTGAGCTGCAGTTCGGTGCCAAGCCCTCCCAAACCAAAGACCCCGAGCAAGGTGGCGCTTCGCAAGGCACATTCGAGCCGGTAGCCGCCGTAGCTCATCAAAACGGTTCCCATCCCTGGGTTGAGAGCCGTCATCAAGGCAGACAAAGGGTGCACCCCAGCACTGATCAAGGCGTTGAGAGGACGGTGGTCTGCGCTGTCGAGATGATCCCGCCAAATCCTTGCGACCAGAGCGCTGTAAGGAATCGCGATAGCGGCAACTGCAACGTAGGGATGGAGCCCAAACACCTGCAGAAGCAACAGGCCCCAAACCAGCTCGTGCACTGCTCTTGGAATCGCAAGTACCCCTCGAAGCCCCCTCGCTGGCCAGGAGGAAAGCGTCCAGCTTCTCCAGACCACATCCGAGCAAGCGCTGCCGAGCAGCACACCAAACAACAAACTGAGACTCCAGCTCAACAAAGCCGTGGCCATGGTGACGCCAAGGCCATGCCAAACCGCATGCAAAACATCGGCATCCATTGATGGATGCAGGGCTCCTGAAAGGCATTGCTGCCAAATCGACAGCCCGCCTCCATGCAGCCCCGTCCAAGTTACGATCAAAACGGGCACCATTGCCATGGCAGGCAACAAGGTGAGCAGGGGTGCCGCTAGTTTCAGGCGGTTCATCCGGCCTCGTACAACCTGGAAAGGTCGGCAGGAGTGAGTTGATTTGAAGGCTGGTCCATCACAAGCTCCCCATCCTGCAAACCGATCACGCGATCAAAGCGATGAACGAGTTCGGGTTGATGCAAGCTGATCACAATCGCCTCAGCGCCACAATTCAGCTGCCCCTCTGGCGAACGATTCAGCAAGTGATCCAATAACTCATTGGCAATCGCAGGATCCAAATTCGCGATCGGTTCGTCGGCCAGGATCAGTTGCGGCTGCTGACGCAGCAAACGAGCAAGAGCCACGCGTTGTCTCTGCCCTCCGGACAACTGGCGGATCGGAGCATCGATCAATCCACGCTCGATGAGATCGGTATCCAGACCGGCTCGCTGAAGGCAATGCTTGCAGGCGGATTGATCCACGTTGAACAACAGGTTGGCCAATCCCCAGATCAGGTTGTGACGGCCCAACGCGCCACTGTTGACGTTTTGGCCAACGCTCAGCTCCTCGACAAGCAGCAGGTCTTGCCAGAGCATTCCGATCTCCCTTTTTTTGCGGCGAGGCATGGTGCGAATCGAGGCACCGCGCCAACGCACCTCTCCCTGTTCCACCCGAAGACTGCCATTAGCGATGGCCAGCAAGGTGCTCTTGCCAGCCCCGCTCCGTCCCAACAAGGCGATCCGCTCTCCTTCGGAAACCGAGAGGGAAATCGAACGCAGTCGATCTCCTCTCGGGCCACTCAGGCTGACGTTCACTAACTCAAGGAGAGAGGTCAACGGATCTTGCCGAGCTGACGACCCACCTCCTCAATGGGTTGATATTGAGATTCCTGCGCTGGAATGAAACGCTTGGCAGAAAACAGCTCCAAGATATTTTTCTGCCGCTCGCTGGTGGGGGTTAAACCAAACATGGCCTGCTGGAGTTTGGTTGTGAATCCCTTCCCAAAGCGTTGATCAAGATTGGGTCGTACCACCCAGTGGTAATTCCCAAAAGGAGGGGTTTTCCAAATCACCTTCACCTTTGTGGGATCTACTTTCCCGTTCTTGACGGCCACATTCCAGACAGGCTCACTAAGAGCACCAGCCTGGTAAGAGCCGCTCTGCACCAAAGCGATCGTGGCATCGTGGCTTCCACTGAAGCCTGCTTGTCCGCCAGCGAATTGCTTCGGGGTCACCCCTGCTTGGGCCAGAAAATGCTGAGGCATCAGTCGTCCCGACGTGGAACTTTCTGATCCAAAGGTGAAGCGCTTTCCTTTAAGGGATTTCAGACCATCAATGCTGATAATTGGTTGTAAAGCTGTTGAAGTATTGGCAATAAAAACGCTATTGAACTTTGCATCGATCGCCCGTTGTGCCAAAACCTGGGCACCTGGAGTTTGAAGACGGGCCTGAATACCTGTGAGCCCTCCGAACCAAACAAGATCCAGACTTCCGGCTCTAAAGGCACTCACGGCTGCTGGGTAATTGCTCACTGGCACATAGCGCACAGGAACCTTGAGTGTGTCGCTTAGTTCTGCAGAAAGTTGGCCGTAACGACGGTTCAACCGCTCGGGGTTTTGATCGGGTATCGCTCCGATGCGAAGTGTTGCTTCCGCGTTAGCGGGAAGGACCGTTGCGCCCTGGCTACAAAGAAGCGCCATAAGAACAACGGCCCCTTTTTTTCGGACCCGAGTCCAAGGATTGGTCATGCTTGAAAAATGATGGCGTTAGGGATGAGTCAGCAAACTCTGAAACCGACTCAGTCCATCCGAAATCGTCTCACGCGAGACAGCACATGAAAGCCTCACGCAACGATCATCGCCAAAGGCCCCACCAGGAACAATCGCCAAGCCTTCCTCCTCAAGAGCACGCTCACAAAAGGCCAGCGAATCAGTAATGGCATCAGGCAAGCGAGGAAACGCATAAAACGCGCCTCTTGGCGGCACAAGGGTGATGCCCTCCATCTGTTGAAGCCCATTGCAAAGCTCAGCACGCCGCGTGTTGTAGCTAGCGGCCATTGCATGGACGCAGTCCCGAGACCCTTGTAGCGCTGCCAATGCTCCCCGTTGCGCAAAGCTGCACACATTGCTGGTGCTTTGGCTTTGCAGGGCGGCCGCGGCCTTAATCACCGTGCTGTCACCACTGAGATATCCGAGTCGCCATCCGGTCATGGCCCAACCTTTGGCAAAACCATTCACCACAAAACATCGCTCTCTGAGATCTGGAGCTATAGCGGCAAAACTATGGTGAGATTCACCATCTTCCAACAGATATTCATAGATCTCGTCGCTCATCACCATCAGGCTTGGATGCTTTCGCACCAGCTCTGCCAAGGCTTCCAGTTCACTGAGGTTCAACACACGGCCCGTTGGGTTGCCCGGTGAATTGAGAACCAAAACCTTGGTTGCTGGGGTGATGGATTGTTCGATCAAGTTCAGATCAAGGCCAAACCCATCGCTTGCTGACGACGACACCTTGACCGGCTTTCCCCCTGCCAAACGAACAATTTCCGGATAACTCAACCAATACGGAGCCGGAATGATGACTTCATCGCCTGGGTTCAAGAGAACTTGGAACAGGTTGTAAATCGCCTGTTTGCCGCCATTGGTCACCAAGACCTGATCGGTGGTGGTGGGGATGTTGTTTTCAAGACTCAATTTCTGGGCGATGGCAGCACGCAGCTCTGGATCGCCAGCAGCGGGGCCATACCGAGTCATGCCATCCCTGAGGGCCTGGATCGTTGCCTCAACAATGAAATCTGGGGTCCCGAAATCAGGCTCTCCTGCACTCAAACTGCAAACATCTACACCCTGCTGCTGCAGGGCTTTTGCTCGGGCGCTGATGGCAAGTGTGAGCGATGGCTGCAGAGCCAAAGCTCGGTGCGAGAGAGATAGAGGGCCTGGCATCAGCACGGCACCCCCTCGATGGATGCTCGGATATGTGAAACATCATCCTGCCTGATGTGGCGTCAGTGACAACACCGATGTGCTGATGACAGCCTGGATCGAAATGTTGACCATGCCGAACATGTCAGCTGGAACGACCTCAATGAGTTGGGTATTGGCGGCCAACAATCCCCAATCTCTCGCTGAGTTTTATGCGGAGGCTTTGGGATGTTCGTGCCGTGTAGGGCTGTCTGACCAGCACTGGATGGTGTCTCTACCAACCGGAGGAACGCTTCAGATTTATCGCCCTTCTCGTCAACGGCCTTGGCCCATTCGCGGTGCGGCCCTTGCCCCTTGTTTTCAACGGATCGGAACCGACCATCCAGAGACGGAGCTCGGATGTTGGATCGAGCAACTCGAAGCGTTGGGGGCGCGGCGACGCGAAGCCGCTCGTCTCGAATCGTTTGGAGCGGAATGCTGGATGGAGGATCCTGAGGGGCAGCCCTTTCTCACCTTGGTGCTGCCGCAAGGTGCCGTGGGCTCATAGGGTTTTGAGCTGAGCTGCCCATGCGCGTGTCGTTAGAAGACTTCGAGGCATCCTGTCTCCAATGTCAACGCTGTGACTTAGCGAAAGAACGCCAGCATGTTGTGGTTAGTCGCGGGAATCCTTCAGCGCGGCTGATGGTGGTAGGTGAAGCACCAGGGGCTGATGAGGATGCTCAGGGGCGTCCCTTTGTTGGGCGTTCCGGCCGACTCTTGGATGCATGCCTTGCAGATGTCGGTCTTGATCAAACCGACGACACCTACATCTGCAACTTGATCAAATGCCGGCCCCCTGGCAATCGGCGTCCAACCCCAGCTGAGCTCAAGGCCTGCAGACCGTGGCTGGATCGTCAAATTCTTGAGGTCAATCCGGAGATCCTGCTCCTTCTTGGAGCGACAGCCACAGCGACCCTGCTCGAATGCCGCACACCGATTAGTCGCTTAAGGGGTCAGTGGACGGAATGGCAAGGGCGTTATGTGATGCCGAGTTTTCATCCCTCTTACCTGTTGCGCAATCCTTCAAGAGACTCTGGTAAGCCCCGCTCGCTATTCATGGCTGATCTAGCCAACGTCAAGCACGCTCTGAACGGGGTTGTGTCAGGGTTAACCCAAGATTCAAGCGATCCTTGATGACCGCCTCGCAGCGATACGACACAAAGATTCATCGCCGGGTGACTCGCACGGTGATGGTCGGCGATGTACCGATTGGGAGTGAGCACCCGATTGCGGTGCAATCGATGATCAATGAGGACACGCTTGATATCGACGGTTCGGTCGCGGGAATCCGTCGTCTTGCCGATGCAGGCTGCGAAATCGTGCGGGTCACGACTCCGTCGATCGGTCATGCCAAAGCGATGGGGAAGATTCGCTCAGCGCTTCAAGCTCAGGGATGCAACATCCCCCTCGTGGCCGATGTCCATCACAACGGCACGCGCATCGCCCTAGAAGTCGCGAAGCACGTCGACAAAGTGCGCATCAACCCTGGGTTGTTTGTTTTCGACAAACCGGATCCCCATCGCCAGGAGTTCAGCCAAGACGAGTTTGATGCGATTGGAGATCGGATCAAAGAAACGTTTGCTCCTCTCGTGAAGGTGCTGAAAGAGCAGAACAAGGCCTTGAGGATTGGAGTCAATCACGGCTCCTTGGCTGAACGCATGCTGTTCACCTATGGGGACACCCCTCAAGGCATGGTCGAGTCGGCCATGGAATTCGTGCGCATTTGCGATTCACTCGATTTTCACAACATCGTGATTTCGATGAAGGCTTCCCGTGCGCCCGTGATGCTGGCGGCGTACCGATTGATGGCCGACACCATGGATCGGGAAGGGTTCAACTATCCACTGCACTTGGGTGTCACCGAAGCAGGTGATGGCGACTACGGCCGCATCAAGAGCACGGCCGGAATCGCAACGCTGCTAGCGGAAGGACTTGGAGACACCATCCGGGTGTCTTTAACAGAAGCTCCTGAAAAGGAAATTCCTGTGTGCTTCTCGATCTTGCAAGCGCTTGGAATCCGCAAAACGATGGTCGAATACGTGGCCTGTCCGAGCTGCGGTCGCACTTTGTTTAATCTTGAGGAGGTCCTCCATCAGGTCCGAAACGCCACCTGTCACCTCACCGGTCTCGACATTGCGGTAATGGGTTGCATTGTCAACGGTCCTGGCGAGATGGCTGATGCTGACTACGGTTATGTCGGCAAAGGGCCTGGAGTGATCGCTCTCTATCGCAATCGTGATGAGATCCGAAAAGTACCCGAGTCTGAAGGTGTAGAAGCCTTGGTTCAGTTGATCAAAGACGACGGTCGCTGGGTTGAACCGACTGATGTCGTTAAGGTGCTGAAAAGGCCCTAGTGGACGGCATGCGCGCAAAAAAATCCAGCATCAAAGGCTCTCCACGTCGTTGGTTTTTGGCGCTAGGCGCAGGGACTGTCACAGCAGCAGTGGTTGTGGCCAATCCTGGTTTGGGTTTACCAAGCACAGCCTCGTCGTCCATCACCAACAGCCCGAAAGAGGTGATTGATCAGGTATGGCAGATCGTCTATCGAGATTTCCTTGATTCATCGGGCGATTATGACCTCGATCAATGGTCAATTCTTCGTAAGGATTTGCTCTCTAAGTCTTATGCAGGAACAGCGGAATCGTATGAAGCGATTCGCGGCATGTTGGCGAGTCTTGATGACCCTTACACCCGATTCCTGGACCCAAAAGAGTTCAAGGAAATGCAGATTGACACTTCAGGTGAATTAACCGGTGTCGGCATTCAAATTTCACTGGACAAAGACACCAAAGAGATCGTGGTGGTGTCTCCGATCGAAGGCACACCTGCCTCAAAAGCAGGGGTCCAACCCAAAGACGTCATCGTTTCGATTGATGGTCAACTCACTAAGGGGATGACCACGGAAGATGCGGTGAAGCTCATTCGTGGAACGGAAGGAAGCAACGTGGTGCTGGGCTTGCGCCGCAAGGGCTCCATCATCGACGTCCCCCTTGTGCGGGCGCGCATTGAAATTCATGCCGTCGACAGTCAACTCAACACCAGTGCCAATGGCACCAAGGTGGGCTATATCCGCCTGAAGCAATTCAATGCCAATGCATCCAAAGAGATGCGTGCAGCGATTCGCGAACTGGAAAAGCAAGGATCTCAGGGTTACGTCCTTGATTTGCGCAGTAATCCCGGCGGATTGCTTGAAGCCAGCATCGACATTGCGCGTCAGTGGCTTGATGAAGGAACGATTGTCAGCACAAAAACCCGTGAGGGCATTCAGGACGTGCGCCGCGCCACAGGGAATGCCTTAACCAACCGGCCAGTCGTGGTGTTGGTGAACGAAGGCTCAGCTAGTGCAAGCGAAATCCTTTCAGGAGCGCTTCAAGACAATGAGCGCGGGCTTCTGGTGGGCCAAAAAACATTTGGCAAAGGGCTCGTCCAATCCGTAAGAGGTCTCTCCGACGGATCTGGGATGACCGTCACGATTGCCAAATACCTCACGCCCAAGGGCACCGATATCCACAAAAACGGCATCCTGCCGGATGTTTCCGTGGAGATGAGTGAGAAGGAAATTAAAACCCTCACGATTGAACAGTTAGGGACCAATAAAGATGGGCAGTACCGCGTCGCGGAAACCACCCTGATCAAAGCGTTGCAAGCTCCGAAAACTGGAAGAAACTATCAACCAGGAGCTGCCAACCTTCAATCGGCACTTCAGCGTTAACGGCGGCCACGGTGGGTGCTGGAATCGTGGCTGTCCTGCCTTAGGGGGCCTTTCGAGCCCTTTGCTCGAGAGCCTTGCCAAGGTGGCAACCTGAAAGTTGGGCATCGACGCATAAAAAAATCACCCATCAGGGTGATTTCAGCAACGAAAGATCAGCGAAGTGCAGCTCAGGCCACAGGCTGCATCAGGCCACCGCCTGGAGACGAGTCGTCGTCATCATTTTCCGTATCGTTCTGCCACAGAGCAAAGATTCCCAGTGCAGCTGCACCAACCAAACTGCCTAGAAGGCTGAGGGAGCTTCCCGATGCAATTGGATCGATGAATTCAGCCACAGGGGTATCACGTCGTATGCCTACATGGTAACGAAGGATTGCGAATTGTGTTGGACTTTCTCATCTTTCCAGCATGGGACTGGAGCTCAAACCGTCAAAACAGCCTCATTCCGGTCTTTTTGCTGTCGGTCGCGCTGCTCACGCGTCAATCCATCAGCATCAGGAATCTGTGCTGCCATCTGCTCTAGCCAGCCTTTGAGCTCATCAAGCTGCCTCTCCATGGGCAAGACGCCAAGACCTCGTGCCAGGACCTTGGCAACGCTTCCACTCCCCGCCTGGTAAACAAGTCGGCCATGAAGATGTTGGGGCAACCCCTGACGAAGAAGACGGAACGCGGGTTCCTCCATCGGCGTTTCGAGCGCAATATTTGGTTTTTCAGGGCGAATCCGCGCAAATCCGCAGCGTTTCGCAAGCAGCTTGAGTTCCATCAACTGCAAGAGGGATTGAACTGGTCCAGGCAAAGCCCCATAGCGATCAGCCCAACCAGCAGCCAGTTCCACCAAGGCTTCTGAACTCTGGCACTCGGATGCAGCTCGATACGCAGACATTTTCTCGTCGGCATCGACGATCCAATCCGCAGGGATAAAGGCAGTGACCTGCAGATCCACCTGCGTGTCGTCCACAGCGGGAATGTCTTGTCCCTGAATTTCTGCCAACGACTCTTGCAACATCTCCATGTAGAGATCGAAACCAATGGCCTCCATCTGCCCGCTTTGCTCCACTCCGAGCAAGTTGCCCACCCCGCGGATCTCCATATCCCGCATCGCCAATTGATACCCACTGCCGAGCTGGGCGAATTCCTGGATGGCGCGTAAGCGCTGACGTGCCGCTTCACTGAGCGAGGCATCGCCGGGATAAAACAACCAAGCATGGGCTTGAACACCACTGCGCCCTACGCGCCCCCTGAGCTGATACAGCTGAGCGAGTCCAAACCGGTGAGCATCTTCAATCAGGATCGTGTTGACACGAGGAATGTCGAGCCCGCTCTCCACAATCGTGGTGCAAAGCATCACGTCGGCTTCCCCACCGTTGAACGCCACCATCGCGCTCTCGAGCTCGCCTTCGGCCATTTGTCCATGGGCCACGAGGAGCTTGAGACCAGGAAGCATCTCGCGAAGCTTGCCCGCCACCTCTTCAATCCCTTCCACCCGAGGCACCACATAAAACACCTGCCCACCACGATCAAGTTCTTGGCGGATGGAACTCCGCACTGCCTCATCATCCAGAGCTGCTAAGTGGGTTTTGATTGGACGACGCAACGGTGGCGGAGTGGTTATCAAACTCATCTCACGCACCCCAGACAGGCTCATGTACAAGGTGCGCGGTATGGGCGTCGCCGAGAGCGTTAAAACGTCTACGTCCTTGCGCAAGGCCTTGATTTTTTCCTTTTGATTCACACCAAAACGTTGTTCCTCATCCACCACCAGCAAACCCAGTTTGTCGAAGCAGGTGTTTTTGCTGAGCAGCTGGTGCGTGCCCACCACGGCATCGATGGTGCCCGTTTTCAGCTCCTCAAGAATTGTTTTGCGCTCACCTGCCGTGCGGAAACGATTGAGAAGAGCCACCTTGATCGGGTAGGGAGCAAAGCGTTCCGAGAGCGTGCGCCAATGCTGTTGAGCTAACACCGTTGTGGGAGCCAACATCGCCACTTGCTTGCCAGCGGTGATGGCTTTGAAAATCGCACGGATGGCCACCTCCGTTTTCCCGAAACCCACATCACCGCAAACCAGCCGGTCCATCGGCTCTGGTTTCTCCATGTCTCGCTTGACATCCACCGTGGCCTTGAGCTGGTCAGAGGTGGGTTCGTAGGGGAAGGAATCCTCGAGTTCAACCTGCCATGGCCCATCGATCGGGAAGGCAAACCCTGCAGCTTGATGACGTTCGGCGTACAGCTTCACCAAATCAAGCGCAACTTTGCGAACCGCCTTGGTGGCCCTCTCCTTCGCCTTCACCCAAGCGGAGCCGCCCATTTTGCTGAGCTGCGGCGGAGTGTCACTATTGGCGCGAAACCGCCCCAGGCTTCCGAGTTGATCGGCGGCCACTCGCAAGATGCCATCGGAATACTGAACAACGAGGTAATCGCGAACCTCTCCGCTGATCGCTAATTTTTCGAGCTTTTTAAAGCGACCAATTCCATGGTTGCGATGCACCACAAAATCCCCTTGCTGCATCTTGTTGGGATCAACGGTGCGGCTGGCCGCTTTGCGCCGTCGACGCACGTAGCCGCTGCTGGTGAGCGACTGCTGTCCAAAAAATTCGCGATCGGTAAGAAGAACAACCCTCCAAGCGGGAAGTTGCAGTCCCTCGAGCTCAGCTGTTCCTCGGGTTTTTAAGGCCACAGGTGTGCCCTGTTCAATCAAGCGATCGATCGCTTGCGTATCGGCTGCATTGGGTACAAAGCGCGTGATGCAGTCGTGTTCTTCAAGCAGAGCCACAGCGCGGCTGGGCTGCGCTGACAACAACCAAACAGCCTGACGCTCCCTTTGGTGCTGTTTGATCAATTCACCGAGTTTTCCGAATTGATTGGGGTAAGACGGAACGGGGCGACTGGCGAGATCGAAGGCATTGGGGTGGCTGTCGTGTTCCTGAAGTTCTGCCAGATCGAAGCCAGCAAACGACTCGGCAAGCTCCATCGCCTCTTTGATGGGCCGATGCAAAGAAGGAATGGGAACTGGAAGCTCGGCATGTTGCTCTTCAGCGTGATCGAGCCACTGCTGCCCATGGGCGCTGCCATGCCGGCGCTCATCGATGGCGATGCAGCAGTCCGCAGGCAAATAATCGAGTAGGGACGCAGGTGCATCCCAGGCCAATCCCATCAATCGACGCATCCCCTCAGGGGTTCCGCCCTCCAGCAGCTCAGTGATCTGCGCCTGACTCAGCAATTGGTCAAGGTCATCAGGCACCTGCTCGCGCAGACGTTCAGCAATCAGAGGACTGAAGCCGGTTGGGGTGAGCTTGAGCGTGTCGACGGCGTCAAGGGAGCGCTGACTGGCTGGATCAAATTCGCGAAGCTTGTCGAGTTCATTCCCAAAGAACTCCAGACGCACGGGGAGTTCACTGCTAACGGGATAGACGTCAACAATGTCGCCACGACGGCTCCACGTTCCTTCCTGATCAATCGTCGAGACGCGCTCATAGCCAAGTTGGCTGAGGTAGGTCGATAGCTCTTCAAGATCCACAACATCACCCTTCTTCAAGGCCCGGCAATGCTCTGCCAGTGCCTGCGCAGGCGGCAAGTGGGGCTGCAGACATCGCTCTGTAGCCACGATCGCTAGATCGCTTTTGCTGCGGTCTGCTTGCAGTTCGCTCAACACCTGGAGCTGGCCCCAGGTGATTTCGGTGGTGGAGTCGAAAGGTTCGTAGGGAGACCCTTCACTGGTGGGGTAAAGCTGCGCACGAGACCAACCCATCAGCTCCAAGAGGGCTGTCCAACGTCCGGCCTCCTCCAGTGTGGGAACGACCACCAGCAGGGGCTGATCCATGCGTCGCGCCAACGCACTGGCCACCAACGCCCGAGCGGCTCGGCCAGCGCTGCGCATCAACAGCCTTTGGTCCCGTTCCGCTCGTTCGCACAACTCACCGCTCAGCGCTGAGGTCTGCAACAGACGCACCAAAGAGCTGAGGGGCATGGCAGAACAACTGTCGGCAACGCATGATTGTCGCAATTCACTGCCTGGTAGCGCGGGATTCGCCACCACCCAAAACATTCATGCCCCGTTTTCGCTGCCCAGAGTGCTGTTGTGGACCAGCCGTTGTCCTACATCCACCCCCAGGAGCCACACCAATTTGTGTGCGCTGTGGAACCGTTTTAGACAAGCAGCCCCTCGTTAAACCGGTGCCCCTCCTCGTGTTGCTTGTCGTGGGTAGCGCGTTGATCACGCTGTCCATTCCGGCACTTTTTACACCGCGGCCACTACCGCCTCAAACCAATCCACCAGCCACAACCGTTTAATTACAAGAACCTAGTTATTAACAATCAAACACGAATGATCAAAAGGCAGAACTTGAGAACAAAAAAATCGGAGAGCCCGATTCGAATCTCGTTTTGAACATTTGCTTTGCCGATTCCGATTGGTAACCATCCTGCCTGTTGTGATGAGCCTCCTTGGCAGCGTTAGCTGTTTCATCCTTGGAACCTAAGAGGAGATCCACGCCCTCAACAATCCAAAACCAATCACTGAACAGAATCAATTTGAGGGTCTTGATCTTTCATTATTTACATCTGATTAATTGCGTCCTAAACTCATTCAAGACATGACCCAGAAGCGATGAAGTTGTATCCAAAAGGCACCGGGGCAGGGATTTCACTATTCATCTTGATTGTGCTCGGAATTTACGCTGTCTCTCAAATCGAAGCCATGAAGCGTGCTGCCTTCAGAGAAGGCTTTAACTGCGCAATCGACGAAACAACTCGAAGCCTTCACTCCTCTTACCAGTGCAGGGACTACAGAGAAGCCCTCAAAGAAAAAATCTAATCATTGAACTGGTGCGTCAAAAAATAGGCAAGACAATCCCTAAACGATCGAAGCAACCATCTAGAAAACTAAAACAACTTACAGTGATGTCTCTCTAGCAGCCTCAAAGGGAAATACATCGCTTAAAACCATTGAGCATTCGCCAGTACATTAAAAAACCCCAACAATTTGCAGGGGTTAAAGACAGATAGAGTTTGATCTATAGCAGCAACAATGAGTCGCTTGGCTGCACGCCGAAGCTAAGGGCGCTTGCTATTACGGATTCCCTGAATCGCCGCTGCGTAATCGGGTTGGTTGAACACACCAGAACCACTCACGATGGCGTTCGCACCGGCTTCAATCACTTTCCACGCATTAGCGCCCTTAACGCCTCCATCCACTTCAATCCAGGGATCCAGGCCTTTTTCATCGCACATACGGCGAAGGTCACTAATTTTCTTGACTTGATTATCAATAAAACTCTGACCGCCAAAACCAGGATTCACACTCATGATCAATACGAGATCACAGAGTTCTAGACAGTATTCGAGGGTATCTAGAGGGGTGCTGGGGTTAAGAACAGCCCCAGCCATTTTGCCGAGATCCTTAATTTGAGCGAGGTTGCGATGCAAATGAGGGCAAGCCTCAACTTGCACAGAAATAATGTCTGCGCCGGCTTTTGCGAAATCCTCTACATAATTCTCAGGCTGCACAATCATGAGGTGCACGTCCAAAGGTTTTTTAGTAACCGGGCGCAAGGCCTCAACAATCAGCGGGCCAATCGTGATGTTGGGAACGAATCGACCATCCATGACGTCGACATGAATCCAGTCAGCACCTGCCTCATCAACAGCTTTGACGTCCTCACCCAGGCGAGAGAAGTCAGCAGACAGGATCGATGGAGAGATCACCAGGGGTTTGGTGCTCATGGCGGAGTCGGCTTAAGGATGGGTCGATTGTAAAGAGCGCTGATACCACTGATACAGTGAGCCGCGCATATGAGACAGAAATCCCTGCTGTTGCAGGCTTTCTCCTCAAAGCCTCTCTTTAACCCCCGCAGCACTTACGTGGATCGCACTCTCATCCAGGAAATTCTCGAGATCGTCGAGCAGGCCGCCATCGCTTCCGCCACGCTCTCCGGCAAAGGTCTGAAGGATGAAGCGGATGCATTGGCTGTTGATGCCATGCGCAAGCGCATGAATCAGATCCAAATGCAGGGCCGCATTGTGATCGGCGAGGGGGAGCGCGACGAAGCTCCCATGCTCTACATCGGCGAAGAAGTCGGTACCGGCACTGGCCCTGGCGTGGATTTCGCCGTTGACCCTTGCGAAGGCACCAATCTTTGTGCCTACAGCCAGCGCGGCTCCATGGCGGTTTTGGCCGCTTCCGACCGCGGTGGACTGTTTAATGCTCCCGACTTCTACATGAAGAAGTTGGCTGCTCCTCCAGCAGCCAAGGGCAAGGTTGACATTCGCAAATCTGCGACTGAAAACATCAAAATCCTCAGTGAGTGCTTGGGTCTTGCTCCTGACGAGCTCACCATCGTTGTGATGGATCGTGCCCGTCACAAAGATCTGATCACTGAAATCCGCGCCACCGGTGCTCGTATTCAACCCATTTCAGATGGTGATGTGCAGGCCGCTATCGCCTGTGGTTTTGCTGGAACTGGAACTCACTGCTTGATGGGCATTGGTGCTGCACCTGAGGGTGTGATCTCAGCTGCAGCGATGCGCGCACTTGGCGGACACTTCCAAGGACAACTGGTGTATGACCCAGCCATTGCTCAGACGTCTGAGTGGGCAGATATGACGAAGGAAGGCAATCTCGCCCGCCTCGCAGAAATGGGCATTACCGACCCCGATAAGGTGTACGAAGCCAGTGAGCTTGCCTGCGGAGAGCACGTTGTTTTCGCCGGCAGCGGCATCACAGATGGTCTTCTTTTCAACGGAGTGAAGTTCGAAACTGATTGCACCCGCACGAGCAGCTTGATCATCAGCAACCTGAACAACACCTGCAGTTTCACAAACACCATTCACATGAAGGATGGTGCTCAAAGCATCGCTTTGAACTGATTCACGCAGCAACAGAGGGATTTCTCTATGCATATCGCCGTCGTCGGCCTCAGTCATCGAACGGCTCCGGTCGAAGTGCGCGAAAAGCTCAGCATTCCTGAGCAAACCATGGAGGAATCCCTACAAAACCTGCGAAATCATGAGCAGGTGTTGGAGGCCTCGATCCTCAGCACCTGCAACCGACTTGAGATTTACACCTTGGTGCGCAACCCAGATTTAGGGATTGCTGCTGTCCGCGATTTTCTCAGTGGCCATTCCGGTTTGGAAAGCCGTGATCTCTCTCCGCACCTCTTCACCTATCACCACGACGAAGCCATTGCGCATTTGATGCGAGTGACTGCAGGACTCGACAGCCTTGTCCTTGGGGAGGGTCAGATCTTGTCCCAGGTCAAGAAAATGATGCGCCTGGGGCAAGAGCACAAATCGATCGGGCCCATTCTCAATCGTCTGCTGACGCAGGCTGTGAGCACAGGAAAGCGAGTCCGTTCTGAAACCAATCTCAGCACCGGCGCTGTGTCCGTGAGCTCAGCAGCGGTTGAATTGGCTCAACTCAAACTTGGACAATCTCGCGGCCAGGATGCGTTGGTCACGCTTGAAACGGAGCAAATCGCCGTTGTCGGCGCTGGACGCATGAGTCGTTTGTTGCTCCAACACCTCCAAGCGAAAGGAGCCTCTGGAGTGGTGTTGCTGAATCGCACCATCGAACGGGCCTCAGCGCTAGCAACCGACTTTCCAAACCTGCCCATTCAGTGCCGTGGGCTTGACGATCTTGATCAGTGCTTGAGCACCTGTTCGTTGGTCTTTACGAGCACAGCCGCTGATGATCCAATCATTGACGCCAACAGATTGAACGCTCTCAATCGCCGCAGCTCATTGCGACTGGTTGATATCGGCGTGCCTCGCAACATCGCATCCGATGTACACGATGTGTCTGGGGTGGAATCCCACGATGTGGATGATCTTCAAGAGGTTGTAGAGCGCAACCAAGAGGCCCGACAACAGGTTGCACGGGAGGCTGAAGGACTACTTCTTGAAGAGAGTCGCCTGTTCCTGGAATGGTGGGACAGCCTCGAGGCCGTTCCCACCATCAACCGCTTGAGAGCTTCCTTAGAGGAGATCCGCGTAGAGGAACTCACTAAAGCGCTGAGCCGCATGGGTCCTGATTTCTCAGCGCGAGAACGCAAGGTGGTGGAGGCCTTAACCAAGGGAATGATTAACAAGATCCTTCACACCCCTGTGACTCAGCTCCGCAGCGCACAGCAACGCAGCGAGCGACAACAGGCTCTTCAGGTCGTTGAAAAAATTTTTGATTTGGAATCCGGAGCGGCCTCGCAAGATTAATTTCCTGCAATCTCCACCATCTGGCCCAAGGGTTGGTTTTGAACGCGAAAAATCCGGTAAGTTTGCCCCGCATAGCCGAAAGGCGGGAGCTGCATGAAGCGAGTACTGGCAATCATTCTCGGGGGAGGGGCTGGCACCCGTCTCCAACCACTCACAAAGATGAGAGCCAAGCCAGCAGTTCCTTTGGCGGGAAAATACCGCCTGATTGATATTCCAATCAGCAATTGCATCAACTCCAGCATCAACAAGATGTATGTGTTGACACAATTCAATAGCGCTTCGCTGAATCGTCATCTCAGCCAGACGTACAACCTCAATGCTGGATTTGGGCAAGGGTTCGTCGAAGTTCTAGCGGCGCAACAGACCCTCGATAGCCCGTCTTGGTTCGAAGGAACGGCTGATGCGGTGCGCCAGTACCAGACCCTGTTTAGCGAATGGGATGTTGATGAATACTTGATCCTCTCCGGTGATCAGCTCTACCGGATGGATTACAGCCGTTTTGTGGAGCATCACCGCAGTACGGGAGCAGACCTCACGGTTGCAGCACTGCCTGTGGACGCTGCGCAAGCAGAAGCTTTCGGTTTGATGCGAACCGATGAGAACGGAAACATCAAGGAATTCCGCGAGAAGCCCAAGGGCGATTCCTTAAAGGAAATGGCCGTTGACACGTCCCGTTTTGGCCTCAGCGTTGAGTCTTCTAAGGAGCGTCCTTACCTCGCTTCCATGGGCATTTACGTCTTCAGTCGTAAAACCCTTTTCGATCTTCTCGATTCAAATCCCGGACATAAGGATTTCGGCAAGGAGGTGATCCCAGAAGCGCTGTCTCGTGGCGACACCCTCAAGAGCTATGTCTTTGATGATTACTGGGAAGACATTGGCACCATCGGTGCCTTCTATGAAGCCAATCTGGCCCTCACGCAGCAGCCAACTCCTCCATTCAGTTTCTACGACGAAGCCTTCCCGATCTACACACGCCCGCGGTATTTGCCCCCCAGCAAGTTTGTGGACAGTCAGATCACAGATTCGATCATTAGTGAGGGATCGATTATTAAGGCCTGCAGTATTCACCACTCCGTACTAGGTGTTCGAAGTCGCGTGGAAAACAATGTGGTCCTCCAGGATTCGTTGTTGATGGGAGCTGACTTCTTTGAATCTCAAATCGAACGCGAAACGCTGAGAGCGCGAGGCGGTATTCCTGTCGGAGTTGGTGAAGGCACCACTGTAAAACGAGCCATTCTTGATAAGAATGCTCGTCTTGGTAAGAACGTCACCATCGTGAATAAGGATCACGTGGAAGAAGCTGATCGTCCTGACCAAGGCTTCTACATCCGTAACGGAATCATCGTTGTCGTTAAAAATGCATCGATTGCCGACGACACAGTGATTTGACGACAAAGTGATTTGAGGATCGGCGCTTCCATCTCTTATCCCTGACAGAGGTGGACCAGTTCGCAGCCGTTTGTTGATCCTGTGGTCACACTGACCTCAGTGAATGCAGTTTTTGATGTCCAAGTCTCACTTTGGTCTTATCGGTCTAGGCGTGATGGGCGAAAACCTTGTTCTCAATGCTGAGAGCAACGGTTTTTCGAGTGTTGTTTACAACCGCACTTATTCAAAGACGGAAGACTTTCTGAAAGGTCTAGGCGCCGGTAAAAACATTCAAGGTGCCACCGACCTTCAGGATTTTGTCAACAAATTGGAAAGACCTCGCCGCATCTTGATGATGGTGAAAGCGGGGGGTCCTGTTGATGCGGTAATCGAACAGATCTCTCCTTTTTTAGATGAAGGAGATCTCTTAATTGATGGTGGCAACTCGGAATATCACGACACGGAGCGTCGAGTTGCCGAGTTGGAAAGCAAGAGCTTCGGGTTTATTGGCATGGGCGTCTCTGGCGGCGCCAAAGGTGCTCTTGAAGGTCCGAGCATGATGCCCGGAGGCACCAAAGCCTCTTACGACGCCATTGAGAGCCTCGTCACCAAAATGGCGGCCCAAGTCGAAGACGGTCCTTGTGTCACCTACATCGGCCCAGGAGGATCAGGGCACTTTGTCAAAACAGTGCACAACGGCATTGAGTACGGCATCGAGCAAATCCTTGCTGAGGGCTATGACCTCATGAAGAGGGTTGGGGGCATGAATGGCACTCAGATGGCCGACGTCTTTGCCCACTGGAACAGCACAGAGGAGCTCGCCTCCTACCTGGTTGAGATCACAGAGGTCTGCTTGCGCACCAAAGATCCCGAAGATGGGAGCGATCTGATCGAAAAGATTCAGGACAAAGCTGGCCAAAAAGGCACGGGTTTGTGGACTGTGGTGAGTGCCCTGCAGATGGGTGCGTCTGTGCCAACCATTTACGCCGCTCTTAATGGCCGCGTGATGAGTTCGATGAAAGATCAGCGCGTCAAAGCGGAAACCATCCTTAAAGGGCCCGCGGTGAAGTCGTTTGATTTGGGTACCCCTGCCGATGGAATGGCACCCCTCATGGATGCGATGGTGCTCGCCTGCATGGCCAGCTACGCGCAAGGGATGGAGCTTATGCGGATCGCATCCGCAGAACATGATTACAACTTGAATATGCCCTCCATCGCTCAGATCTGGAAGGGCGGCTGCATCATTCGCGCGCGACTGCTCAAGCGGATTCAGGATGCGTTCACGACCGATCCGCAGCTGAGCAATCTGCTCATTGATCCTTGGTTTGCCAATCAGGTCAACACCCGACTCCCTGGCTTAGCCAAAGTTGTTGCAGGAGCAGCGGAAGCCGGAATTCCTGTGCCCTGCCTGAGCAACACTCTCGACTACATCAACAGCTACCGCACAGCTCGTCTGCCTCAAAATGCAGTTCAAGCCATGCGCGACTGCTTTGGCTCACACACCTATGAACGCGTTGATAAGGAAGGCAGTTTTCACACCGAGTGGCTGGATTGAGCTGATTGATGACCACCTATCGCATCGAAAGGGCCCGAGATCCCCAGGATCTAGCGCTGCGGGCCGCTGAATACATCGCCAACGCGATACAACTGGCGCTCGATCAACGCGATCGTGCTCAGATTGCTCTATCGGGAGGCACCACTCCCTCCAAGGCTTATCAGCGGTTAGGCCAACAACATTTGCCCTGGAATCGAGTGGATGTTTTTCTTGGCGACGAACGCTGGGTGTCTGCTGATGACGAGTCCAGCAATGCCGGCATGCTCCGCTCCACGTTGCTCCAAGCCGGTGAGCCTGGTGCAGCGGCCTGCTTTCATCCTGTTCCAACCGTTGAGCTGCCCTCACCAGAAGCCAGCGCCGACGCTTTCGCACAGCTGATTGCCAACAGCTGCAGTGGAGAACCACCCATCTTCGACATGATGGTGTTGGGTCTTGGTGATGACGGTCACACCGCCTCACTCTTCCCCGGCACTGACGCTCCTGAAGTTCGTGATCGCTGGACCACGATTGGACGGGGGAAGGGGTTGGAGCGCATCACACTGACAGCACCGGTGCTCAGCGCTTCTCGAACAGTGATGTTCCTCGTCAGTGGTGCCAATAAAAGGGAAGCCCTGCGACGCCTGCTCGATCCAACTGAGTCCTCACAACGAACTCCCGCAAAATTGGCCCAACCAGAGGCTGAAATTATTGTGCTGGCCGACGAAGCTGCCAGCGAAGGGCTTTAAATAAGCACTCCTTGTGCAGGGTTGAGATGACCACCTCCCGTGTCTCATTCGATTCCTGGGCCACGCTCAACGACACGATCATGGGTGGAAGAAGCAGAGCTGGCTGCTGCCTCACTCCTGAAGGTCTATTGCTGGAGGGTGAGGTGGTCGCAGATGGGGGAGGTTTTGTGAGCTGCCGTTCCCCCTTGTTAAGACCGCCTCTCGATCTTTCGGCTTTCAGCGGATTGCGCTTAGCGATCGAAGCAGAAGGGCGAACCTTGAAATTTGCAGTGGCCAGCTCTGATGGATTGATGGGACTCACGGAGATGATTCCAGGCGGACTGCGCTGGGTCATGCCCGTTCCCACCAAGCTGGAAGGAACCACCGTTGCAGAGATTGCCTTCAAAGATCTTCAGCCCGTGGTACGTGCCAAACCGGTAGGACTGCCTTTGCGCTTTGATGCGTCCGCGATCACACGCTTACAAGTTCTCCATTCGCGGTTTGATGAGGCGGGATCCACGAATCCAGGCTTCCGTGCGGGTGCGATCCGCATCCTCATTCATTCGATCGAAGCCTACAAATGATCGATTTAGCGGTTGTGATTGCCCACACGGCTGATCTCTGCCGCAAGCCTTATCAGCATGCTGTTGTTCCGATTCACGAGGATGAAGGAACATCCAGCATTGACGATCTCTTTGTTCGCATCGAAACCCGTGATGCGTCTGGATCTCGGATGGAGGACATGGACCTCGAACTCGAGATCTATCGGAGCGGCAGTGATCTGAATCTGATGCTGAGTTGGTGTGATCAAGCTGAGCGCCCCATGCTTTGGCAAGGGCAGCATCCTGTTTGGATGCATGGAGACAACGGCATGCGCTGCACGGCTCCGGCCGACGGCCAACCCTTGGAAGCGATGGCACGACGACTGAGAGCACAACTTGTTAGTCAATCTCGAGTGGAATGACTAACAAGCAATCTGTTTGAGAGCTCTTTACCAAACAATCAAAATGTCGCTTTAAACAAAGGAATTTCACAATTAAATATCAACCATGTAATGACCAATCCATCATCCATCCCCCCTCTGGGAGTGCCTTAATCAGGCTGATCTGTCACGGCACCAAGGCTTGAACTCGAGACAAGTCGAGCATATTTTCCAAGAACTCCTGTCTTATATTTAGGCTGATGTCCTGACCAAATGCTGCGGCGTCTTTCGAGTTCAACCTCATTCACATTGAGTTGAAGAAGATTCTGATTGGCATCCACGGTGATGCTATCTCCCTCCATCACAAGGCCGATCGCTCCACCAACGGCAGCTTCTGGAGCCACATGGCCAACGACCAAACCGTACGTTCCTCCGCTGAAGCGACCATCCGTAATCAGCGCCACCTTGTCTCCTAGTCCCTGCCCAACAATGGCAGCGGTTGGTGCAAGCATTTCGCGCATTCCAGGTCCTCCCACTGGACCTTCCTGGCGAATCACGATGACATCACCGGCATGAATCTGTTTCCCAATAATCGACGCTAAACAATCTTCTTCGCTTTCAAAAACCCGCGCAGGACCGGTGAGGACAGGGGTTTTAATGCCGCTGATTTTGGCGACAGCTCCTTCGCTTGCCAAATTCCCCTTCAAGATGGCCAAGTGCCCTTTCGCATAAAGGGGATCACTCAGTGGCCTGATCACTTCTTGTCCTTCGGGAGGTGTTGAAGGAACATTCGCCAACAGTTCCTGCAGTGTTTTGCCTTCAATCGTGCGGCAATTGCCATGGAGCAGCCCTGCATCCAATAGCAATTTCATCACCTGGGGAATGCCGCCTGCCTGATGAAGATCCACGGTGACAAAACGACCGCTCGGTTTGAGATCGCAAATCACAGGCACACGCTCCCGGATCATTTCAAAATCATCAATGCTGAGATCAACGCCTGCTGTGCGCGCGATTGCGAGCAAATGCAACACAGAGTTGGTGGACCCGCCCACCGCCATGATCACACTGATGGCATTCTCAAAGGCTTCACGCGTTAACAAATCAAGTGGACGAATATTGGATTTAATTGCTTCAACAAGAACTTCACCAGAACGCGCCGCACTCTCTGCCTTTTCCTCATCTTCAGCAGCCATTGTTGAACTGTGGGGAAGACTCAGCCCCATCGTTTCAATCGCAGCACTCATCGTATTGGCCGTAAACATGCCTCCACAGCTGCCAGCACCTGGGCAAGCATTTTTTTCAATTGCTGTTAGCTGCTCTTCATCAATTTTCCCGCTCGTAATCTGACCGACAGCCTCAAAAGCACTGACAACAGTGAGGTCACAGCCTCCTAGTTTCCCAGGCTTAATTGTTCCCCCATACACAAAGATCGAGGGAATATTCATACGTGCCATCGCCAACATGGCTCCGGGCATATTTTTATCGCAGCCACCAACGGCCAGAACACCATCCATGCTCTGGGCATTGCATGCGGTTTCAATCGCATCAGCGATCACCTCACGGCTCACCAAGGAATATTTCATTCCTTCGGTGCCCATGGAAATGCCATCACTCACAGTGATCGTGCCAAACATCTGAGGCATTCCGCCTGCTTTTCGAGCAGAGTCTTCAGCACGACGGGACAGAGCATCCAATCCCACGTTGCACGGTGTGATCGTGCTGTAACCGTTTGCGATCCCGATGATTGGCTTGCCGAAATCATCATCACCGAAGCCAACCGCTCTCAGCATTGCTCGATTTGGTGAGCGCTGAATGCCTTGAGTAACGGCGTCTGAGCGAAGCATGGCAACGACTGGATCGCAGATGGGGACAAGCCCCAACTTACCGGCCGTGGTGATTACGACTTTGAGCCGAGGTCTTCAAGCTGACGACGGACATCAGAGATGGCTGAATTGAGCTGCTCAACACGATGTTCAAGCTGATCCTCACGATCGGCGTATTGATTGGCCTCAAATGCCTCACTACCGTCTTGCATCCTTGGCGCATAGAGCATGGAACGCTGACGCTTGATCCGCTGACGCCGTTCTGCTTCGGTGAGCAGCCACCAACCCACTCCTGCTGCCCCAATGAGAGCTCCGCTCAGGAGTGTGAAGAGTGTTCCTGAGGTGGATTCCTGCTGCCTGCTCATCGCCGCCGATGGATTTTTTCAAGCCTAGGTCGAGGGAGCTGTTCTGATTTGCAGCCGTTGAGATGTGTTGCCAATCCCAGGAGAAATCTGACCATTCGCATTGAGTTCTTCATCAATGCAGGCGGTATGAATGGTGAGTTCGGGGAATGTTTCACCCAGTCGTTTGAGTCCAGGGCTAGCTGTTAAAGCAGAAATCACACGAAGCCTTCGGCTCTCAACACCTTTTGAGACAAGCTCTTCCATCAGCCCGACAAGCTCCTCTCCATCACTGATTTGATCGATCAGCAACACGAGACCAGCGTTCGCTTCGATCGTTTCAGGCAAGCCACCTAGACAGAGCTCTGCGTGGGGCAACACTTGCCTAGCTCCTTCCCAGAGCATCAGCCCACCAGGAAGAGAGGGCACGGCAAGCAAGGGAACACCCGTTTCGATCACGGTTCCTTCCGTGAGCTCCAGCGCGGTTTGTACCTCCTCACGGCGATGGGGAAGCCAATCTCGCAAGGCTTCATAGGTGAGCCAACGTCCCAACTCCTCGAGCGCTGTTCGATACAGCGATGGTGGTGTGCCCGCATGACGCAACATCGTGAGCCAGTGAGCAATGAGTGGATGGGGGGGAACAACCACCCTCAAGGTTTTGGCCATGGCACGTGGCGGGGCAGGTGTCTGCCATAACGTGACCGTTCAAGTTACGGCAGCTGCAGCCTGAAGCCGGCTGCATCCATCTCTGATGCTCCTTCCCGAATTGTTCCGTAAGCACCTGTTACCCGTTTTATTCGGGGTGCTTCTTACGTCGAGCTTGATCTCCTTTCCAATTGCTGCTCAAGCGATCACTGCGCCTGAATTGCGCGGTCAGTTTGCGGTGCAAGACATCAGCGACGACATGCATGGCAGGGATTTAAAAGAAAAAGAATTTTTGAAAGCTGATCTCCGTGGTGTTGATCTCAGTGAGACCGACCTGCGCGGAGCTGTGATCAACACCTCTCAACTGCAAGGGGCCGATCTACATGGAGCGAACCTTGAGGATGTGGTGGCATTTTCTAGCCGATTTGATGAAACCGACCTAAGCGACGCAAACTTCACGAACGCGATGCTGATGCAAAGCCGGTTTGTGGATGCACGTATTGAAGGAACGGATTTCACCAACGCCGTGATCGACCTCACTCAGATGAAGGCTTTATGTGGTCGTGCCAGTGGTGTGAATAGCGTCAGCGGCGTCAGCACTCGCGAAAGCCTGGGGTGCCGCTGATGTCGGGACGTCTTCCCGTCACGGTGATTACCGGCTTTCTTGGAGCCGGGAAAACAACACTGTTGCGCCATTTATTGATCAACAGCGGCCAACGACTCGCGGTGATGGTCAACGAGTTCGGAACCGTCGGCCTCGACGGCGATCTCATCCGAAGCTGCGGCTTCTGCCCTGAGGATGAAATCGATGGGCGTCTCGTTGAGCTGAACAACGGGTGCCTCTGCTGCACCGTGCAGGACGATTTTCTACCCACAATGGAAACGCTGCTCGCTCGCGCTGATCAGCTCGATGGAATCGTTGTTGAAACCAGTGGTTTAGCCCTTCCTAGGCCCCTGCTTCAGGCGCTCGAATGGCCCGCCATCCGGGCCCGGGTGCATGTGAATGGCGTGGTCACTGTTGTGGATGGAGAAGCCCTGAACAACGGAAGTCCTGTGGGAGATCCAGAGGCGTTGGAACGGCAACGCCAGGAAGACCCAAGCCTGGACCACCTCACGGCCATTGATGAGTTGTTCGCCGATCAACTTCAATCCGCTGACCTGGTGCTGGTCAGCCGCTCTGATTGCTTAGAGCCCACCGAACTGGACCAGATCCAGCAATCACTTGTCCCCAAGATCCGAACCGGGACAACGGTGATCCCCATGACTCGTGGTCAAGTCGACCCGAGTTTGCTTCTAGGAGTGGAGCGAGAGACATCAGGGGTCCATGACCATGAGCACCACGACCATGACCATCACGACCATGACCATCACGACCATGCACATGATCACCACGATCACACGCACTTAGATGTTGTTGGCGGCAATGTTCGTTTTGAAGGCGTGATTCAACGTTCGGACTTTGAACGGATCCTTCCTTCTTTCGTGACTGAACATCAGGTGGTGCGCCTAAAAGGAAGGGTCTGGTTACCTGGCAAATCCCTTCCTCTGCAAGTGCAAATGGTTGGCCCACGCTTAGAGACTTGGTTTGAAGCCGCTCCTCATCAGGCCTGGACTCCTGAAAGCCGATCAGGGGTGGATCTGGTTGTGATTGGATTCGACCCAAGCGCCTCTGAAAAACTCACAACCCTCCTCCTTGCTTCCACTGCTTCGAGCCAATGAGTCAAGGAAAAGCTCTCAGTCATTGAGGAATGACAATTTCACTAACTAATTACTGAAATTTATTTTCGCTAAAGGACGAGCTGAGGCTCAAGAATCGCTAGGAGCCTTGAACTGATCTCAATAGGTTTGGGGCTAGTCAACACAAATTCCTGGGCCTGACTCGAGGCACTGAATTCGAGACCTGCGCAGACAGCACTGAGCAGCAACAGGCAAGGCGTCGCTTTGCTTGACAACAGCTGAAAAGGCGCAGACAAAATGATCCGAACGATCGAAAGAACTTTTTTTAAGGGGTTTATTCACTCCTTTTGGAAAAAATAAAAGGTGGTCTAGCTGGCCCTAACCCTGGCGCCAATCCAAGCCAGGAATACCGGGAAGGATTGCTGGTGTATTGGAGCGATACGTCACATAGTCCGGATGGACGCTGCAGAGGCGTTGTTCTTCGCGGTGGGCCTTGCCATTGAGCACCGCAACCAAGAGCAACAACAGTGCCAGGTGAAGCAGGCTTCCTTTGGCAAGGAGTACACCAATGGAGCAAATCACAACAGCTCGATAGAGAGGGTGCCGGCAACGGCCATACACCCCCGTGGTGATCAAAGCGGCGTTGGGCTTTGGATCCGGTAATGGGGAAAGGCTGGGGCCTAACGCCAGAAAACCCTGCAGAGCCAAGCCAAGCCCAACAGCGAACACCATCAACCCCGTGACATGAAGCCAGCCAGGCCAACTCCAGGCCTCGATGAGCTCAGAGGGCCAGGTTGGAAGGATGTGAGCGCAGATCAGAACCACTTGCGCCACCAACCACCACTCACCCTTTTGATTGTTGAGCAAGCCTGTCCAGCTCAGCCCCCAACCCTGAAAACTTTCACGCCAATCACCCTGTTGCCTTGACTCCTTGAACGGAAGACCTTTGTTTTCCATGGTGATCTGCAGGATGAGTCCATCGGCAGGTCGCCTCGAGCGCAGACCCCACCCCAGCAAAGCGCATCCGCATCAAACCGCTGCCCTCGGGCTCATCCACGGCCTCAGCGTGTGCCAGCCGCACGAAGCCTGAATCGATCAGCAGAAGTGGTGTGATCAACCTGAGTGTGAATCCGATGGATTGGATCACAGATCAAGGGCATGGAGACGTGGTCTGTTTTCAACCTGAAAAGAAAGTGACTGGAGCGGGACTACGGCCTGCCAAGATTTAACAATTCCTGCTCCGAGCCCGTGCCGCGTTATCAAGCTCGTGTTCTGGTGCATCTGCGCCCTTCTGTCCTCGATCCAGCCGGTGAGGCCACGCGTTCGGCTGCCAGTCGATTAGGGGTGGAAGGCATCGAGCGCCTACGCATCGGCAAGGCTGTCGAGCTGGAACTGGAGGCGTCTGATGAAGCCGATGCCCGCCAACAGGTTGAGCTGTTGAGTGATCGCCTGCTAGCCAACCCTGTGATTGAGAACTGGACTCTGGAACTCAAGTTGTCATGAGCATTGGTGTTGTTGTCTTCCCTGGCTCCAATTGCGACCGGGATGTCCGTTGGGCGACGCAGGGATGCCTTGGCATGCCAACCCGCTACCTCTGGCATGAGGAGACAGATCTCAGCGGCCTAGAAGCTGTAGTCCTGCCGGGAGGCTTTAGTTATGGCGACTATTTGCGCTGCGGAGCCATCGCCAGGTTTGCCCCAGTGCTGGAATCGTTGGTCGATTTCGCCAACAAGGGAGGACGAGTGCTGGGCATCTGCAACGGATTTCAGGTGCTCACTGAACTCGGATTATTGCCAGGAGCACTCACTCGCAATAGCGGTCTGCATTTCATCTGCGAAGACACTCCTCTCAATGTGGTGAGTGCTCGCACTCCCTGGCTCTCTCATTTCAAAGCAGGCAGTGAGATCCAACTACCGATTGCCCATGGAGAAGGCCGTTATCAATGCAGCGAAGACACACTCAAATCCCTTCAAGACAATGACGGCATCGCGCTGAAATACAACAACAATCCCAATGGCTCCGTTGCCGACATTGCTGGAATCACAAATCCAGCGGGCAATGTGCTCGGATTGATGCCCCATCCTGAGCGGGCCTGTGATCCAGCAACAGGTGGCGTTGATGGACGCCAATTGATTGAAGCCCTGATCCAACAATCATGACCCGTCCCTACTAGCTCTGACACAAGACAGGAAAATCAAGAGCATCAGTTGATTGACACTGACTTGAGTCAATCCAACAATTAAATATATTCATTGAGTCAATCAAATAAGGCAATTATTTATTAATTTTGATCGATTAGACCACTCAAGGCATGAATCAGGCCTGATCACAGTCAAAGCAGACCTTTACTATTGCAATTTATCCTCAAAACTGGTTTTCAGAGATCGTTTAAAGCACAATCCCGGTTGAATTATCAGACTAAGGTTCATTAAAGATGAAGCCCTTTGATGCATCGTCGATCATTTTTTAGGTTGGGAGTCCCGGCGGCCGTAGCGATGGCCGTTTCATTTTCCGCTAATGGTTTGGCGGCATCGACTCAAAAGAAGTCCCCACTTCGTCCGTTAAACAAGGGCTCAAGGCTTCGAGTCGTTAATGCCGGAACTTGGCTGGATCCTGAAACAGACTTTGGCCCGTTAGTGGAACGCTGTGAAGCCGAGGGTTGGATATTAGAAGTCCCAGAATCGGTGAAACGTCAATGGAAATGGTTTTCAGGAACCGATCAACAGCGAGCGGATGATCTTGAGCGTGCCTGGAACAATCCTTCTCTGGATGGTCTGATTTATGTCGGTGCTGGCTGGGGAGGTGCCAGGGTTTTAGAAGCTGGCTTTCGCTTCCCCCATCGCCCGCTCTGGACCCTGGGGTTTTCTGACACCAGCTCGATGCTGATGGCTCAATGGTCCGTTGGTTTACATGGCGCCATCCATGGATCCACCGCTGGACCTGACCAACAGTGGGAACGAACGGTGGATCTCCTGAAGGGGCAACCGGTCGCCCCACTGCAAGGGCGTTCCGTACGCGCCGGGGTGGTCAAAGGTCCGCTTGTGGTGACCAATCTCACGGTTGCGACCCATTTGATTGGCACACCCTGGTTCCCTGATCTGCGTGGATCCATCCTGGTGCTGGAGGATGTTGGAGAAGCTCCCTACAGAGTGGATCGCATGCTCACGCAGTGGCGCAGCTCCGGGGTGCTTCGTGGCCTTGCTGGCGTAGCGACAGGACGATTCAGCTGGAAAGGGGAGGTAGAGCCAGGTGATTTTTCAATGGATGGAATCCTCGAGGAGCGACTCTCTGATCTAGGCATCCCCTTGCTCATGAATCTGCCCCTTGGACATGGACTCCCCAACATGGCCCTCCCCCTTGGCGCAACAGCAACACTCGATGCCAATCAAGGAACGCTGCAACTCACGCCTGATCGCATGCCTCGATGAAGCCATAAAAAAGGGGGCTATTGCCCCCCGCTTGGTTGGTTTTGACCGAATAATCAGGCAGCAACTGCTGTCTTGGGGTCAAGGGTGCCTTTTGCATACAGGCCGGAATAGAAGTTGATGTCGCGCTGCTTGATCTTGCTGGCGTTGCCGGCAGCCCAGAACTGCTGGAAGCGATCCAAGCAAACCTGCTTCATGTACTTGCGAGCCGGCTTGTTGAAATGGCGGGGGTCGAAGTTGGCAGGATCAGCCATGGCTGCTTCACGTACGGCAGCAGTGAAGGCCAAACGGCAGTCGGTGTCGATGTTCACTTTGCGAACACCATTACGGATGCCTTCCTGAATTTCTTCCACGGGAACGCCGTAGGTCTCAGGAATCGCTCCGCCGTACTTGTTGATCATTGCCAACCATTCCTGGGGAACGGAGGAGGAGCCATGCATCACCAGGTGGGTGTTGGGGATGACTTTGTGAATTTCAGCGATGCGGCTAATGGCCAGCACTTCACCCGTGGGCTTGCGGGTGAACTTGTAAGCACCATGGCTCGTACCGATGGCGATTGCCAGGGCATCAACCTTGGTCTTGGCCACAAAATCAGCAGCTTCAGCCGGATCGGTCAGCAGCTGATCCTTGGAGAGCTCACCTTCAAAACCATGGCCGTCCTCGGCTTCGCCTTTACCGGTTTCAAGGGAACCAAGGCAACCCAGTTCACCTTCAACGCTCACGCCGATGGCATGGGCAACGTCCACCACTTCCTTGGTGACGTTGACGTTGTAGTCGTAACTCGCAGGAGTCTTGGCATCAGCCTCAAGGGAACCATCCATCATCACGGAGGTGAAACCGTTGGCAGCCGCTCCGAAGCATGTTGCAGGGCTATTGCCATGGTCCTGGTGCATCACGACAGGGATGTCGGGATAGGTCTCAACAGCCGCCAGGATCAGATGACGCAAGAAATTCTCACCTGCATAGGCACGAGCTCCACGTGATGCCTGCAGGATCACAGGAGAGTCAGTCTCGTGAGCCGCCTCCATGATCGACTGCACCTGCTCAAGGTTATTGACGTTGAAAGCAGGGATGCCGTAGCCGTTTTCCGCGGCATGGTCGAGCAAAAGTCGAAGCGGAACGAGCGCCATAGTGAAGTCCTAACGAAGGCAGATAAACGGACATGTGTCCGTAGCCGCGCGACTTTACAGTTGAGTCGTGTGAATGTCACGACACTTCGTGGCAGAAAGCACGCCGGAGTGTCAGCAAATGATGGGTCAGTAGGTGTAACCAGCTACAAAAAGCTGCTCGTCCGATGACGGCTGAGAGCCCGGGACGTAACGCCCCTGTGAGGCCTCCGAGTTCGCTTTTGCCCGCGCAAGTAACGCTGCCTGACCGGCCTCTTTGTCCTTACCAGCCCATGCCTTCAGGCAGGAATGCTGCAGGGCACGCCCATAGGAGAAGCCGAGATTCCATTGCGCTTTTCTTGAAATCTTGTTCATGTTGTTGAGATACACCGATGCCGCTTCTTCACTCAAACCGCCTGACAAAAAGACAATTCCAGGAACACTGGCAGGAACACATCGCTCCAGTGTTCTCACGGTCATTTCTGCAACGATTTGGGGATCTGATTTCTGAGCACAATCGGCTCCTTGAATCGTCATCGAAGGCTTAAGGAGCGTTCCCTCCAGAAGAACTCCATTGAGCTGACAAGCGAAGTACACCTCCTTAAGAATCTGTTCTTGCACCGCTGCAGTGACCTCAATCGAATGCTCACCATCCATCAAGATTTCAGGCTCAATGATTGGCACGAGCCCTGATTCCTGAACAGAGCGTGCGTAACGCGCTAAGCCCCATGCATTTTCACGAATGGCCAGATCAGAGGGGCATCCATCAGCGGTGATTTGCAGTACGGCGCGCCATTTTGCAAAACGTGCACCTTGGGCGTAATAGTCTTCTGCTCGCTCCACCAAGCCATCCAGGCCCGTACAAACGGTCTCAACAGCATGAGCACCAGGCAAAGGGGAAAGACCTTTATCAACTTTGATACCAGGAACAATCCCAGCTTTGATTAACTTATTAACCATTGTTTCGCCATCGGCATGACTCTGAAACAGGGTTTCTTCGTACAAGATTGCGCCACTAATAAAGTCACAAAGACCTGCTGTTGTAAATAGCATTCCCCGGTAGGCCTGCCGATTGGCCTCAGTATTTTCAACTTGGATTGCACCTAATCGCTTACCGACCGTCTTCGTAGATTCATCAACAGCAAGGATTCCCTTCCCCGACACTGCCAAAGCGTTGGCTGTTTCAATTAACTCTTTGGAGTATGCGGAAAGAGACATAGGAGCGACGCGACAACAAGGAAAGATCCTGAATTTTAAACACCATATCTTCACGAAAACAAATATTCGTTACCGCAACCAGTATCCAAGGCCGCAGAGAAATGAATATTAATTCATCAGTCTGTCAAAAACAATTAGGTCACATGATCGATTGATCACATGCTTGCTGACTGATCAACCCCTCTGAGAGGCCAGGCACCATGGGAGCACCGGTTTGAATGCTCTGAGCCCACCAGCTTTGGATGCGAGCCACCGGTGCCACCCGGCCATCACTCCAGGTCGTGGGGAACATGAACTCAGCCTCCGCTTCAACATTGCGGGTGGGCTCTCCCATGGGCGTATGCCAAAGCCCAAAGCCATGGACGTAATCCTTTTGGTTCGCGCTACCGAGAGTGAGGCTTCCATGAGATCCGTAGACCTCGAGCCAGCAGCCTCGACCATTGCGAGCCACAGACGCCAAATTGACCTGTGCTGGCACCCTCTGGTCGCTGCGGCCCTCCCATTCGAGCTCCATCTGAATCAGGGAAACATCTTCGGCATCCACGGGAGCCATGCCTCCACTGGGCTGAGGACGCTCCTTGATCGAGACGCTATTGAGACTTTGAACGGATCGAATCGGTCCGATCAACCACGCCAGCATGTCGAAGGCATGGGTACCAAGGGCGCCAACCACACCACCACCGGCTTCCCGTTGTGAATACCAGCTCCAAGCTCGAGACGCATCCGCACGGCTGCTCATCAACCAGTCGAGTTTCACCAGCCAGGGAGTACCGACGGCACCTGCCTCCAACATTCTGGCGGCCTGCATGAACAGAGGCACAGCCCGATACTCATAATCCACCGCAACACTGAGCCGGTTCTGGATAGAAACGCGTTGGAGCTCTGCCACCAATTCAGCCTTCAGAGCAACAGGCTTTTCAAGCAACAAGTGTTTGCCCGCTTTCAGCGCTTGAAGGGCCAAGGCAAAGCGTGGCTCCGGAGGGGTGGCAATGATCACGGCTTGCACGCGAGGGTCCCTGAGAAGAGCCTCCCAATCGTCATAACCAGGGAGATTGTGCTCCTGACAGGCCTGATCTAAACGTTCACGACGGGGATGCCAGAGCGCTACCGCCTGGAGATCAGGTTGAGAGGCAAGGGCTTGGAGATGAACCGATTCACCAAAGCCAAGACCCGCAATCGCCACTCCAATCGGGGGAGGACTTGAGGATGGGAGAGCCATAAGGGAGGCCGAGTTGGGGTCAGGAGAGCGACGAAAACTCGTCCGATGAGCACACACCGGAGAGAACGCCGTCGATCAAAGGATCAGAACCAGAAGGTTGCCATTCGGCCCTGAATTGGGGCAATCCATTCTTTTGCTTGTCCCGATACAGCAGTTGGCTGCAGTCGATCTCCATCACGACCAGCGTTCCCAAAGCGGGGCTGTCATCCTCCTGACGCAAGCTATAGCGGCTCAGCACTGACACAGTGCCATCTTTCTTCAGCCGCAAACTGCCGGCATCCCACCATTGCTGTCCCTCCTCACTGGAGGGGACTTCTCGCCATTCAACCTGACCTGCGCACACAGGAGCGGCGCAAAGGATCAGGGCTAAAACAACAGCAGCCACGGTCCTAAAGCGTGAGGCCAAAACCTGAATCATGAGCTAGCGACCCGGGATTCACAGCCGTGCAATCTGAGCAGACTCGCCAGAGTGGAACGCAATTGCGTACGCGGAACAATCGAATCCACGAATCCGTGATCTTGCAGATACTCGGCGGTTTGAAAATTATCCGGTAATTTTTCGCGCAGTGTCTGTTCAATCACGCGTCGCCCAGCAAAGCCAATCAGAGCTTTTGGCTCCGCCAAAATCAAATCACCAAGCATCGCAAAACTTGCTGTGACGCCGCCAGTGGTGGGGTGAGTGAGTAAAGGCATGTACAACACGCCCGCTTCGCGGTGGCGTTCCAAAGCACCGGAAATCTTTGCCATCTGCATGAGGCTGAGCATGCCCTCCTGCATCCTCGCTCCACCCGACGCGCAAACAATGAGGAGTGGCAGCTTTTTGGCGGTCGCTGCTTCCACCAAGCGGGTGATCTTTTCACCGACCACCGACCCCATCGAACCGCCCATAAAACGGAAATCCATCACAGCAAGAGCCATTGGAATCCCCTCGACCTCACAGAGTCCAGTAATGACACCATCACGAAGCCCTGTACTGGCTTGGGTTTCGCGCAGTCGATCCGCATAGGCCCTGCGGTCTTTAAAACCCAATGGATCCATGGGTTGAAGCTCTTGATCCATCGCCACGAAGCTGTTGGGATCCACCAACACCGCAATGCGCTCGGTGCTATCGATGCGGTGGTGATATCCACAGTTGCTGCAAACACTGGCGTTGCTCAGCAGATCCTTGCGATACACCACCTGACCGCACTCGGGGCACTTGCTCCAAAGACCATCCCCTTCATCGGGTTCTTGATTCACCTTGCCGACGTACTGACCTTTACGGCGGTCAGCGAACCAGTCGAACAAACTCAAGGTTGATTACTCCTTAATGGCAACAGCAGATCTCAGTTGGCATTGGGGCTTTCGGTTTGTACGAGCGCCACATTGGGGAGATCCGAGGGAACAAATGATCAAGCCAAAGGCCTGAATTTTGCACCAATCACATCAGGCTAGGACAGGGATGTTGCAATCTCTCAGCACAACAGCCATTGAGCTGATTTCTGTTCCTTTAAAGGCCAGCAAACAGGCTGAACCATTGCTGCCCCCACCACTCAGAACCTCCGAGCCAGGTCAGCCAGATCCCAAGGGCAATAAAAGGGCCAAATGGGAAGGGCTGTCTCGGCCCTAGTCGTCCAGAAAGACGTCCAATCGTGCCAAAGAATGCGCCGCTAAAAACGGCGATCGCCATAGCAACCAAGACACCGCCCAAGCCAAGCCAAGCTCCGGCGACAGCAGCCAATTTGGCGTCACCAAGCCCGAGGGCAGGTTGTCCAAGCATGCGCTCCGCGAGAGCACTTAATCCCTCCAGCACCAGCAATCCCGCTGATGCCGCCAACAGATGATTGAGGAGAAACGAACTCGCTTCAGGGGCTGGAATGACCAGATAGAGAGCCCCCGTGAAGGCAAGGCCGAGCAATACCCCGATCCTGCAAAGAGGTTCGGGGAGCCAGAGATGGTCGATATCAATCAACACCAGTGGAAGCAGCACACTGATCAGGACAATCCCCGCCAGCACATTGAGCAAGGCCAGGCCTACATGATCCGAAGCGGCGAGCAATCCATGACCCCACAACGCGCTCAACCAAAGGAGGGCGCTGAAGAATTCCACGAATGGGTAGCGGCTCGAGATGCCTTGATGGCAATCGCGACAACGTCCCCGAAGCCAGACCCACCCCAACACCGGCACATTGTCGTGCCAGCGCACCGCCTGACCACACTTTGGGCAGTGGCTGCCAGGCCAAACCACTGATTCTTCGCGAGGCAATCGCCAGGCCAGCACATTGGCGAAACTCCCCACACAGGCACCAGCCAACGCAAGGATCAGACCCAACACACTTGTCAAAGCGCTGATCCCCTGGGTCGGTCTCGCCAGCCACGCGGGCGACGCAGTCGTCGACCAATTAGATCGATGCTGATGAAATGCTCTTGAAGCAACAGTGTGGGGCTTGCGAACACAACCCTGCCCTCATCTAACCGCTCATTTACAACAACACCCATCGGTTCAAGCTGCTGCCCAGAGTCAGTTAAGAAGCGGAAGTAGATCCGTCGTGCCAATGCGATCAGGCGACGACTATCCACTCTGTCCCAACGCGGTGGAGGAGTTGTTGATCCCCCTGCACCTGCAATTTCAAAGGAGGGAGAGGACAAAAAAAGGACCCACCTGATCATTCAGATGAGTCCACGATAGATCTAATCGCTCGATGTGTATCGAGCAAAGCAATCAGGAGAGCTTGCTTTGGTCTTCAATCATGCGGTGAATGATGGGGGTCAAGATGAGTTCCATCGCGAAGCCCATTTTCCCTCCATTCACAACAATGCTGGTGGGACTGCTCATGAAGGAATCATGAATCATGCTCAGCAGGTAGCTGAAATCAATTCCCCACTTCTCACGAGCTCCCTTGCGGAAGTGAATGATCACAAAGCTTTCATCTGGCGTTGGGATGTTGCGACAGATGAATGGATTGGAGGTGTCAACCGTTGGCACCCTCTGGAAATTGATGTCAGTGAGGCTGAATTGGGGACAGATGTGATTGATGTAATCCGGCATGCGGCGCAGGATCGTGTCCACAATCGCTTCGGCTGAGTAGCCACGTTCGGCGTTATCACGCTGAATCTTTTGGATCCACTCGAGATTGGTGATCGGAACAACACCCACCAGTAAATCGGCGCGGGATGCCACGTCGTAGCCGTCTCCAACAACGCCACCGTGGAGGCCTTCGTAGAACAACACGTCAGTGCCACCTGGAATGTCTTCCCAGGGGGTGAACTGACCTGGGTCCAAGCTCACGCCGAGGCGAGCGTTGTGTTCAGCAGCTTCTTCTGGACTGTGGAGGTAGTAACGCTTCTGACCGCCACCGGTTTCGCCATAGACGCGGAAGAGCTCTTCGAGCTTGTCGAAGAGGTTGGCCTCTGGACCGAAGTGCGAGAAATTCTCACCCTTCGCAAGCGATTCAGACATGGCGGCCTTCATCGCCATCCGCTCAAAGCGGTGGTAGCTGTCGCCCTCCACCACTGCAGGAGTGATGTTCTCCCGAGCGAAGATGTGCTCAAAAGCCCTCTTAACGGTGCTGGTGCCTGCACCTGAGGAACCCGTGACAGCCACGACGGGGTGACGCTTCGACATCGACGGAGGAAGATCTGGCCCGATGAGTTTGGCAGGTCAAAGGGCAAATTCCACATTTTTCCTTCCAGGTCGCATCAGAGTGTCTTAAGAAGTTCCTCCCCCATCGCCTGACAGCCCAGAGCAGTACAGCCTTCAGACATCAGATCTCCAGTGCGGAATCCGGCTGCCAAAACGCGATCCACAGCGTGTTCCAGATCGTCCGCAGCTGCGTTTTGCTTGAGACCAGTCCGCAACATCATCGCTGCAGAGAGCACCATGGCCATCGGATTGGCCTTGTCTTGACCAGCCAGATCAGGGGCTGAACCATGAACGGGTTCATACAAACCAGGCCCTTCGCTTCCCAAAGAGGCTGAGGGAAGCATGCCGATCGAGCCGGTGAGCATTGCAGAAATATCGCTGAGAATGTCTCCGAAAAGATTGCCAGTGAGCACCACATCGAACTGGCGTGGATCTCTCACCAGTTGCATCGCCGCATTGTCCACATACAGGTGACTGACATCCACTGCGGGGTACTCACCTTTCATGCCCTCCACGCGATCACGCCACAGTTGGCTGACGTCGAGCACATTGGCCTTATCCACTGAGCAGAGCTGCCCTCGTCGCTCACAGGCGAGCTTGAACGCCACCCTGGCGATTCTGTCGACCTCAGAATCGGAGTAGGTCATGGTGTTGAACGCTCGCTCTTCACCATCGGCCTGCACACGACCTTTCGGCTTCCCGAAATAAATACCTCCGGTGAGTTCCCTCACCACCATCAGATCCACCCCTTCCACCACTTCAGATCGCAGGCTGCTAGCACCAATCAGGGCTGGAACAATTTTGACTGGACGGAGATTGGCGAAGAGCTCCATGCCAGAGCGCAGGGCTAGCAATCCACTTTCAGGCCGTTGTTCTCGCGGCAAGGCATCAAATCGAGGGCTACCGATCGCTGCAAGCAAAACGGCATCGGCAGCCTTGCAAGCTTCAAGGGTGCTCGCCGGTAAGGGCTCGCCAGTGGCATCGATGGCAGAGCCACCGATCGGCGCTTCACTGAACTCGAGCGTGAAACCATGTCGAGCAGATACGGCTTCAAGGAGCTGCCTCGCCACGGCAGTGATCTCTGGACCAATGCCGTCACCCGGAAGCAAAACAACGCGATGCTGTGGCATTGGGTCTCAGAGGGGGGAACCAGAGAGGTTACTGAGCGGCTTTCTTGAGTTCGCGGATCTGTTTCGCCATCTCAGGCAATTTGCTGAATGCCGCTGAACAACGCAGCCAAAGCCTATTGGGAATCGCCGGATAGCCACTCACCACCTCACCGGGCTCCACCTCACCATGAATCCCGCTCTTGGAACTTGCGATCGCACGATCACCAATCACCGCTCGATTGGCCACACCCACCTGTCCAGCCAAAATCACCCCGTTTCCAAGGCGAGCGCCGCCCGCAATGCCCACCTGTGAGGCCAGGGCACAGCCCCGTCCGGTGACAACGCCATGACCGATTTGCACGAGATTATCGATCTTTGTTCCCGCCCCAATTCGGGTTTCACCAACGGACGGGCGATCAATCGTGCTGCCGCAACCCACCTCAACACCCTCCTCAAGGACCACCAGACCCGTTTGAGGCATTTTTCGCCATCCCTTGGCGGTCGGAACAAATCCAAACCCCTCTGAGCCCACCACCGCGTTGGAGTGAACAACGCAATGGTTGGCTAAACGCACTCCGGGGTGAAGCACAGCATTGGCATGCAATTCGCAAAACTGACCGACCCTCACATCGCCGTAAATCACCACACCGGCATGAATGGTGCTGTTGGCACTGATGCGTGTGTCGTCGCCGATGCAAACGTGAGGGCCAATCGAGACTCCAGCATCGATCTGAACCCTGTCACCGATCACCGCAGAAGGATGAATGGTTGCTTCTGTTCTGGGCCGAGGATGCAAGCGCTCGAGGGCTTCTGCGAAGGCCAACCGAGGATCACGCATCACGGCCCAAGCCAGACCACGCTGCTCAGCCATAGCCTTGAGGTCGTTCTGATTCGGAATCAAAACGGCGCCGACATGGCTGGTTTCTAGGCTCTGAATCAGAGCGTTGCCCTTTTCAAGGAAGCTGAGTTGATCGGCACTGGCTCTCTCCAAAGATGCAGCACCACGGAGCTCAGGATCGCTGCTGAGCTGATGCTCCAGCAGACCTGCCTCTCCGTCCTGAAGGACGGCGATTAACTGGCTGAAACGCATCGATTCAGGGGTCTGGTTGGCGGATCGTAGGCGTGCTGAGGACAAGCACGTCGCGATGCACCACAACTGGCGAACCCCCTTGGCGATCGGTCCGCGCTGGCTCTTTAACAAGACCTCGAAGCGCCTCACTACTGAGGGAGCTCAGGCCACGGGCCACTTCATCGCCTTCCTGATCGAGGATCCGCACGGGTTGATTGGCCTGAAACTCTCCGGTGATGTCCGTAATTCCAACCAAAAGTAAGGAGGCACCTTTGTCGCACAGCGCTAGGCAGGCTCCGCCATCAATGTGCAGGCTCCCTTGGGGTTGCAACGCATGGGCCAGCCAGCTTTTTCGATGACCAAGGGGCTGGGGATGGGGATGAAAGACCGTGCCTCCACGCCCCCCAGCCAACATCGTTTGAAGGGTGTGCTGATCGCGACCATCCGCCAGATGCACGGTGATTCCGCTCGCTGTGGCAATCCGAGCGGCCGCGATTTTGGTGGTCATCCCGCCGGTTCCCCAACGACCTCCATCTCCTGCGCCCTGTTCAAGGGCCTGCAGTTCTTCTGGGTGATGCACGTCCGAAATAGGGCGCGCCGAGGCATCACTGCGCGGATCAGCGGAATAGAGGCGGTCGATATCGGTCAAAAGAATCAGATCATCCGCATCAATCGCTGCTGCCACCAAGGCTGAGAGCGTGTCGTTATCGCCAAAACGCAACTCAGCGGAAGACACCGTGTCGTTTTCGTTGATGACGGGTAAAACCTTCCATTCGATCAACTGATGCAGGGTCGCAGAAGCGTTGTGATAACTCCGACTGTCGGCCAAGTCAGATCGAGTGAGAAGAACCTGCGCTACGGGGATGCCATGGACGGCCATCGCTTCTTCGTACAGAGCCATCAGATGGCCTTGACCGATCGCCGCCGCAGCTTGAAGACCGCGCAACGAAGAAGGCCTGGCCTTTAGGCCTAGGCGCTGACATCCGAGTCCGACAGCCCCACTTGTGACCAAGACAACACGGTCGCCTCGTTGGAGACATTGGGCGAGATTCAGACACAAAGCTGAGATGGCATCAGCAGTGCTGCGACGTTCCGTGCTGCGCAGCAAACTGGTCCCAACCTTCACAACTCGCAGGCTCATGCCTGGCCTGCTCCAAGCCATCGGGCGAGCTGTCGCTCCAATACTTGAACGCGATCGTGACGACAGGGCGTTCCGTCTGCACTGAGAGGTCTCACCAAAACGGTGTAAAGACCAAGCCGGTTTCCTACAAGAACATCCGTAAACACGCGATCACCAACCATTGCGATCTGCTCCGGCTTGAAATTCAGGGTTTCAATGACACGTCGGATCGCACCCCGACGCGGTTTGGAGGCTGAGCTGGTGAATCCAATCCCAAGCTGCTCAGCAACAGCCCCAATTCGCTGCCGGGAGGGATTGTTACTGATCAGATAGAGATCCGTATGGCGTTGAGCAGATTTAGCCCAGCGAAGAACAGAGGCAGGCAACGCAACATCGCGTCCTGGAAGAAGGGTCCGATCAACGTCAAGCAATAAAGCCTTGATCCCTCTGCCAAGCAAGGGTTCCAACGGAAGATGGGCCAGGGTTAAGCCTGGATCCCAATCAGGTCGCAGCCAATCACGACGCATCACTCGGATAGCTCACGCTCATCAAGCTCAGCCTCGATTCGAGGTTGAATTTGATCGAACTCATCCCCTTCCACCAAAACGGCAGCACCCTCATCCATTCGGGCAACAACAAAGAAGGGATCTAAGGGGATGTAAAGCCCGTATTCCAATTCATCGACCAAAAAGCTCACCAGCAATTCATAGGTCTCTGATTCATCGTCACCCGCCTCATCCTCATCGAGATCTTCAGGATCGGGCTCATCGAGCTCACCATTCACCGTGAGGGTGACTGCAGAGCGCACAAGGGTGAGGTCATGCTCTTGAAGAACCACATCTGCAACCGAAAGAATCGGTTCATTGCTTGTGATGCTGTCGATGAGCTCAGGCTCATCTCCATCCTTCAACCGGAACAAGCAGACCGGAGTATCAACAGGGGTAAGTAACGCGTAATCCTGACCATCGAGGGGAATCAGCTGCTCAAGAAAACAAAGAAGATCACGCCCTTCACTATCTTTAACCAGCAGAGTTGGCACGTCTCCGCTGTTGTTCGGGCCGCTAGAACTCATTGCTCAAGAATCAATACCTTCAGGATCCTTCATCAGCGTCCGTCTTGCTAGCAGACGGGGTCGCCATGTCGACCGGTTCTGGCTCTGGCCCATCTGCAAGCCATTGCTCCAGGAGTAGTGAGGCGGCAGCACTGTCGAGTCTGCCGCTGCGATCCCCTTGCAGGCCGTGACGTTCGGCCGCGGCCCAACTACTGCTGTGTTCATTCACGAGCGCAAGAGGCAGCTTTAAAGCCATCGCCAAACGCTGGCCATAACGCTGGCAATGGACCGCTTGCTCTGTGAATTGACCTTCTGCATCCAGGGGTAGACCCACAACCAGGCCCTGCACTCGTCGGGTGAGGCAGACCTGTTCCAAATGCCCAAGGTCTTGCTTCAACGTTCTGCGCAAAAGAGCGGGGAGGGGACTCACCGTGATGCCCAGAGCATCACACCCTGCCAAACCGATGCGCTTGCGCCCCACATCCAGGCTCAACATGGAGCGGGGCGATGGACTCACGATGAGCGCTCTCGACCCAAAGTTGGCGTAGGCAAGGGCGGCTGCTGTGGCTGGAGACGACCCAGCATCGATTCCAGGGGACGGATGCCACTAAGCTCTCGGCTACCAAGTTTGCGCCAGAGGCTACGGCCCAGGACGAGCTGGGTTTGTTGCGACTTGAATCCACAACGCTGAACGATGGCTTGGAGTCGTGCATCATCCTCATCCACCAGGAGTTCAGGGGTGGGTTGAAGCCGGGCCAAGCGCTCCAAAGCCGGAGGCAAGGCCTCCGTGAGGCGGTCATCCCAGGCCAAACCACGCAACAGTTCAAGCCTTGGTCTGGCAAAGCCAGAGGGTCTGGCAACAAGTCCTGCAAGCACCTGCCTTTGATCGCTATCGATCCGCTCTAAGAGGCCGCAACCCTTCGAACGTTGATCCATAAGGTCTTGCCATTGGCGATCAAGAATGTGCCGATGATGTGTCGAACAACAGGCTTGCTCGAGAGCGAGCAGTTGTCTTGCGGTGCTGTTGTCGAGAGCGCTCCAACGACAATGGGGTGGCATCTCGGAGGTTGGTGTCCCTGACTGGGACGACGGATCAAGCCGCCAAACCCCAAACCTCCTGAGCGGTTGAAATCCCAGTTCACGGGCTAGATCAAGCTGGTCTTGATCGTTGCTATCGCAGCAGATCAACCAACTCTGTGAACGGGCGACCCCATCGCTGAGTGCTTCATGAAGCAACGTCCGGATCACAGAAATTCTGCTCGTGCCCGTTGGCTCTTGCCGTTCCTCGAGTTCGAGTTGCCAACAGCTACGACGGCGGTTAAGAGAGCGCAAAACCACAAGGGAGAGCAATTGATCAGCTCTTGTTTCGTTTTGCTCCAGAGCGACCAGCACCCTCAGCTTGCGGAGCAGCCAGGCCTGGATCATCATGGCCTGCGGTTGATCGGCCCATTGGTTCGATGAACTGATCTGAGCAGACGTCAACAGCAAGCGCAAATGGGCTGCGTTGAGAGCTTCCACCCTTGGAGAGCTGCCGGATGCTTGATCCACATCGCGTCCGCTGTAGATCATTAATGTATCGCTCACCTCGAGCGGCCGAGGATTTAGACAGGTCGAACCAACACAAGGGGGGTCCGTTCGTTGGCATTGCCAGCAGGGTTTGGCTTTAGAGCACGGTGGAGCAAGGCTTCATCGCAACCACGACTGGAAGCCAGCACTTTGACCCGACCTAGATCGTTGACATCAACGATCGCTACCGACACGCCAAGCGTCTTAGCGGCAGCATTGCAAAGCTCTGCTGGAGAATCCGGACCAAGAACAATGGTTTGGTCATAGGGAGGTGTGGTGCCAGTGATGTCGTCAATCAGTCGAGCTTGGTCACCAGCCAGTCGATAGAACCAACCCTTCTGACCCAAGAGTTTTAAAACGAACCCCACACTCCAAGCGACCAAAACGCGTGTAGGACCAACCTGATCGATCAACGTTTGAAGGCCACAGGCTGTTGCCAGGCTGCTCGTTGGATGGAACACACGACACAGCAAGCGGGCAATCCAACTTGGCTGGACCGTGGAGGGATGAGCGTATCGGCCCTGAATCACAGCAACAGGAGTTTCCCCAATCGTGAGGACATCTCCAGGCTGAATCAGACCACCTGCGTAGTGACTCAGCACATCAACCGTGTCATCTAAAGGACCAAGCAAGTGCGTTTTGATGGGCAAAACCGCGCAGCCGTCTCCCTGACGGAATGAAGCATCAGACAGTTGAAGCGGTTCGGGTTGACGGGTTGGAACAACCATCCCTTGACGGCGATGTAAACGGCCAAACGGCCCGTAATTCACCCAGTGCACATCTACCCAAACGCTGTCGACGCGATCGTTGATCACGACCTCTTGATCCGCACTGAATGTGAGTTGCACCTTCACCTGAGTGGTCTTGCGCCCTTTCACGATGTAAGCGGCCCAATATCCATCTGGGCGGGCCTCCTCATCAGGGTGATGCGGTGTGATTGTGGTTTGAACGTTGACGGAACTCAGGTCGTTGTTCCCGAGCAGTGTCGGTTCCACGACGAGCTCTGGCACCATCACTTCCATGCGCTGATGGGGATTAGTGATCGTCAACCAACCCTCAAGAACGAGGCTGTTTGGCGTGTGTTGGACTTGCCAGTCGTGGGCGCGCAATTGAAGGGGTGATGAAGGCCTGAGCCTGTGCCGCGCCTCAATCCAAACCACACCGATGCCGAGCAGAAGCAAGATCAGCAGCAGCGTGCACATAGGGAAACGGTCAGCAGACCGGAAACAATCAAGCAGCGTAAGCGTTCTGGTGGATTGATCAGCGCGAGATCACTTCAGTATTGAGCTCGTTGAAACTGATTGTGGTGCTGCCCTGGGCAGGTGCCTCAATTCCAGTGGCTGTACTGATTGCAGCGTTAATCGCTTCAAGAGGAACCTGTCCGTCCTGATCGAGCAGGACCGTGCCCTCGCCATTGATTACGACGACCTGAGGGATGGTGCCATGCCAGTAGGTCGCTGGATCGGCTGGATCTTGGCTGTCATCCCCCTGAAAGGCATCGGTGGTGAATGGCAACAGATCCACCTCACGCCCCCACAAACGCTGAAGTTCAGACACAACAGGCGCAAAAATTTTGCTGGTACTGCTGTCATCCAAGTAAAAAACGATCACGCTGGTGCGTTCTTTCTGTAAGGCATCCTTCAGGGTTGTAGCGGGCGGAACCAGCGATCCATTGCCTGCGTACAACGCAAAAATATTGCCGTCGTAACTATCGGTGTCCCTAGCTGCCTCGGCTGGGCTTGCAATCAGCAGCAAGCAAAATCCCGCAGCGAGTAGAGAACGCAGGACCGAGCGCATGATGCTGAGCAAAGGCATGGTGCTGATCAGTGGATACAGCATTCTGACCGCTTGGATCAGCTGCGGTTGAAGCTGCGGCCCATCCCTTGAGCGATCCCTCGACCGACCAGTCCGATAGCTCGACCAATCACTTGGGTCAGGAGTACCGCCAGTAGATCACCCACTCTGCGGACGAGAAGTTGAAGCTGAGGAGCCACTGCATCCCGCGCTTCCAGCAGAAGAGCCACCTGTTGTTGCCACCAGCCAAGACGACGCAACTCTTCGTCTCTGGGTTCCATTAGCAGCAGCGGTGCGATCTTTCCTTCATTGAGTTGATAGAGAAGCCGCTGGCTTTCGTAGAGGCGAATCGGACGTTGAATCCAGGATTGCCAGCGAGACTGGGTGTTGAGTTGGTTGCGTAGGCGTTCCAGCTCTCGGGTGGAAATCAAGCGATGATCTAACAAGTAGCGTCTCAACTCAGGCCAGTCTCCGCAGACGCCAAGAAGCTCAGAACCAATCAGTTCAGCTGTGCGCACCAACCAATTGCTCACCAACGTTTCGAGCTGGAGCAACGCGCGCGGGTCATCGGCAGGCAGCAGCTGCCCATCCACCAGAACGGGCTGGTCGTTAAGAAAAGGTGCCAGCATCCGCTTTGGATTCGGCAGTTCCTCATCGATGTCTTCGAGCTCTGTGTTGAGAAGCAGGTGATCAGCTACACCGCTTAATTCCTCTCCCATAGGAAGGCGCACGTAATGGCCCGCCATCGTGCACACAGCCTGCTTGCGCAATTCCGGTTGAAGAGCTTGCCATTGCTCCGAGAGCGCGCGATCCGATCGCTGTTCAGCGGAAGCTTGCTGATCCAAGCGCAACCTTTGCAGCACCGCGTTGAGCTGTCGCAAGAGGGCAAGCAAGAGCTCGCGTCGTCGCTCAGGGTGGAGACCTTCAATCGCCAGCATCTGACCGGTGGCGTTGCTTAAACCTCCAGTCACCGCCATTTCAAGGCGTTGATGAATGGCTTCCCAAACCGCCGCCCCATTTCTCTCTTTTAACTGAATCGATGTTCCTGACGGTTCACGGAAGGGAGACGATTGCTCGAGAGAAACGGCACCTTCAAGCCCTAATTGCAGTGGACCCCAAAGCCAGAGCAACAGCTGACGAGCACTGCACAATTCACGACAGCGACCCTCCAGCATGAATCGCAACATCGGATTCTCTGGTGGTGGATTCAACAGGACCTCGATCATGCGCAGGTCGTGATTGATTTGCTGAAGCCCAGTCATCAACAACCAGGGGCCCAGCCCTGGGCTCTGAAACGATCCAAACGACTCCGACGAAGCATGCGCCGTCAGTTCGACCACCCTGCCCCCAGATAGCAGGGTTTCAATGCTCTGCTGCAATTGCGCGAGATCAGGATCTTGAAGCAATCCCGCGCAGTCCAGGGAAAGAAGCTGAGTGGGATCACAAGGAAGCTTCGCAGGAAGCAGAAGCAAGAGAGGAGCTTCTCCCCAACGGCTTTGAAGCTTCAAAACCTCGAGCTGGAGCAGGGCCGGGGATGCAATCGTTTCGACGGACCAGATCACAAGATCAGGTTGTCCATCCAGCTGATCTGTTGAAACAGAAACCTCGAGATCTTTGTTGCCAGCCAACCCCGACAAAAGAGATTCAGCAAGCAGATTCCTTGCGATAAGCAAAATCTTGTTTGGAATCCCGTTCACCGCTGTAATACGACCCACACGAATGATCGCAGGGAAATGGTGAACGAGCAAATGCTCCTGCAAGAATGATCAGCGGTCTTCTAACTCTTTAGGACGTCCACTGAGTTGAAGGGTGTAGGTCTCAATTGTGTAGCCAGTGCGCTCTTCGATTTCCCGCACGAGTTCATCGGGCAGTTGAACATCGAGGTCCTCGATTCGTCCGCTCTCAAGGCAGGTGAGATGACTGTGGGGGGCACTTCGATAGCCATAAAGACGACCACTCGCCCGATCAAGACATTCGATCACGCCAGCTCTCTGGAGAGCTTCGAGATTTTGGTATACCGATGTATGGCCAATCCGTCGCCCCTGATTATTCAATTTTTCAAAAATATCCCTCGCGCTCAAATGGCTGGCTTCAGTCCAAAGCAGATCAAGAACCATCCGCCTCTGCTGACTCAAGCGCATCCCAAGCGTTCGGCACAACTCAAAAGTGGCTTGGAGTCCACTGGAAGCAGCGGACAAATCGGAACTTAGATGGGTGCTGCCGACCGCCACTAATGCAACTTTATTAATGGCATCTTAAGACCCTATTCAAGATTTCGTCGCGCTCAAGCGATCGTGCGGCACTGATCACTCAGAGGGTCTTGCAGACGACCCTCCGCCATCGCCTGGATTGCTTCATGCAAGTCGACGCGACCGTCGTAGAGCGCTCGACCCACGATCACTCCCTCCACACCCAGTGGTTCCAGGGCGAGTAGCGAAAGCAGATCTGCCATGCAACCCACGCCTCCCGAGGCGATCACAGGAACCTCACTCGCTTGAGCCATGGCTCGCAAGGCTTCGAGATTCGGCCCAGCCAACGTGCCATCGGTGGCGATATCGGTGCTGATGATGGCCGCGATTCCTGCGGCACTGAAGCGCTGCGCCAGAGCCGTGGCTTCCACGTTGCTCTCCTCAACCCATCCACGGGTGGCGACGAAACCGTTGCGTGCATCAATGCCCACCACAATTTTGTGAGGGTGACGGCTGGCAAGCTCCATCACCAACTCTGGGTTCTCAATCGCCACGGTGCCGAGAATGACCCGATCCAGTCCACAGCTGAGCAGCTCTTCAGCCCTCTCCAACGAGCGCACTCCGCCACCCAGCTGCACAGGAATGGAGAGCTCTTTGGCAATCAAGCGCACCGCTTGATCATTGATGGGCTCACCACTTCGAGCACCATCGAGATCCACCAGATGCAGACGGGTTGCACCCTGTTTGACCCACTGTTGCGCCTGAGCCAGTGGGTCGTCGCTAAAGCGAGTGACCTGGTCGTAGTCACCCTGATGCAAACGAACACAGCTGCCCTGCAAAAGGTCAATGGCGGGGATGATCTCCATGACGCCGGTGGCACGTTTCGCTCTCCCCATCCTGCAGGCCAGGGGGGCAAGCGTGATGTCTGCCATGGAATGGCCGCGCTTCAATGGCTGGGTTGAGCGCCTTGCTGATGAAGATTCTCGTAATGGGTGGCACCCGCTTTGTTGGGAAGCCATTGGTGGCAAGGCTTCAGGACCAGGGGCATGCACTCACCCTGTTCACACGAGGCCGACTTCCCTCACCCGAAGGAGTGGCGTCAATCCAAGGAGATCGCAGCGTTGATGCCGATCTCAACCAACTCAAAGGACATGACTTTGAGGTGATCATCGACAGCTCGGGGCGCAGTTTGGACGACAGTCGTCGCGTCCTAGCGGTGACGGGCGCCCCAACCCATCGCTTTCTGTATGTGAGTTCCGCTGGGGTCTATGCCGCCTCAACGCAGTGGCCGTTGGATGAGACAGCCGCAATCGATCCCGCCAGTCGACACTCCGGCAAGGCCGACACCGAACAATGGCTGCAAGAGCAGGGGATTCCCTTCACCAGCTTCCGTCCCACTTACATCGTGGGGCCTGGGAATTACAACCCAGTGGAGAGATGGTTCTTTGACCGAATCGTGAATGATCGACCGATTCCTCTTCCAGGCTCAGGTGAGACCATCACCCAGATTGGCCATGCTGAAGACCTTGCTGAGGCCATGGCGCGCTCGCTTGAAGTGGATGCCGCTAGCAATCGGATCTACAACTGCAGCGCAAGCCGTGGCATTACTTTCCGCGGCTTGATCGAAGCGGCAGCCATGGCCTGTGGCCGAGACCCCAAGGGATTGGATTTACGACCGTTTGACCCCAGTGGACTGGATCCCAAAGCTCGCAAGGCCTTTCCTCTAAGGCTGAGTCACTTTTTAACCGACACCACTCGCGTTAGGCGTGAACTGGCTTGGGAGCCACGGTTTGATGCCTGTGCCTCCCTCGTTGACAGCTATCAACGGGAGTACAAAGGCCAGCCCACATCGGATCCTGACTTCAGCGCTGACCAGGCTCTGATCGACGAGGCTTGAGATAGCCCCAGGCTGACCACAACGCCAAAAACAACGAGGGCCAAAACAAACCCACACCGACCCCTCTCAAACCCTGAACCAGTTCTGGATCTCCCCATAGGGGGGGCCAAAGCATGAGCGCAAGGCTGAGGAATTGGAGGATTGTTTTGGCTTTTCCTGCAGCGGATGCTGGTGCCCCATCACTGCTGTCTCCACGCCAGCCAGAGATCAGCAATTCGCGGGCCAGCAACAGCCAAACAGCCCAAACCGGAAGGATTCCCTCTGACGCCAACCAGATCAGAGGAGCACTGATCAACAACTTGTCAGCGAGAGGGTCCAATCGAGCTCCCCAGGTGCTGCCACCATCGGCACGTCTCGCCAACCAGCCATCCGCTGCATCGCTCCAGCCTCCAATCAGCAATAACCACCAGGCCAACGCGTCGTAATGCGTCGCCAAGGCGACAAGAAGCGGGAGTCCCATCAGGGCTCGAGCAAGGGTGAGTCGATCAGCCCACAGGCGCCAGGGAGAGATCAAGGCTCAGAATGCTTTGAGATGCGTGGATTCCATGGTGCTTCAGCAGACGGTCAAAGAGGTGATGTCATCACCGGTATTGACTGTGACACCAGAAACGGCATTAAAAGATGCCGTGAGTCTGCTGAGCGATCACCACATCAGTGGCCTGCCTGTGGTGGATCAGAACGGGATTCTGATCGGTGAACTCACCGAACAAAACCTCATGGTGCGCGAAAGCGGAGTTGATGCCGGCCCCTACGTGATGCTGTTGGACAGCGTGATTTATCTGAAGAACCCACTCAACTGGGACAAACAGGTTCATCAAGTGTTGGGCACCACGGTGGGCGATCTGATGGGACGTGATCTTCATAGCTGTTCAGAGAATCTGCCTCTCCCCAAAGCCGCATCGATGCTGCATGAACGCAGTACCCAGCGACTGATCGTGGTGGACGACAACAAACATCCCGTGGGTGTTTTGACGCGGGGTGACATCGTCCGAGCCTTGGCCTCAGGACAGCCTTAGCGAGAAGCGAGTGGAGTGATTCGAATCGCTACAGGCTTGATGAAACGGAACTCCACCAGATCCCCGAGCGCTAATTGATCGAACACCATTCCAGGCATTCGCTTGCTGACATCGAGATTGTGAACCTTCCCGAATGGCCCGCGAAGACTCAGCATGAGAGATGCCAGAGCAACAATTTTTAGCTCAAATTGAAGCCCAGTGAATCAGGGCAAAGGTGGGGGAGGGAGCACTGGTGCAGGCGGTGCTCCATAAATGATGCTTTTTTCGTCATCCGCTGAGGACACTGATTCCTGTTCCTTAAGCCCAGGGGTTGGAGAGATGGGCTCTGGCCAAGCTTCAGGATCCTCCGGAAGGATCTGATCCTCCTGAAGCAACACGGGTGGCGGTAGGTCCGGAGGCAGATCGAAATCCCATTGCTGAGTCTCAGCATCTGAGTTGAACAACTCGTCCTGATCGCTCTCAATGTCATACCGTTCTCGGAGCACGAGTGGGTCGGCGGTAATCGGAGGTTCGCGCAGCGGTTGCCTCGCAGGAACTCTTTCGGTGACAGGTGCGGTCTTGTTGTGATCGAGACGTGGTGTGGGCTTAGGCGCCCAGATCATGCGCGCAATCGGCTCAACACCCTGCTCCATCACACGGTTCAATCCAGCCAAAGCACGATCGATCAGCTGCCCTCCATAGAAGAAGGCACAGTCCGATGCACCTTCACAGCGCTGGCTGGTCTCGATGCGTCTGGTCAAATCAGCGATCAGCCCTCCTTCCAGTCGGACACGGCGCTCACTCAGTCGCAGGAGGTAGGGAACATGCACAAAGCTGGTGGCGCCGCCACTAATCCAGTTGGCATCCTCTTCGGTGAAACCTTTCACTCCAGGAATGATCAGACGACTCTTCGAAGCGTGATCAGGCATGTAGGCGGCCACAAGACCCCGCCGACGTGCCAGATCCTTCGTTTGCTCAAGCGTGAGACCGTCTTTACTCATCAGCATTTCAATTCGGGCATCGGCCCTCAAGCCGTAGACCATGCGGATGCGAGGGAGGTAATAACGAATCCGTTGGCCCATGCTGATGCTGTAGGCCCCCTTATAGGTCTCAGGTGGCTCCTCCAGGTCGTTGTAGATGCTGTGCAGACCCCCCACAAACATGTCGTAGGTCTTGGCCCGATCGGGAGTTAACTCTCCATAGCCAAAATCAACGCTTCCATCCTTGAGGATGCCAATGAAGGCACGCTGTCTTGAAGCCGTTCGATTGCGTCCACGCCAAACCCTGCTGCCGAATTTCAAATCACCTAGTGGAACGGTGATTTCCTGTCCAGACTCATCAATATGCCGCTCATACATCGGTCCAGAGACGTAGGCGAGAGCAGCAGTGTCTTCGAAGGCATCCTGTTCACGATCCCAGCCTTCAAGGAGACCGAGCCGCACATCACGTGGGTCGAAATCGAGGGCATAAACCTCGTCATCCGGTTGGTAAGCAAAAGGCCCCGCCTCAGAGTCGGCGGTTTCAATCGGCTCAGGCTCTGTCGCAATCTCCCTTTGTTCGGGAGTTCTAGGCGCAAGAGCAATCAGACCCGTGAAGACCGTTATGGGGACCACCACGATCAACCAACGCTTGCGCCAGAGGCTGGAACGCTGGGGCTTGGGCTTACGTCTCTTTTTTTGAGCGGAGATGTCAGCAGCAGAAGCTGAAGTCCGATTTCGAATCACCGGACCAGCCTTTTTTTTCGAGCTCGGGATTCGGGGTTCTGCCAAGGAACAATGGTGCCCTCAGCCACCAACCATTTGCGGTAAACCTGACCGCATTCATGCCCTCCCGTCAACTCACCAAAGACAGGAATCAGCAATCTCTCCTCCTTAGCGTCGAAGGCAAAGCAGGGAAGACGAAGACGATCCCCCAGAGCTGAGGCTCCGAACAAGGTGATGGGACACCCCTTGGGCTCAAAAAGTGCTCCCTCCGCTAGAGCCAGAAGGCCTGGGAGCGATGAAAGACAAGGCAGAAGAGCAAGGCAACAACTTGATTGCAGTTATCACACATAAGGACCTTGAAGAGGTCACTCCAGACAGCCATGATGAGAGTCTTTGAAATAGGACGCATTGGAACGATGACCCTGGCACTGCTACTTGCACTCCTTGGATCGCTGATGGCCATGGGTTTCATTATTCGACGCCTCGAAAAGGGCTAATCAAACCAGGATCGTCGTGATACGTACGCTTTTTCTCACTGGAATCGCTCTGATTTCACTTCCCATTCAGACGGTTGCGAAGCAAGTCGCGCAGGAAGCCATCAAGGAGTTACGGATTGGGGTGAGTGGGACCCCTCCATTTGTAATGGAGCAGGATGGTGAACTAAGTGGCATAAGTATTGAGATTTGGAAAGACGTGTCAAAGCGTCTAGATCAACCCTACACATTTATTGTTCAGCCAAATACCAATGCAAATATACAAGCTGTAGCTGATGGGAACGTTGATTTAGCCATCGGTCCAATCAGCATTACACCAACACGATTAGCCAATCCAAAGATCAATTTTACGCAACCCTATTATCATGGACATGAGGGCTTACTCATTCATAAGAAACAACCAGGAATTATTGAGCGTTTACGACCATTTATTGGCTGGGCCGCTTTGTCTTCAATAGGCATACTTGTGATAGTTCTATTTATTTTTGGAAACCTCATTTGGTTGGCAGAGCGACGCAAAAATAGCAAACAGTTTCCCCGCGCAATTTCCATGGTGTTGGGAATGGCATGTGGTTTGGGCTTGTCACACTAACAACAGTGGGGTATGGAGATCGTGCACCTTTATCAAGAAGTGGCAGAGCAATTGCAGGCATTTGGATGGTGATCTCACTTGTAGCGGTATCGTCAATTACTGCCGGCCTTGCATCAGCATTTACATTATCCCTGGCACAGATGGCGCCTTCAGGGATTCGGAATAAAGACGACTTGAAAGGCAAAAAATTAGCCGTTATAAAAGGAACGACAAGCCTAAGATGGGGTGAAATATATGAAACCGATGCTTTCCAAACCGAAAATTTAAATGAATCAATAACAATGCTAAGGAGTGACGAAGTAGAAGGAGTTATTTTTGACCGTGCGCCGCTTCGCTACTACCTCAAGCAGAACAAAGACAGCAATCTTAAATTAGCGGATTTTCCACTTGCTGTTCAAACGTATGGATTCGTACTACCGAAAGGCAGCTCATTAATAACCCGATTAAATATTGAGATAATGGAAATGGAATGGAACGGAGTAACAGAAAGAATTGAGACAAAATTGTTAGACTAAGAATACATTTATCGAATCACAGTGTGGCGTCGTAAACCATCTTCAATCAGAAATGTTGCCAGGCTGCTACAGCTCCTCCCTTCCTGAAGGGCTTGCTGCTTCAGCCGGCTCATAATGCCAGCGGGAAGTGTCACGTTGAGTCGCTCAGACGTGGCCGACTCGGCCACTTGGCCAGCACTGATTGCAGACTCTGCAGGAACAAGCTGATCCTGCAGCTCATGCAAAAGACTCTCAAGAAATGACACGGTTAAGTTACGTAGACGTTACTATTGCGTACCATAACAAGGGATCTGGCTCCGGTTAGTCTCTTTACTACAAAAGGGAAGACCAATTCGACGAATGAATACGCTGACGCTTCATCTTGAGCCAGGCCAAGACCTACTGCTATCCCTGTCGGAGGTAGCCCAAAAGAAGCAGATCAGTGGATTTCTATTAGGGGTTGTTGGAAATCTGTCAAAGGCATCATTTCAATGTCCCGGACGTGATAAACCAACAGTCTTAGAGGGTGAACTAGAGATCATCACCCTGAATGGAACCTTTCATTCAGACGGAGTTCATCTCCACTTGAGCCTTTCAGATGGTGCATGTCAGGTTTGGGGCGGGCATCTCGAAAGCGGCTCCCTGATACTGAAAGGAGCAGATCTTCTCCTGGGAATTCTCAAACAGGGGAAAGAAGCGCGAAGCAAAACCAAAAAACACTTAGAGATCGCAGTACTTCCTGGCTGTCCATGGTGCGATAGTGCACTCCGACTTTTAGAGTCTTACAACATTCCTCACCTGGTGATCACTGTTGACAATGACGTCACCTTTCAACAGTGTAAGCAACGCAGTGGGATGAATACCTTTCCACAAGTCTTTATTGATGGAGCGACTGCTGGTGGCTTCGATAGCCTTGAAAAGCTACAACGTTCAGGCGAATTGCTCTCAATGAAATGATCAAAGTCATTATCGAAGTTTCTATTTAAAATAGCTCCAAGTAACAAATATTCCTCAAAATAGCGGGACAATACCAAAAAAGCTTCACAAAATCATATCACTAAGTTTAATATTTACTTCTCTCTAAACTGCTGCTTCTCATGAAGCAACTCGGTTTCTAATTGATGAATCAACTTCGTAACAAGCGCCTGAAACTCAGGTTGACATCCACGAAACGCTGCTTTATGACGAATCGGCTCGTTTCGCGTTCTTAGATCCGTCAGCATTAGCTGCAAGGCATCAATTTTTGCTGAAAAATTCATGGCTGAGTGGGTCTCATCAAAAGAGGCTATGACACCGTTGGTACCTTGAGAAGCATTTGTAACCGAAGCATTGGAACTTGTCCTAGCAAAAGCGAAAACCATTCAACAAAGGATCAAAGAGCGCTAAATCTCAAGAGCCAAGATCTAATGACGGAATACACGAACAAAAGGCCAGGATTAAACAATCGAGATAGCTATCAAACGCCCTTTGGTTTATCGACAAATCAGCGATTTAGAATAGTATAATCATAAAGTACTAGACATACCCTGCAGGGATAATAATTTAAGGAGAAACCTGTCAATGCCCATCCGAAGTTGCCCGCGCTGTGGATCAACCTCCATCAGAGCTGATCGTTCACTCGGTGGACGCTTGGTATGCATGAACTGTGGTGCATCAGTCGGTCAAGGACAAAGCACACGAACGAATCAAAATTCACTTCGCCAAGGGAATCGACAATGGATATGGTGGGCCATTGGACTTGGCACACTGCTAATTGTGATTGTCATTCAATCAAGTTAACTTCGTTCATCAAAAATAAATCAGCAATTAAAGATTACAATGATCAATGAAGACACAAGCCGCTCTTCAGTCACATACATTATAATAATCAGAATTAACGATAATCCATCAACCAAATCAGGCCATATCTCCTAAGGGAAGCTATTAATTTAGTTGAACAAGAAAATCAATGGGCGGTAAAATATCTCCAAGGGATACCAAATGTCGCTAGTGCATGACCATTGTCACCCGAATCTGTAGGGAATACCGCTGCAATTGCCAACTCATCGTCCTCAAAGCATGTCCTAGATTTGACAACAAAATTGGCTAAATCATCAGCACCCCACATCAAAGTTCCCGCTTTTCTTTCTTCTTGATAATCAGCAAAAACATCTGCAAATTCTTTTCCATCCTGACCATTGAGCATTTCATCAATAGCAGCATCAGAGCCACGATCAGGATAAATATTAAACAATTGACGGATTAAGGGGTGATCGATTTTGGTAGAAACACGCAAAACATTTCCTAAGCTGCCAACAGACGATTGCATTAACACTGGTGGCTCATGTCGAGCATCAATGACAGCGACTGGAAGGTTGAAATCCCATACCAGGCGTTCTCTCACATCAGCGGCTATCACTGTCAGTGGTTCAGACAACTGCTCCACCAATCGTTTGACGCGGTCTTCTGAAATAGTCATGCATACAAAATAACGGTTAGCAACGACTGCTGCTAAGACTCCATCAAGTTGAGAAAAGCAAAAAAGATTCCAAAAGAACCTCCAAAGCTAATACCCTTAACAACTATTATTAAGCGGCAGAACCATATAGACGCAGAATTAGCACAAAGGCTAAGGATTGAATAAGCCCAAAATTGTAAACAAGTCTAAAATGGCAACTTTTTTTAAATTAAACAATTGAATCTGCATACATCCACATGGCTGTCATCACTCCCACAGCAATTGTGATCATCAGTACACTCATGCTGATGGTATTAAAACGAATTCGCCTTTGAATTTCTGCCATAATTTTCATGCTGTGAGCTGTGATGAGAATACGACAAATAAAAGATTGCGACGAGTTCTTATTATTCCTTCGTGAAAGAGTTAACTCAATACATCCTTTCCTATCAAAAAACCAGTGAGGCCAAGGAATCTCAAGGATTGCAAGCCAGGCCGTATCAGACGAAAATTTGAGGAAAAATCTGGATCCATTGAGCAGCGAACTCAAAAAAAACCGGCTCAGTGAAGCCGGGAACCACGAAAACGAGTTCTGACTCATCGCAAAGGCCCATGGTATGGAATCAATCGTCTGTAGAATTCGCCAAGCGAAGTTAAGGGGATGAAGAGTCTCATCCATAAAAAGCAGGCTCTCATTAGTGCGCTGCTGGCAGGATTAACACTGCTAAACCCTTCAACTGCAGACGAACAAAAGACCCAAAATTCGATTAATGTTGAAACATCAGAAGAGATAAGCAAGATCTCAATTAAAAAAGTACGGAGCTTGGGAGATCAAGAATTTTCCTATCAAAACTCAGATAACAATATTATCCTTGTAAAATGTAATGCAGACAAGATCTCAGTAAAATATTGGTATGTATCTGAGATTGATAGTACTAGCACGCAAGAGGCTACAAAAAAGATGCGGTGGCACAGTGCAATCCCCAACTCCCAAGTACAACAAGAGAGCAAATTTGTATGTGATTCCAACCTAAATCATTGAAAAATATGGCGCATGACGAGATGATCAGGCAGATATGTTTTGCTTAAATGACACCTTAATCAGATCTCGCAGAGATGGAACTCAGTTTCAGATTCTCTCGATCTCTCGATTGATCTCCTCTTCACTAAATGAGTGACGATGAGGATGAGTGATCTTCCATCCTTGGATTAAAAGGGCGCCCCCCCAGCCGAAGAGAGGATAGATCGGCCAGAAGAAGCCAAATCCTGTTAAAGCCCAAACCACAATCAAGAGACCATTCACCCATAGGTAATTAATCACTTGATGGCGATAGGCCCTCTTGCGGCTGAGACGGCTAATGGCATGACGCCTTGATTGTTCGTCGATCGTCATCTTGCTATAGAGAACACTTATTTATCTCTATAGCAAGAAGTCCCCTTAAAAACTAAAAGTCACACCCGTTCCTACATGATGACTCCAACCCTTACCCCAGCCTGTTCCTCCAGCGGTGCTGTAGATGGGCTTCCAATGGCCAAACAAAGCCACATTTTCTGAAAGAGGATATTCCATCCCGAACTCACCACCCCAATCTGTCCTTTGAGAGAGTCCAGAATATGAACCAGGTGAGTAGAACCGAGGTCCTCCAGTGAGAGTCACGTTGAGCTGATCAACAAAAAAGCCGAATCCAAGCCAAGGATCAGTGTAATTACCCAAGTATGTGCCTTGAGTATCCCAGCCAGTTCGATTTTCAACAGAAACAAAAATGCCGTCAATAACGGATTCCAGTCCGTCACCCAAAGCGAAGTTCACATCACCATCACCAAAGGCATAGACGACGGTAGCTCCAACTTCATTTTTCATACCAACGTTTGATTCTGCACTACCAATCTCAAAGTAAGGCATCCACTTCGCTGATATGGACAACCGATCATTGGGCTGATAACGAGCTTGTATAAACCCTTTCATATCTGTTTTTTTCCATTTAGTGCCCTTTTCATGTGCATGCTCTTCCTCTTCATGATCATGACCTTCCTCTTCAACATGAATTGCACCATAGAAATGTTCAGACTCTCCCCAAACAAATGCAGGACCAAAGGAAGCCTCGATCGCAAAGGAACCTTCATTCTCTAGTCCCCATTCCATAACCATTCCGAACATGCCGTCAATGGCGTAATGCTGGGGACGATTTTCCAAATTATTCTCAAAACCGCCATGACCCTCAAGGGTGATTATGGGGCTTAATTTGAATTCGCCCGGTTGCAACTGCTCTCCACCACCTCCATGTGATCCATGAGCTCGAACAGGTTGAGAAGCAAGATCGCCCCCAAGCAAAAGTCCGGCAACAGCACCACCTTGAAGGACTCGACGAAAAATTGAATTCATGACAATAACAAATAGTTGGAAAAGAAGATAGAAAGAGTTACTAAATAGCGGACCAACGCTTCTGAAGTTGAGAAGCTGATTCCTGATCGCAACTACCGCCTTGAGCATTCACGAAAATGCAAACATTGCTCGTCGCTGTTTGCACCAAGCTTTTCCCTGGTGCCTGACCATCACCAAAAGGCACTTGCTTGGCAATGGGAACCCCGCTACTGCGACTAATCCTTCGCATCGTTTTAGAAGGAGGAAGTGACTCTGGGAAGATGGCCTTACTTCCAGATGCTTTGATCGACTTGCTGATCGCAGACAAGCTCGAAGGACGCAATGTTCCTCCCGTGGTGTAGTCATCAAGAACGGGAAGTTCACGAACGCCGTAACGCTTAGCCAAGAAGTCATAAGTGCGGTGACCGGTCACAACCACACGCTGATTTTCGGGAACAGTTGCGACTTGTTGACCAATCCAACTTCCAAGTGAGGCAAGAACACGATCAGCTTTTGCCCGGCGTTGATCAATTGCAGCATCTCCATTGGCATCAAACAGAGGCTTCAAGCTGGATGCAACGGTGTTAGCCATTGCAATCACATTGGCTGGGTCATGCCAAATGTGGGGGTCTTTTGCAGAGTTGTTGGGGACAGCAATATTTCCAACCTTTACAACGGTGCCTGGGGTTCTGATCTTGTTTAACGCCGGCGTGAGGTTATACCCGTTCAAGAGCACAATTTTTGCTTTCGCAAGAGTTTGACGATCAGCTGGGCGCAATGCCATGGAGTGCGGATCTGTGCCCGGCTTGATCAAGCAGATCACATTTGCTTGATTTCCCACCAAAGTGCGCGTGAGATCGCAAAGAATCCCATCGGCAGCAACCACGGTGGGAGTTGCCGTGTTGGCTGCCGCCAGCAGAACACTTGAAAACAGTAAAGAAGCAGGCAGGGGCACTTAAGAAAGGTGAAGTTTCAGAAATGATAATCATTCTCAAATTTTTGTCTAGGTACTTCTTCCTGCTAGTGGGCAAAGCAACACAACACATGCCACCCCGATCAAAGGTCCTGGGGGGAGATTGAGAGGCAAAGCCAAAAGGAAACCACCGCCACTGAGGGCCAAACCCACAAAAGCGGCCTGAATCATTGCGGCGCGAAGGCTTTTCACTCGATGTAGCCCTGGAAGAACCGGGGCACACAGCAAGCCAATGACCAAAATCACTCCCACTGCTGCCATGGCACTGACGATGACCGCAGCCGTTACCGCAGATAGGGCAAGACGTAGACCTCGCACCGGCAGTCCCGCCGAGGCAGCCCCCTCTGGATCAACACCCAAATAAACAAGCTCCCGGTAGCGAGTGCCAAGAAGCCAGGCCACCGCAAGACAAGCAACCAAAACCCGGCCTATATCAAGCCAACCCACCGTGAGCAAATCACCAAACAGCAAGGCCTCAAGATCCAGGCGCAAACCCAGCAAAGGGATCATCAAAACGCCCAGCCCAAGGAAACCAGCAAGCACGGTATTGATCACAGCTTCCTCATTCAGTTTTGAGCTGCGCTGCAATCGTTCCGCCAATAAGGAACCAAGAATGCCGCTGATCACGCCCCCCAAGGCTGGGTCAAAACCAAAGGCAACGGATAACGCCAATCCTGGAAGCACGGCATGGGAAATGAGGTTGGCCTGAAGCACCCGTCGCTGGGTCACTAACAGAGTTCCCATCACAGGACACAAAATCCCCACCAAAAGTGCCATCAACAGAGGCAACAACCAAAAAACGATTTCATCCACAGTGATGATTCCCCGGATTGACCAAACCTTTAAGAGAGCGTCTCACCTCTGCAGGAGGGCCATCAGCAAGAACACGCCGATCCACCACAATGACGCGGTCATAGGAATCAAGCGCCTCACCCCAGTCATGACTGCTCACCAGCAAGGTATGACCGGCATCAGCCAACTGACGCATCAGCAATAACAACTGATCACGAGAGGGCGGATCGATCGCTGCACAGGGTTCATCAAGAAGAAGCATGCGAGAGGGTTGCACCAGAGAACGAGCAAGCAAGGCTCGTTGCTGCTGTCCACCTGAAAGTGCATCGAGGCGTCTGTTTGCAAGATCGGCAAGCCCAACACGTTGGAGTGCAGCCTCTCGATCGCAACATCCAAAAGAACGGCCATTCATGGATCCAAGATCCACGAGATCACTCACGCTGATGGGGAACGACCAATCAATCCGACTGCGCTGAGGCATTAACGCCACCCGTTCACGACAAGTCTCGATCAAGTCGCCATCGCAATAAACCGAGCCACTTGACGGACGTAATTGCCCCTTAAGCACACGCAGCAGAGTGGATTTACCGGCTCCATTTGCACCAACTAGAGCAGTCAATGTGCCTGATTGCAGCGACAGCGAGACATTTTCCAACACAACGCTATCGCCATATTGAACATTCACATCCCTTGCTCTGAGAACTGGCTCTTCCAAAAATCGAAACGTCAAGTTGACTCAACCTATCGACGAACCTTAGAAAATTCATCCAATTCGCCACCTGAAGGCAACCATCGCGCCAACACAACCTGAGGCTTAAGAAGCTCAAACTCAAGGCTGTCGCCATCAATTAGGGCGGCTCGGCGTTTCGCACCATCACCATCTGTCATCACCGTAAGAAGACGATTCGTGGCGGGATCCACATCAAGCACCGCTCCTGAAGCTAAATACCATTTAGGAAAAAATCTCCGCTTGAGAACTGATCCAGAGCTGTTCAGAAGCAGGAGTTCATCCCGAAGAGTTGGTGATGCATTACGCAGAACAATCCAAATCTTTTCTCCCCGGTTGTCGCAGGCCGCTGCCATCACCCCTGCCTCCCCCAACCAAACCTGCCGTGGGATCTGTCCGGGAATAACGAGCTCAATCGACCGTCGATAATCAGGCCAGTTCCTCAACAACACAGCGCGACCGGAGCCAGAGCAAAACGACTTGAGCTCCCTGCTGCCAGGGAGGCTTTGCAGAGAATTCCCTTGTCGATCAGGATTCATTGGTAGAAGATCAAGACCGTTGTAAGAAGGAACAACCATTCCGCTTCCATCAGGAAGAAGACGAATTGCGCCTGCAACCTCGAGGTTGAGATCACGTCGCTTGGCATCAACCGAACGAATCCAGGTTCGATCGCTACCAACTTCAATTCCACCAACTTGCACAAGTAATTCCCCGCGCTGATTGCTACTTAAGTGAGCAAATAAAAGTGACCCAGACGCCAATGATTGGATGGCAGCTGGCAAAGGTTCAGCTAATCCTTGAGCTTGATCGCTGATCGCCCGAGGGGTGAGCTTGCGAAGCAACACCTCCAGCTGGGAAGGATCGTTATCGGTCACGAAGGCAACACCCTCTCCATTGCCAAGCGGCTCAAGCTGAAGAATGCGCTGCTCAACAGAAGACAACGGCAACCAACTGCCATCCCTACGACGCAATTTCAACTGCTCTCCCTCCTTCTCCACCACCACTGCAACGAGAGTGGAACGAGGGTCCCACCAAAGCGAGCGGTTAGGCAGTGCAAGCCCCCGTTGATCATCACCAGCAAGAACAAGCCTCTGGGGCGAACGGATCAGGGCACCAGGATCGAGAAGCAAGCGGAACTGATTCTGTTGACCAAACCACTGATGGGGCTGATGGGGAACTAAACGACTGTTTTCAGCCACCGACTTGCGGTTCATCGAACGACTGAAACGAACGTCAAGTGCTGCAGCGCCTGAACGAATCGATTGAATCGCGACGGATCGCAAACGCGGGGGACGACGCAACAAAATTTGCTGCTGAACCAAAGCGACAAGGCCCAAGCCGATCAAAGCGACGCTTAAGAGTCGAACCTTGCCCGTCGATGAGCCAAAACCCTTTGAGCTCATGGTTCCAGAGGCCGTTCAGGCCTCGGGATGGATTGAATTGTGGTGGGTTTCACCACATTGATCAGCAGTCCATCCTTGGTTTGTGATGTCATCGTTCCCTCGACAGCCAGCCATTCATCCGGCTTCGGATCCGCGTTTGCAGGCCAATCAATGGGTAGGCCAGCAGGGGTGGCATCAGCCAGACAACACCGCACCGTGAGACGGGCGAGCTGGGGTTGCATCCCAGGGCGTTGAAGCACAAAACCACTAATACGCACGGGATCACCTGCATGCAAATTGGGGTCGGGTTGACTGCGCAGCAGCCGCACCCATTCCGTCAACGTGCGTTGTTCCGGCGGAAGAAAAAAACTCAATCGCGGCGCCTCAGGCAAGGCTTCGCTGCGATTCGCAGCCAAATCACTGAAGGAGGGTGCTGGGGGAAACAGCAAAACCAACAAGGCCACCGCAACCGAAACCAGCCAACTCAAAGGATTTAAGGGAGTTTTCAAGCGTGGGGCAGAGCGAAGCTGTACTGCGCCGAGCACCATCAGAACAACTCCTGCAATCGCAACCACCGGATGGAAAACCGCATTTAGCAGCAGATCCAAACGAGCAGACACGCTGCTCCAAACCAACAACCATCCCCAAAGCAGCAAAACAAGGGGGGGTAGGTATCGCGCTTGTCGAATCCGGTTCAGACGTGGCATCGCGTTAGAGCAGAACAAGATTGACCCACTGCCCGATCAAGAGAACGAGCAACGATGCTGCGACTGCGGTGATGGCAATGGCTCGCGTTGAAAGAAGCACAGTGAACAAGCCAGCAAGCTTGAGATCCACCACTGGACCGAGAAGCAAAAATGCCAACAAGGCACCAGGCGTGACCTGAGCTGCAAAGCCAAGCGCAAGAAACGCATCAACGCTGGAACAAACCGAGACCACAAGAGCCAAGAGCATCAGAGCGAGCACCGAAACGGTGGGGCCAGAGCCCAAAGCCAACAGCCAACTGCGCGGCAACCAGGTTTGCACCGCAGCGGCGAGCGCACAGCCAAACACGAGCAAGGTGAGCAGGCTCAAAAATTCACGCGTGCTGTGTTGGAGCAGCTCCGCAGGTCGGAGCGGAACCTCCTCCAGCCGACGTTCAGAAGCATTGAAGTCCACACCAACCAGCCCACTGCGACGTTCAAGCAGTCCCACCCGAGAGAGGGGTTGACTCAGTCTTCGCTCCTCGAGCAGGGCAGACGCCAACAAGCTCGACTCAGGCAACAACCCCAGCAGTGCGCTGAGCGCGATCGCAATCAGAAAAGCTCCAATGGGTCGACCCCAAAGCAACCAGGTCTGATCAGGAAAGGCGGCCCAAGTGCTCGCTAACACGATCGGATTAAGAACCGGCGCTGCAAACAAAAAACCAAAGCCAGTCCCCAATGGCGCTCCGCTTGCAAGCAGACGTCTCGCGACTGGAACATTCCCACATTCACAGGCCGGCAACGCGAAACCAAGCAAGGCTCCAACAACTGGTGCAAGCAGGGGGTGGCGAGGCAGACGTTTAATCCATGTGGACTGGGGGACAAGCCATCTCGCCAAGCCAGCAATCGAAACGCCCAAAAGCAAAAAAGGAAGCGCTTCGATTAACAGGCCTTGAAAAATGGCCCAGCCAGTGGCGAAGCGTGTCATCAAGCGTTGAAGCTGTTAACTCCAGCCATGGCTGGCTTGATCTTCAACGTAGGCCGCAACATCCGCAATTTCATTCTCACTCAGCACATCCAGGAATGCAGGCATCGCGTTACGCCCGTAGGTCACCTGAGCCACGATTCCGGTCTCATGACCAGTCAAGTAGTTGGGGAGAAACGACTCAAGGTCGGCCTGCCGCAACGTGCGCTCACTTTTCACGATATTTCCACCGCCGGCATGGCATGCAGCGCAATTGGTATTAAAAATCTGACCACCTCTCACGGTGTCAGAAGCCATCGCACGCATGGGCATGCTCAAGACCAGCAACAAGGCAAAAACAGCTGATAGCAAAAAACGCATTGGTGCCCCAGATCAATTTTCACCATTCTCAGTAGATCTGAAGCAGCGGTGGTGACCTTGCTGCAGATCGTTATGGAATGAATCTGCGAGTGGTTCAACCATCAGTTCAGCCCAGAGTGCAGCCCAAAAAGGAAGCGAGGCCATGGCGAACGTCGGTTCCAATCATTCAGTGTCCTGCACTAGAGCCATGGTTATGAGCGTTGCAAGGCATCCATTTCGCCCCCATCTGATGGGCCCCCTTGCAGTTGAACAAAGCTGCTGCCTTCTCGGCTTCTGCCTTGGTGTCATACATCGCTTTGATGGGCTCAGTGCCAACGTTTGATGCGGAAGGCTCCATCTCCATCGACAGCAGTGTTCCGCTGTGGTCAGAACCAATCTCGTGATGAGCGATTGCAGGAGTCATCAAAGCCAGCAAGCTCAAAAGCAGTCCAGCGGATGGGGAGAGACGCATCTCAGATTTGATTGCAATCAATTGAGTTTAATGCATGAGGCCTCGCTAGACCGCTGCGCTATTTAACAAGCCGCAAATGATGCTGAAGTGTGATGCAGAACGATCCCACCGTTTCAATCCAAAGCGTCAAAGCCGGATCTCATCGCTTGGGCAAGGTTGAAATGGGCAGCGACGATGCGAATCGATGGCGCAAGATCCCGTGCCTAGGAGCAAAGAGGAAAGCAATCACAAACAAACCTGTCTGTACAAGAACGATGCAACCGGCGGTTGAACTATCGGTCCAATAACTTGTGTACACCCCAAGGAGGCTGGAAAGAATGCTGCTGCCAATCGCCAACCAACTCATTCGATCAAAGCGATCAGTGAGTAAGTAAGCGGTAGCGCCAGGCGTGACGAGCATGGCAACCACCAAAATGATGCCTACCGTTTGCAATCCAGCAACTGCAGCAAGAGAGAGTACGGAGAGAAGGAGATAGTGAAGAAAACCAGTATTGATTCCAATCGAGCGTGCATGCGTGGGGTCAAAACAAAACAACAACAGATCACGACGAAACAACAAAAGAACAGCCGTTACAAGAGCTGAGATCAGCACCGTTTGTTGAATATCAGCAATAGAGATACCAAGCACATTGCCAAAAAGAATATGAGTGAGATCAATATTGCTACGCGTCTTGGAGACCAAAACCAGTCCTAGAGCGAAGAAACCCGTAAAAACAAGGCCAATCACCGTATCTTCTTTGATTCGGGATTTCTGCTTTACGAAGCCAATCGTGGCGACTGATCCCACACCAAACACAAAAGCCCCAACCGAAAAAGGCAGCCCAATGGCATAGGCCAGGATGACTCCTGGCAACACGGAATGAGACACCGCATCACCCATCAGAGCCCAGCCCTTAAGGGTCATGTAGCAAGAGAGGAGACCGCAAACGCCACCAACGGTGGCGCTGATTAGCAGAGCCCGCACCATAAAGGCGTGCTGAAGAGGCTCGAGCAAAAATGTGATCAAGCGTCCTCCAATGAACTATTTCCTGTCAATAAGTCCGGAGGGAGGCCCCCAAAGGCCAAAGAAAGATTTTCCGGAGTAAACACCTCCGAGGTTTCACCGTAAGCCAAAACCGTTTTATTGATCAGAACCGTGAGATCGCAGAAATCTCTGACATGACTGAGATCATGCGTTGAAATCAAAATGGTGCGTCCTTCCTTACGCAACTGAAAAAACAACTCTGCCATCAACTTCTCTGTACGAACGTCCACGCCATTGAAGGGTTCGTCCAACAACAAAACCGATGCGCGCTGTGCAATGGCTCTTGCCAAAAATGTCCGTTTACGTTGACCTCCAGAGAGAGCAGCGATCGGACGATCCCTGAGATCAAGAAGCTCAACGCGCTCAAGGGCATCGCGAACCGCAACCCTGTCTGACTGCCGTGGAATCCGGAGCACATTCATGGCTCCATAGCGGCCCATCATCACCACATCCCAAACAGAGACGGGGAAATCGCAATCGATCCCTTCACTCTGAGGCACATAGGCAACAGCTTGATCTCGCTGAGCCCGGGCAACACTGCGACCGTTGATTCTGATATGTCCGCGTGAGGGGCGAATAAAACCAGTCAGAGCCTTAAAAAGGGTCGACTTACCGGACCCATTCATCCCCACCAATCCACAGATGCATCCCGAAGGCAGATGAAGAGAAGCGTCGTAGAGGGCAACTGTGCCGTTGTAGTCAACACAGATCTGATCTGCCTCGATCCGCATCAATTCACTCCGGGTCATGAGGACTTTTCGGCGGAAGCAGCCAATCCCTGCCTAATAAGTTTCACATTGTGGCGTTGAAGGTCGAGCAGAGTTGGTGCAGGACCGTTGCGTTTTGATAAAGAGTCCACATAGAAGCTGCCACCAAAACGAGCTCCCGATGCACGAGCCACCTCTCGTTGGGCTTTATCACTCACTGTTGTTTCACAAAACACCGCAGGGACCTGATCCTTCTTCACACGCTCGATTAAACGAGCCATACGTCTTGGAGTGATCTGGCTTTCAGCATTAACCGGCCACAAATACGCCTCATCAAATCCATAATCTTGCGCTAGATAAGAGAAAGCCCCTTCACAGCTAACAAGAACACGTTGTTTTTGAGGAATGACAGCAAGGAGATTGCGTAACTCAGCATCCAAGTTTTCCAACTGCAGCTTGTAGCTGTTGCCATTGTTGCGATACAACTGGGCCCCGTCTGGATCAAGTTCAGAAAACGCATCCACGAGTCGATCCACATATCCCTGAGCTCTCAGAGGTGACATCCAGGCATGGGGATTGGGCTTACCGGCGTAGACATCACCCTCAATAAGCAACGGCTGCATCCCCTCAGTGAGGCTGACAGTGGGCACATCACCAGCAGATTGAACAAAGCGGCGAGCCCAAAGCTCCAAACCCAACCCGTTTTCAACAATTAAATCTGCGCCTGAGGCTTGCTCTAAATCCCGAGGTGAAGGCTCATATCCATGAATTTCTGCACCCGGCTTGGTAATCGATCTAACTTGCAAACGATCACCAGCCACCTGACGAGCCATATCAGCGAGGATCGTGAATGTTGTTAAAACAACTGGGCGATGATCTGAACTATTTCCTGATTTATTAGACAAAGTAACTTTACTTGAGCAGGCAACAGCTATAGGCAAAGCGATAACGACTGTCGTCACCTGACGCAAAATGCGCCTTCTCAATCTCCTTGTCGAAAAGATGCTATTGATTTTCAAAATCGTTAAATCTGTGATGGGAAGCACATCGGTTCATGAGAAGGGTTTTGCTGCACTTGTTCCACTCCGGCGCCTGCAGCGTTCAGAGCAGTAACGCACCTCGTCCCAAACATCTTTCCATTTACGACGCCATTGGAATGGGCGACCACAAACAACACATATTTTTGTAGGACGATTCAGTGATGGCGTCATCAGATAAAACACCCCTAAGAATCAGCTGATCAGGCTTAGAGAACCTCCGCATTTCCAGTATAAGACTAGAGATGCTTGATTGAGCCTGATTGAATGATCAACGGGATCAGCAGGTCATATTGATTTAATTTCAACCAAACCGTTACAACCAACAACAAATCTGTCAAAGTAGTGTCTTAAAAAACTTTTATTCTCAACACTTTTGTCTATAAATACTGTTACCTAAGCTTTCTTGTGATTCAGTGAATTAAAAAGTTATTGCCAAATGATTCATGGGATTCATCAAAGTCATACCGCGAATCAAGGGATCAGGAAGAGGCTCATTCTTGATGAGCAAGCATCAGTCGCTTTCAGCTTGATCTGTCCAGCGTCGCTCAACTTGAATAAACAGGAACCAGGCCAACGTCGCTCCTGCTCCCGCCATCCATTCGGAGCGCAGCAACGCAATCAATGCCAAAGTGCTTGCCCCGATTCGCAATGCTCTTAGGCCAAAACGGCTGTATTGACGCAATCGATCATCCATACGCGAAAGCAACAAGCATCGGAGTTCAAACAAACGCAGCAACGGGCGGGCCAAGCAAAACCTGCACGGCTAAAGCTGAACAAAGGAGCGGAAAGCTGCTGCCATCGCTGAGCTGAGGAGAACCGAACGAAAACTTGCACGCAGTCGCCGACTCAGACGCATAGCTTTACAGAACTACATATCCATGCGTCATGGTCGAGCTTTACCTGGATGCAACCTTGCACAACCAGATCACTGTTGAGCATTATCGCGAGGTTTTGCTGAATCGCGGATTAGACGAACAGGATCAAAAGCTGAGGAGCAATCTTCTGAAACGCGTTGAAGCCGGAACGATTCAGCTGTCATCCTGACGGATCTGGTCAGAATGGTCCCATGTTTCAAACGAATGATCCGCGCTTCTGGAAAGCGGTTGCTGGAATCGTTTCATTGATACTGAGCTGTTCACTCGCCTGGCTGATTCTCAAGCTTTGAATCCCCTTATCAATTGCAGAGAGAAGATTCAATTAAAAGTCAATCAAGTTCAAATAAATAGTGCAACGTAAGCGCAATATCTAAAAAAGTATATTTACAGCGGTCAGCATCAAATATCCGATCATTAGCGCTGATAGAATTGCCACAACAATAAGTCCACCGCCAGCAATCAAGGCCACACGTTTGGCTGCGTCTGGAAACAACAAATAAAAACTTAGGCCTGCTGCAAGTCCCCAAAGAGGAGGAATTAGTACACAAACACCTGTGAAAACGATCAAACGCAAACGTCTCTGACGTTGCTGTTCGATCATTCTCAACGCTTCGGCCTCCTCCTCTTCCAAGGCCAAACGCTCGTCATCACTCAGCCAACGTCCGAACTGTTGTGCTTGCTTGAACTCACGTTCAAGCTTGTCCGTGCTGGAAGAAGGATCCATATCCCCAAGTTATCGCCGTTCTTAACGGGGACTGCGCTCCCATGCCCGTTCAAGTGACTCTCTCATCGCTTTGCTAGAGGGCTCAGCCAATCCATTGTTTCGACGAAAGGCTGCTGTGATCCGCCAGAAACGTTTTGCGCAAGCAATCGCGACGACGAACCAAGCCAACAAGATCCAGGCAGAACCGTGCACGACAAACTTGTGAATACCTCCATGATGGTGGCTGTAGGGATTTCGGCGATGAACGGCAAGCTCGTAGTTGGTGCCATTGGACTCTTGGTGAGCGCAGTCGCGATCTATGAATTCCTGTTGTTGAGAGGGTTAGCACCCTCCACCTGAGCCTCACAGGCATAGGTTTCAATCGACGCTTTCCTTTGGCGGAATTCAGGATGATCCGCATCCTCCACCCGCCACCACCAACGCCCATCGGTGTAGCTGGGTGGACCAGCATTGTTGGTGCGTGGAAGTTGCAGGCTGAGGTCTCTCCAATGGAGCAGGATTCCATCGCCAGGAACCGTTCCATCAGAACTGTTCGGAATCGGTTCCAAAACAGCGCCGATCGCCTCCTGTCCCAAATTGGTTCGCTCCGCAATGAGCAGGTCTCCTTCACACCAATAGCTGTTGGCAAACACAGGAGAACATGGGGCAAGCCAAAACAAAGCCACCAAGCAAAACGAAAGCAAAGTGCGCAAGTCAGGCGAAGGCGTTCACCCCACCCAAGCACCAAACACGACAGAGTGTTGTGAAGACGCAGCGTTTTGATGTCCCCGACAAGAGATCAGGTGCTTGCCACATCCGCTGGCTGGGTGGCCGTAGTGCTGAACGTGGTGCCCGGTCTTGGGGCTGGTTATTTGTATCAGCGACGTTGGAAGGCCTACTGGATCACCTCCCTACTCGCCACAACCTGGTTTGTAATCGGAGCCGTCGTGGCTCAAAACTCCGCAGCGGAAGCTGAACCGCAAAACCAACTCGTTGGGCTGATTGGCTTGATTGGTCTTGCCGTTGTAACCAGCGCGGAAGCAGGCTTGGCTGTGAAGGCAGTGCGTCAAGACAGCTGATGGAGACCAGGCCGAATGCGGTGCTCCGCTTCTGGTTTCAAGAGTGTCGCCCGCACCAATGGTTTCGCAAAAATGCGGGCTTTGACGCCATGGTGTTGGAGCGCTTCGGCAAGCTCACGTCCTCAGCGCTGAATGGCGAACTGAGCCACTGGGAGCAGAGCAGCAGCAGCGCATTAGCGCTGGTTTTGATGATGGATCAATTCACCCGGCAGATCTGGAGACATGAACCCAGAGCATTTGCAGGCGATGCTTACGCCCTGAGGCTGACCCGCAAAGCAATCGCAGAGGGATGGCTCGCGGCAGAACCAGAGCGGGTGCGTCGCCAGTTCTGGTTGATGCCAATGCTTCACAGCGAGGAGCTGGGGGTGATCCTGGATGCGATCTCGTTCATGGAGCGCTGGAGCGATCCAGCAACAGTTGCAGTCGCCTGTCGCAACAAGACTTTGATCCAGCGCTATGGACGTTATCCCCAACGCAATGCCGCACTGGGGAGAGTCTCCACTCAAGAAGAATTGACGTTTTTAAAGGATTGGCACTCCCCTGGCAAACACAAGCGAACCCAATCTCTCGCTTGTGACCAATGCTCCAGTCACGGGCCAATTCATTACCGGGTAAAAACTGCAGCCCAACCAAACTGGCAATTTGCATGCCCCAGCTGCTGGAACAAGCTGCACCACCAGCCTGGCTATCAATACGGGGGAACGCGAAAAGCAAATCTTCGTGAACGACAACGCCGAGAAGCAACGAATCACTCATGGCTCAAAACAAGCGAATCTCCCCTGAAGACTTGAAGAGCAAGCCATGCGTCGTCAATTTGCCTCTCCATGAACAAAACGTGCATTGGGCACGTGGGATAAGGGATAAGCGTGATGGGATTGAAATCATGAGCCCCATGTTTCAGTGTTTGATCTGCAGGCAAACGATCGAACGTTCCACCCGTACCTACTGGAAACACAAGGGTCATCTGCTTTGCTCGACCTGCAAAGACAACATCGAGGTAGAAGTTGATCAAAGTAGTCAGCAGACGCCGCCCAGCTCTTGAACCTGCTCCAGATTGTGGCTTTGGTGGCAGGAGTCACAGCTCTAGCGGCCTCGATTGGATTGAGCATCCTGCTATTAGGCCTACAACGCGTGTTTGCCTCAGCTCCAACGCTCTGGCACAACAGCGATCAGGACATCACGGACACCAGTCTCAGCGTTGTGATCCCAGCCTTTAACGAGGCAAACAACATTGAGGGTTGCTTGACTCACGTGCTGATGTCTGACAAGCCTTGCTCTCAATGGGACGTGCTCGTTGTCGATGATCAGTCGAGCGACAACACAGTCAAGATTGCGGAACAAGCGATCGGCAGCTTCGCTGATGCTCACCATCCCAGTGCAGCCGTTCTCCAAGCAGGTCCTCGTCCGAAAGGAGAGCGCTGGGTAGGAAAAAACTGGGGTTGCAGCCAAGCCATGGAGCTGGTCAAAAGCGAGTGGGTGCTGTTCATCGACGCAGATGTGACCCTGGCACCCGATGCCATACGTCGAGCACTCCATCAGAGCATTCATGAGAAGGCCGATTTATTCAGCCTGGCTCCACGCTTGACCTGTGGCTGTCTCGCCGAATGGATGGTCCAACCGATCATGGCGAGTTTGTTAGGGCTTGGGTTTCCGATCCTTGAAGCCAACGACCCTGCCTCAACGGTGGCCTTTGCCGCAGGACCCTTCATGTTGTTCCGAAGGGACAGCTACAACTCCATCGGTGGGCACAGGGCCCTCGCGGGTGAAGTTGTTGAGGATCTTGCCTTAGCGCGTCGGATTAAGGAGGGAGGATTTCGCTTGCGATACGTGCTTGGAATCGATGCAGTCAACCTTCAGATGTATGCCAATCTCCAGGCTCTCTGGGAAGGCTGGAGCAAAAACTGGTTTCTCGGACTTGATCGCAGCATCAGCAAATCCCTGGGAGCTGGCGGAGTGGTGGTGTTGATGTTCACGCTGCCATGGCTGCTTTTGCCGGCCAGCCTGACGATGGCATGCCTGAGCAGCCACGATCAAATCCTGTGGCTCAGTGATGCTGGTCTCGGATTGGTCGCAATCCTGATGCAGCTCAGCGTTCGACTCTGGACCCGAGCCCGTTTTTCGGTGCCATTGCGCCATTGGTGGCTGATGGGCATAGGCGGCTTCATCATCGGGCTGATCGCACCCACATCCGTTTGGAAGAGCCTGACGGGAAGGGGCTGGACCTGGAAAGGCCGCTCCCTTGCAGAAGCGCAAGCGCGTTAGCAGCAAGAGCCATCATCCAGACAAAATGAGTGCATCTGTAGAAACCCCATGTACCGACTTGGTGCACTTCTAGCTCTGTGCTTGGCATTGCTACTGCCTCCAACCGTGCAAGCAAGCACGATTGAAGTCACGATCAACAGCATCAACACCGAGGGAATCGGTGAATCCATTGGCACGATCAGTGCTCGAGACACAGACCAAGGATTGGTGATTATTCCTGAACTCAGTGGCCTGAGCGAGGGCGAGCATGGGTTCCACTTACATGCTGGCGATCAGTGTGATCCACAAACCAATGCTGAAGGGGCCTCCATTGCAGGTCTGGCAGCAGGCGGACATTGGGATCCCGACCAAACCGACACCCATCTCGGACCTTTCGGGAATGGCCATCGCGGTGACCTCAGCCGATTAGTGGTGGACCGAGATGGCAACACCAACACAAGCGTTGTGGCCCCAAGGCTCAAGGCCTCCGACCTTCGCGGACGTGCCCTTGTCGTGCATGCAGGCGGTGACACCTACACAGACACACCTCCCCTAGGGGGAGGTGGTGCTCGTATTGCCTGCGGTGTCGGGTCTTGAACGCAACTCGCTTGCTCCTTATTCATCCCATTGGCGTTGGCTTGTCCAGTCGGTTTTGGGATCGTTTCATTAGCTGTTGGCAAGCCTCAGACAACACGACTGCCTTGCTCGCTCCAGACCTAAGCGGTTGCGGTGGGGGCGAGCATCCAAATCAACAGCTTGCTCCTGAAGATTGGGCAGCAGCACTCATCGATCTGCTGAGAGAACACAACAACTCCCCAGCCGTGCTGGTCTCGCAAGGCGCCTCTTTACCGATCGCTCTGGCTGTACTCGAGACCGCACCGGAACTCGTTGCTGGCTTAGTTGCGATCAGCCCACCAAGTTGGCGGATTCTTGAGGAACCGTTTCCGAAACCACAATCTCAACTTCTCTGGAGATTGCTGTTTCAGGGACCAATCGGATCTTGGTTTTACCGCTACGCACGCCGGCGTGAATTTTTAGAATCATTTTCAGTCAATAATTTATTTGCCAACCAAGAAGACGTTGACGCTGAATGGCTCGACACGTTGGAACAAGAAGCAGCCAACATGACGACACGCTGGGCAACATTTTCTTTTTTAGCTGGTTTTTGGAGACGCAACTGGACCAAGCAATGGCAAGAGATCAAGCAACCAATGTGGCTGTTGTTTGGGCTCAAGGCAACCAGAATCGGCCGTTCCAAGCATTGGGATGATGCACAAGAACGCATCCACTCTTATGGGCAGCAGCTGCCGAACGCTGTGAGCGCAAGTATTGATGGGCGCAACGTTCTTCCCTATGAATCAACCGCTGAGTGCGTGAGCCAACTCCAAAGCTGGTTGTTGAACAACTGAGCCACCTTCACATCGAATGCTCAAGACTTCGAGCATGCCCCTATACCAACGGTTGACGAGCATGGGTTGAAACATCACGCATGGCCCCAGATGGATTCAACGAACGCGCCAGCGCCAACAGTCCAGCGGCCAGAACTGTTTCACCCTCAAGCTGCATCATTCGGTGAAGGCTGATGACCTCGCTGTAGTCGGCAGCAGCAGTTCCATTGATCAAACCGCGAGCGGTGCATCGAGCCACAGCCAGTTGAAGGGAGATCGTCATGACCACAAGCTGGCCCAAAGCATGCCCAACACCACTGAAACTTCCAGTTTCCAGCTGATTCACAGACGCGAAGCAGCAACAAACCCGTTAACGTTTCGTAACAATAGGGTTTGTTTCATGCTTTCAATGCTTTTCCCCTTGGTCTACGGATCCGTTTTTGTCTTCCTGTTGGTTCAAGCCTTTCGGATGATGCGCTTGAGCTCCGCCCCTGCGAATACAACTCGCCGAAAAGACCGCACAGGTTTGTTGACCACTCATCCAGAACTCCTTGACGCCAACGGTTCGATCACAGGTGAAGACCTGCTGGTTGTCCGCTTCCCAAGCCAAGACCAACCTGAAGTATCGATCACGGATTGAAGCGGGGCTAGGTCGCATTCAGAATGAGGAACCATCTCTCGAGCCCATGACCCTCAATCAATTTTTGATCTTCTTGGTCATAGGCATCGCGATAGCGGTTCTAACAAGTGCAACCTGGATTTGGTGGATACTCGCAATTTGCACGGCTTTAGTTGTATTCAGACTATTAAGGAAATAATTTTTCATTCAATGATGACAACACAACTAACGGCGATTAATTGGGCAAAAGTGCTCACAATTGCAGTCATTGCAGTTTTAATTGCACTTTTTGGCATTAATGGGCAAAGGCAGATTCTTTACGCGTGCATGCACATCAGTTATTGCGTATGGTGGTTACTCGAGCAAAAAATTTATCCTGATCGTTGCAAGCAGATTTTCACAGAAAAAGTAGATGCAGTTGGCTTCATAGGCGCTTTGTTGATCGTGGGTGTCTTTTATTCACTTCCAGCATTCTTGGCCTTCACCAATCCAACGGAATTATCTATCGCAGCTACTGCAACAGCAATCCCACTTTTTTACTTTGGCAGCCTGATCAATACCGCCGCCGACATCCAGAAAACAACAGCTAAAGCCAGTGAGGCCGGGTTAGTTCGCACTGGGATCTGGAGTGGAGTACGGCATGTTAATTACACGGGTGATTTAATGCGCTACTTAAGTTTCAGCGTGGTAGCAGGGTCCCTATGGGCATTTCTAGTACCACTCTCGATTCTCGTCTTATATGTTCAGCGTATTCGAGCCAAAGAAGCATTAATGAGAAGCAAATATCAGGACTTTTCAGATTACAAATCAACAAGTTTTCGATTGATCCCTGGAATTTGGTAAGAATGAGTTCATGTTCAGATCCATTCTCAATATTCTTTGGGTCGTCTTAGGTGGCCTGCCTATGGCCTTGGGCTGGTGGCTGGCGGGACTTGTCTCTGCCATCAGCATCGTGGGTCTGCCATGGAGCCGATCATGTTTTGTGATTGGGAGATTTGCTCTGTGGCCTTTTGGTTTTGAAGCCATCAACCGTCTCGACCTAAGCGGACGTGTTGATCTAGGCACCGGTCCGATGGGTCTGATCGGAAATGTGATTTGGTTTTTAGTGGCTGGCTGGTGGCTGGCGATTGGCCATCTCACATCGGCACTCGCCTGCTTCGTCTCCATCATTGGAATCCCCTTCGGAATTCAGCACATCAAACTTGCTCTCATTGCCATAGCTCCGATCGGAATGACGATCGTTCCAGCCCATCGCACTGACTAATGGCAAGGAGCTAACCCCAAGGAACAGAATCTATGGATCCAGAAGTACGACAATTGGTGATCGGACAGCTCCTGGTGATCGTGATCCCCGTTGGGACCCTGTTTGCAATCTGGATCAACATGCTGCGATGGAAAAGAAATCGTTGAGGGAGGGGATAAGACAGCTTGCAACTGATGTGGTCCGACAAGGCATCCGTTGCCAAGCTGCAAACAACGAGCATGACAATAATCAGAATCGCAATGAACATTCCTAGCGAATTTCAAGCCTTCTCCAACGTCCACGCCATCAGAGACGGCAGTGCTTTCATTAATGTGCTCGGTTGGATGTGGAGCGAAGACAAAGGCATCCAATATCTGGCCTGGGACGGGAGCATCTATTCAGCGAGTTCCATTGACGGGATCAGCCCGCAGGCTTCACACCAGTTGTATCGAACAGCTAACTCCCTGGAAAAGCTGGCGGAACAGTAGGGAAAAGCGCAACAATAAGAGCCAGGAAGCCTGACAGCTAAATCCCCAAAAAGCCTGCAAGGACTGGAAAAGCTGCTTTGAAAGCTCAATTCAAAAGCGAAGACATAAAAGCAGTTGATTGAGCAGTGAAACAAGGGTTGCAAATTCAAGTCAAGACGTGCCAGAACAAAGGGACATAGGCCTTTGGCAGATGACAAGCACAGCTCAACGCACAATTGAAGCCCAAACAGGGGAAGACATGCTGATTGATGCCTTACGAGGGATCAAAACAAAGCAAGAGCTGATGCTCTTGCAAAGCCGGCTGAACTCGAACCCAGCCAATCCCCCCCTGTTCAATTGGGTTTGCAATTTATTGATCGAACGAAGGATCTCACGAGGGCTGGCCGCAAGGGTTTTATCCCAATTGCATGCAGCTGGGTAACCAAGCTGAGACCAGAAACAGCTGGATCCTCATGCATCCCTGTTCCACCCGATCGCTTTGAACACACAACCCAGAAGCCAACACATCAGTGGCATGGATAGAACAAGCTGAATACAGAAGAGCCCAGAGGCATAAGGACCTAAACAACAACAGCGACAACGCTTGAACTCAGAACAGAAAAGAAGCCAAGAAAAACTGCCAACACAACACTGGATACTGCAGCTCGAGCAGTCAAAATCCGTAGAAAACAACCAAGTGGAAAAACAACTTCATCAACACAACAAGAGCCGAAAATAAAATACACAAAAGAAAAGAAACTCGGTCAAAATAGTTGACGTAGATGAGGAGGAGCTGTTAGTAATGGTTTATTCAGGCTTTACCCAAATGCTTACTGGTGTTGATCTTCTCGCCAAGGTTAAAGATCTTGGCGATGTGTCCAAAACCGATTTAGCCACTCAGTGCGGCTACGTTTCACAAAAGAAAGATGGAAGTGATCGAGTAAATTTCACAGCCTTTTATGAAGCACTCCTGAACGCGAAAGGCATTGATCTCGGTGGCAGAGCAGGGGGGATTGGCAAAGGTGGACGCAAACTGAGCTACATCGCCAAAGTTCAAGGCAATGGAAATCTTTTGATCGGGAAAGCCTATACAGCAATGCTTGAGCTCAACCCAGGAGATAATTTCACTATCAAGTTAGGTCGAAAGCAAATTCGTCTCATCCCTGAAGGTGCGGAAGACACCGAAGAATGATTATTGCAAACAAAACATCAAAAAAAGAGGCTCACGAAGCCTCTCTTGGTATATGTATTGAAAATGATAGGGTAAGATCGGCAGCAAGACAGTCGAAGCCTATAGATCAGAAGATTAATCAAACGAAAAACAATTTACTTATAACGATGATTCTTAATTACAGCCAAGTAAGACACTAGATTTAAACACAATCAAGCAAAAGAATCAGGCATTATCCCATTTAATTTTGCCATCAAGAAGTTCCATAAGTTCCTCAAGCTTTTGATTCGTCACACGAACATCGGCAGCATCTGGCATGGTGCCCTCCTCAATGAGAACGTTGTAGTGCTCTCGGCACAAATTGCGCAGTTCCTGAAGGCGCTTCTTCGTAATGGTGCGCTTCTCTTCTGCTGTTGCCATGTTTGGATCCTTGACCTAAGCCCAGTCTGCCTTACCGACAGCAACAGCTGACTGGACGGAGCCAGTTAGGTCATCAACCTAAAACTGAGATGCATCTCGACCAGCAACGTTCAAGCTCATCTAAGCAATCCCCAAAAGATGGACAACAATGCTGAAAGGACACAACTGGAACGAATGCATCAAGAGTGGCTAAACGCTCAGCCAATGCAACATTCTCTGGACAAAACAATAGAACCTTGATTAAAAAGCACACCTAGCGAACAAAACCGTGTAACAGCAGGACCTTTCAGCGCATCTATTATTAACAACCAAGTAAAATCACAGAAGTATTTCCCTTGAAAACCATAGGAAGAAAAGGGGGAAAGCTTAATCAACCCATGAAAGCAATGGCCGGGTGTCGTCTATCATTGGCCATGACGAGTCGCCCACTTGGCGTGACGATTCCGACTCTCGAGTTCCCAACGGCGCCATTCCGTGGAAGAGGCAGGTGCCGCAGATGACATCAAGGCTGGATCGGTCCAATAGTCAGGTGAATCGAGAGTGGATTGATGAATGGGGCAACAGGGTCCGTGGTTCACAGCGGAATAACTACATATTTTCTTTATCATGCTCCTCTGGGCCGCCGTTGCGCAATGCTCAAGCAGGAAAGAGTTCAGATGAAACACTGAACAGGGCATTCAGCAGATCTGAGTCACACAGCTAACAACAAAGCCTCCCGCACCCTGAAACCAGCGACTCAGGGGGGCACGCGGACGGGAACAACGAATTACAGAATTTCTGAAGGGCAAACTGAAGGATGAGCCTGTTCTGATTTCAAGATCCAACGTAAGCTCAAATACCTAATTAATTGGTCGATGTCCGCACCTCTTCAAAAATACGAATTGTCGTCGATGAAGTGGGCGTCAAATGGAGAACTCTCTACCCATGACATCCATAAGCTGCTCAGCAAAATGAGTCAGGCACAAGCCATTGAACGCCAAACCCAGTGCCTTGAACCAATAGAAATTCCAAAATAATCTCATCAGCAGTGCTCGGCGGATCATTCAAACTCTTCTCATAAGCCCATGGCGATTAAAGCGAAACTAAATAAAAAATACAGAAATGCGTCGGAACAAGTAAAAAGTCTTTCTGATCCCAAGGTTATTCAGTAGATCCCACACATTTGCCCCGATCGAGGCCAAAATATCGATAACGCTGATGTCTTGATGTACACGATTGAACACTTGTCCGAGGAAAGCTGGACACCTGAGGTGACCAGAGAAACCGAGTTCAAAGCATTTGTAGATGCTCGGACAAAATGTATGGCCACAGGGAAAATTTATAGGGTTGTGGACGACAAGCACAATGTGAGGTATACAATCACACTGGATGCATGCAAAAAGCAACTATTTTCAAATCACTAACAACTATTTCTAAAAATCATTACGGCAAGGCCGGCATAGCCTCTTGAAGTTCAGAAGAGGAGTCTAAATCGCTAACTCCACGAGTTAGCTGAAACGCCAAAATCGCAAAGCCAAGAAAGGCAATAATAACGATTACAAGTAAAATTTTTGTAGGAGTCATAAAGAGAACAAGATTGAATCAACTATAGGAAGAATTTAAAAAAATCTAAGTCAATGAAACATCCCAACAAATTAGCAAGCACATATCAAGCAAATTAGACCTAACAAAAAACTAGGTAGCATTAAAATAGCCCCTTATATAACAGAATGAAAGATATATGAGCAAACGGGGGCAAGTCAATCTGGAAAATTATGGACAAGAGAAAGTCACCATTGAACAAATCCAATACGGCAGGTTGAGTAGGTACAAAAAAACCGCTCAATACAAGAACGGTCATCTACCAAGCAATCCCCATCACCCGGCCTTTTACACCACATTGAGATGTGATGCGCAGATCATAGTAACGACATACACCAAATGAGCATGAGTATCGATTTACTCAAGATTGTGACTACATTGTGTAAAGCTATGAAAACGGGCAATAGCTAATAAAACCGTTGGTGTGCTGAGATAACACTACACATACATATTCAGCAGCAAAATTCAAAACTTCGCCAAGTCGCGATACCGAAGCAATATCAATTGATGGCCAGAAATTCATATAAGTGCTATCAACCATTGATCATCTCGACAAAAACACAATTAGCTTAATCAAGGCCAAATAATACAACCAGAAGAAGCAATCAAATTGGCACAATTGAATACTCTATTCTCTCGTCAGAGCAGCATAAATCTCCATAAAAGCGCTCTAGTTCATCATAGGCATCATCGTAACAAACAAATTGCATCTTGGTGATCGGATCTTCCTGAAAATCGTCCCGAACGATGTGATACAAAGGAACAATCGGATTTAGCTTTTTTGCACTCGAACGCATGGTTTCAAAAGAGTCATTTTCCATATAAATACAATGCAAACAAAGAATCACTCTAGGTCATTAATAGGCCAATGACAATTAACGCAAAACAGCAAGGAGTAAGTCGATCAATCAAATACTATTATGAACCCAAGGAAGTCTCACTCTAAACAAAGTTCAACGCAAGTTAGACACAAAGCATAAGGGGCTATTGGACGTACTCAAACGAAACTCGCGTCTAAACCATCAAGAGACAACGACACCCTTTCCGGAATAGAAAGCAACCCGATAACGAATGGCTTCTGCATCAGGCTTTGGTGTCTCATAACTCCATGCCACATTCGTAATAATCTGATCGTCAACAATCAAGTCCCAGTAGCGTGCTGTACCCTTCCAACCACACACCGATGTATGTCTAGAGTCGCGAAAGTATTGGAGATGCAGGGCATCACGAGGGAAATAAGCATTTCCATCCACATAAACGATATCATCGCTTATGGCCAGAATGCTACCGTTAAAAATTGCTTTCATTGCGAACAGTCTTTTTACCATATTAAGTAGCAATATGCTGAGGTGTGCGAATTGGCATCACACATCCAATGGATCGGAGGAAACCGTAAGGAATAACCAATAGAATGAGATTGCATACAACAAGCACCAGTGAAGATAATAAAGCCAACTCAGCTTGTGTCAAATAAGACAAAAAGATTAATACACTAAAAAAGGTATCTGGAAGGTGCGGCAGCAATACTCAAGCCATATCAAACAATCACAAGAGATCTGGTTAGTGTTAGCAACGAAAACGTAACGACATCAAAAGAGCAGACAATGCAACAAGTCTTTATTCTCTGCAAAAATCTATTTCGATCTGAAAAGGAACGGACACAAAACGGACGCAATGCCCAGATGCTGACCTAGACCATGGATAACTGAGTCAATCCAGTGGCCTTTCTCAGCAGAATCTGCGCAACATCCAAGGGTTCAACAATCGATGCCGTTGGGAATGGGAAATATCGAGTGTGTGACAAGGAATTCACATGCTCAGAGGTTGTTGGGTTATGGAAAGCCTATGAAATGCTTAAAGCTAAGGAACAGCGAGTGAGCTAACAGATGTATGAGCGTCCATACAACTGAACAGACTTCCACTTAGACCAAGCTTGTACATAGCGACAGTTATAAGAGAAGAACAAAGTCATGATCTCCCACCCAGGTCATAGGTCCATGGATCAATAACATGCATCACCCTGCTTTAGCTTATAAGCAGCTTCAGGATGTGCGTTCTTCCAAATAACACAATTCTTCTGTTCTTTCGACAAACTTTTGAATGTCTTGACTGCAGAAGAGCCGGATGGTTGATCTGTATTTTCTAATTGTTTTATATCTGCTGCTTGAGGGTTAGAGACATTGGGATACTCACTATCAGGAGATAATTCACTCAAGTAAGGCTTAGACTCAGGATTACTCACTTCCTTGGGGGAATCCAGCTGAATCTCACTGTTTAAGGTGTGTCCAATTAAAAGTGAACCAACGGAGAACCCAACCAAAGAGAAGCCTATTCCTACCAATAATTCCATCCTATTTGCTGGGCGTAATCGTTTAAGCATATTCTTCCCATATACGTTATCAATATACTAAAAACGGGATCAATTTTCAACTAGGTGTAGTAATGAAAAACAATCAAGATATTTCAAGAAGTAAGCAAAAACTCCTAATCGTGCCTTGCTCTGATTAGCGCGAAACAAATGGATTCCGCACAAAGATCATAACGACGCATCTCGAAGATGGAGATCGTGATCAAATCTTGAACATCTTTCGTAGAATACAAGATTTAAGTTAGGCGCAATCAATCTCGAATGAATGGGAGGGTAAGATATTTATGCAAGATAAAAGTTGTCAAGACCATTGCAAAAGTGAAAACTTGCCCCTACGCAATTCATGAAATAATTAGCTTGACCGAAGAAAATTCATGCCGATCTGACAGGAATGAGCGATTGATCTATGCACTTTAAAATCTGGATGCATTAGTCATCCCAGTGAATAGAGGCATTCGATTCGCCAAGCCAAATCGTGATCAGCTGTGACGTCCGAGAGGTTCAATCCAGTCCACTAGGACCTCACGATGATGTAGCCAGCGCTTCGAGACCCGGCACCCGAGATTAACTTGACCGTCATCCATGAGACGACCCAAGCGAATGGCAGCTGCTTCTTCAGGCCGCGAAAATGTCTGCAAATGATCAGTCAACCAAGTGACCTCATCTTCCGTAATTACCCCAGTGGAGAGGGTTTCGAGCACGAGTTCGCCAACAGTCATGGGGTTTGTAACGATTTCGTTACATCCTGGCGCCTCGCTCGGCCAACCGTGGCCCACGGTCCTAATGAAGAGTTTTTAAGATTGCTAGATCAATAGGCAATTCCATGCAAGCTACTCTTGCCCAGCAATTCGAAACAGAGGCAATCAAGCGTCAAATCGACTCCTCAACTGACGTAGCGGAGCTGAAAGAGCTTGCCAAACATCTTGCAGATCTCTACTTAAAGCAACGCGTTGCCACTGCTTGGGTGATTGCAAATAAATGATCCAGCAATGGTCATCGCTTTCCAACACTAAATTTTCTGCTGTGGCTCCAAGGACATTTCAGCTTCGTTTTTAAGATCTTTCTCACAAAGTTCTCTTTTCGTTCAATGCAGTAGCAGACTTGATTTAATTCAAGAGCGTTGAGCCCTCCATCGTGATGCCTGCCTCATCACATCAAGGCACAGCGTTTGTGGTCAGCGTGATTAAGAGACAATGAGCTACCGCTGCCAGCAAGACTATTGATCAAGAGGATGTGATCCGTTTTTCATTTTCACAGGGATGAGCTCAGCCCCTCACCAAATTCAGAGTTGAAAAACGGTTCCAAGCAGGCTTGCTGGATGCTCAAACTTCTCTGCACTGCGACGCTCGAGCTGAGCAATCATCACGATATGAGCCGTGGTTCGAATCGCTGAGAGCAGCGCTAAGCCGATACAGAGTGGACAGTGAGTCAAAGTCATGAAGCCAATTTTGGAGCCAGTTCATGCCTCTGACCCCATTATTTGCAATTTCTTGACTTAATGGAAGATTCGGCAGCTGATGATCAGAAGCGACAACCCACTTCGTGGATCAGATCGATGCTGTTGGGCCATCGACGAATGTGCTCGTAAAACTCCATAGCAAGGATGCGAGCCTCCCAAGCATCAGATGCATAGAAACAGGCCTCCTGCTTGCTGCCATCAGACATCTTGTAGCGAATCGTGAAATGTTTGTAGTGACTGAAATAAGCCATCGGTTAAGCCACCAATTCGTGATCAGTTTGAATCGCAGTCGATCCAGAGCGGTTCATGATGCAAACCATCTCATCCAAAGGGTTGAGGACTCTCGCAGATTGTCCTTCCTGCTGGCTGAGGGCATGAGCAGCCCAAAAGGCCTCGATTTCGGTTGCTCTGGCTGCATGATCGGTCCAGCCGGAAGAGCTCAGCTCTTGAATTCTGTACATCAATGGCATTTCGTATGTCCTCAATTTATGCACCCAACCTGCCAAACACGGTGAAAACCACGCACATCGATCAGAAGTCTTCGGGATCACGGATGATTCATGTGGTGATAAACACAAATAACCGCGATTTTTCAAGCTTTCAGCACATTCAAAGGCATAACAGACAGCGAACAGAACTCATCCAACCTGGATGCAACAGACCAATAAAAAGGCCGTGACCCCCCGGCCACGGCCCACGAGACGCATTCATCGAACTTGATCTGAGCCCTTCCCATTGGGCTCTTTCGTTATGGCGCATGCCATTTCTCAGACACATCAGTGTTTGTACTCAGCAGCTTGAATCAGTAACGGTGTGGGTATTCACCAGGATGATCGATACGAAGAACTCGCATCCCTGTCAGTGACTTGCCAGATAGCAACAGCAACTCGCTTCCAGACACGGGGTAGCCGAGCTCCTGAGCGATCATCGCAACCTCAGCGGCTGTCATTGCTGACTGGACGCGGCTTTGCAAACGACCATCGCGTTGCAAGTGCTCCAAAAAGGACTGGAGAGCGCTCAAAACAGATATCCCATGCCCTTTTTCTCCGTTAGTGAATCACGAAATGAGACCACAACGGGACCCCATGCAAGCGAAACCCAAGAACCGGGATGAGCTGCTGAATCGATCGTCAGATGACGTCCAAGCCGCGATGGAGTACGAATCAAGTCATGACCCAACACCAATCTCCAGCGATCGCCGGCCGAGAAGCCGATCTGCATTCCCTTTTGCAGAATCGCGAGCCTGTCTGGATAGAGCACACAAATCTGAAGCTTGAGGGGATCAGCTCAGCGTTCGCTTGTGCTCTACACATGCATCAGCCAACGATCCCGGCCGGCAAAAGTGGAGAACTGGTTTCCCATCTGCAATACATGGTTGAGAACCAGGGAGAGGGTGACAATCACAACGCGGAACCCTTCGCTCAGTGCTATCGACGGATGGCTGATCTCATTCCGCAACTGATCAGCGAAGGATGCAATCCACGCATCATGCTCGATTATTCGGGCAACCTCCTCTGGGGAGTTCACCAGATGGGTCGAGAAGACATCACACGCGCACTGCGCTATCTCGCCTGTGATCCAGACATGCAACGCCATGTGGAATGGCTAGGTACGTTCTGGAGCCATGCGGTAGCTCCATCCACACCGATTCCCGATCTCAAGCTTCAGATCAGTGCCTGGCAACACCAGTTTGTTGATCTTTTCGGGGAGGAAGCACTCAAACGGGTGAAAGGGTTTTCACCCCCCGAAATGCATCTTCCAAACCACCCAGATACCCTTCATGCCTTCATCCAGGCTCTCAATGATTGTGGTTACAGCTGGTTGATGGTTCAAGAACACAGTGTAGAAAACCCAGATGGCTCACCTCTGACCCATGCACAGAGGTACCTCCCCAATCAACTGGTCGCACGGAGCTCAACAGGAGACACAGCACGGATCACTGTTTTAATCAAGACACAAGGCTCTGACACCAAACTGGTGGGCCAAATGCAGCCCTATTACGAGGCGCTCACCCTGGGGCAACAACCGCTTGGACGCAGGCATATTCCATCAGTGGTAACGCAAATCGCGGATGGCGAAAACGGGGGAGTGATGATGAATGAATTCCCAGAGGCGTTTCTTCAAGCGCACCGCAAAGCGTGCAATCAGAACCCGGTGGGAGAGGGGCAAGCCCAAACGGTGGCAATCAACGGAAGCGAATGGCTTGAGCTTCTCGAGCAGGCAGGAGTAACGACCACCGATTTCCCCGAAGTACAGGCAGTACAGCAGCACCGGCTATGGCAGCAGGTGGGACGTGGTTCAAATCGTGAGACTGTCAAAGCAGCAATCGATGAACTCAAAGCCAGTAATAGTGGCTTCTCGATGGAGGGAGCCTCATGGACCAACAACCTCAGTTGGGTTGAGGGGTACGACAACGTGTTGGAACCGATGAACCAACTCAGCGCAGCCTTTCATCAACGTTTCGACCAGCAAACGGCAGAAAATCCATCATTCACGACAGATGAGAGGTACCAAAAAGCACTGCTGCATCTGCTTCTACTTGAAACAAGCTGCTTTCGTTATTGGGGCCAAGGCACATGGACGGAGTACGCCCGCAACATTCACAGCCGAGGCAAGGCTTTACTGAACTAACCCACCCAACTTGCACTGAAATGCACTGCAGAATGAGGTCCTGCAGTGCATATGGGAGAAGCAAAAAGTTCGTTTGTAGGCCGATCCAAGATCTGAGCAGGACTCAATGAGTCGATCAACACCTGCTCATCGAACAATCCCTTCCTTGATCAACCGGCAGCACGTGATCGACGACGCACCACTCGACGACCATCAGGTGTCTGCTCCACCTCAGGCTCGTTGTCAGGACTGGTTGTGACATCTTTGCCCTGAGGTTCATTCTCAGGCGGTTCTTGCTCGGCAATGAGACCCACAACAACCGCAGCCTGAACCTGGTCGGAAAGATCACCAATCACCATCAGTGCCTTGAGGGTGAGCTCCAATCGAGATTCACGAGGCAAACCCGGACGCAGCTTCTTGACTGACCCCCACAACTCCTGTCCGACTTCTTTGAGTAGCTCCTTGTCTGCCATCTAAATTACTGTCAATCACATCAACTTACCGAACGAACGGTTGGAGGGGTTGCTGAAAACGCTGGTCTACGACGGTGGCTGTCCTTTCTGCAAAGCATTTGCCTTGCAAAGCGAACTGAAAGGAGGCATTCCAGATCTCCTGATCCGGGATGGAAGGCTTGAACATGGACTCCGCAACGATTTACGCCAGCGGGGATTCGATTTGAGCGAAGGAGCCGTATTGATGGACGGAGATCGGATTTGGCACGGAAGCGAAGCAATTTCTGTTCTCTGCAGCCAACTCAAACCAAGCGATCCACTTTTGGTATTGCTGAATGGACTCTTCCGAGATAGCAAGAGAGCTAGGTTTTTATATCCAGGGTTGCTTGCAGCCCGTCAGCTCGCTCTAGCACTCAAGGGACTGACTGTGGATCCAGATCGAGCCTGAGCCTTTTGATAGCGCTGTTCTTCAAGATCCATTTGATAAGAGAATTCGCGAAGCTCTGCTTGCATCTCTAAGAGCATGACCACGAGTGAACGTGCAAGGTCCCTGCTGAAGCAATTCTGCATGGATGCTGCTCACTATCAGGACGAAACTCTTCTAAGTGACTTGAACGTCCGTTCGTGGATAAGGTGAGCTTGCTGTTACACAGCTCAATGCATGTCAAGCAAAAGATCAGGTCAATACAAACAGCTAGTGAAGAAAAGTTCGCTCAAGCCGCTTTCTTGATGATGAATTGGATTAACACAATTTCGTGTTCGGCATGATCGAATAGTTCCAAACACAAACAAACTCAGGCTTATGCCTTAACAATGGCTTGATTTTTCAAAGCAAAAGCCCACGTGGCGAGGGACTTTGCTTCGGGGGCTGAAACCGTTCTGGCGACCGTTGTGGAACGACCCGATAGCGAACACGCACTTGGGTTTTGGATGCGCAATGGGTGATCAAACCCAAGAGCAACACCACAAAAAGCCCCCTAATTACACGACGATTCACTCACTCACCTCACAAGAGCTGGTTCTGAAATCAGCGATATCACGTTAAATCAACCTGTAGAGAATGCTCATGGAATCCAGAAGGGTTCAATTCCCTATACATAACCACACCAATTCCAAAAAACAATGAGCCCTCGGCTCAAGGATTGGCGTTTCAAACAATACTAAGAATACATCAACGCAGAAATAAAGTTAGATCCAGCTGATGGTTGCAAAAATATGCACCCATCAGCTTAGAATTGATTTCAGGACTATGGAACCCTTACTTCTTTGATCCAACGATCACGGAAGGCATACCACCGTTGGTTCCTGGCAAACCAGGAACAACTTGGGTCATGCCGTCCCACTTGTCTAGAAATAATTTGTACAACACTCGATCATCAAGACTTTTGTTCAAAGTGTCGTAGCGCAAAGCCTCTTGCTCAGCAATTTTCACCTCGGTTTGAGCTCTGAGAAGTTGCTGCTCAGCAATTTGTTTCTGCTCAATCGCTGCTCGATACTCTTCGGCAATTTCTAGTCCTGTGAGATCAAGCCCGAGAACCTGTACATAATCAAATTGTTGAAGTTCATCTGCAACCGTTTCTTCAACAAGAGTTGAGATGTCATTCCACTCGGATGCAATTGTGACCAATTCATATTGAGAAAACACAGATTTAAGTGCTTTCAGCAAAGAAGGCTGAATGATACGGGGATAAATATCACGATCACTGCTTGCGATCGTGCTGTAAGCCCGACCAGCTTGATCAGCACGCAATGCATATTTGATCGTGGCCGTAGCCTCAATCACCTGCAAATCCTTGGTAAGGGTCGCAAAATTTTCAGGTCGAACCTGGGTGCGAATACTGAAGGGCCAAACCTGCTGCACCAGGGGGAGTTTGGTATTCAAACCAGGTTGGCGTGACGCACCACTGACCTTGCCAAGTGTTGTCACAACAGCAACTTCACCAGCTGGCACCACAAATAAAGCCTGAGAAAGCAACAGCAGAGCGGCTAAGACGAGACCAAGGATCGCGACCAGTCCTCCTTCAGGCCCTCCTGGGGTCACCGAACGCATCTGAGATGGGGTCTGCATAGGAAATGTTGTCCGCTAAAACTTTTCTGACCCTTCTCTAGCGAAAATGCACGGTAATCAGTCGATGATCGTGCTCAAAATGCCACAGTGATCTTGGTATCGACTGGAGAGCGATGTCCCAGCGATTCACCGTTTTCTTCAAACTCACTGGTGAGAGTGTCGGCTCCATCACAGTGTTTGCCTCAGACCATGCAGCGGCATGGGCTGCAGCTCTGGATGAATTCGGAGCCCGTACTATTTCCGTCGTGCGAACTCCTGACGACGGCAGCGCCCTATAGGTTTCGATTCAACGACGATTTCCATCGATCCCACATTTTTCGCTGCCAAGGAGTCACATCCATAGGAATGCGTTTGGAAGATTTCCTCTGAACTTGATCCAGTTGCTCGAGTTCATTGCGCAATTGACGCAGGATCGGGATCAGGGCTAGCGCGGCCAGCAAGCCAGCGATCAGCATGATCGGCAACACGATGGGTAGCAACGCCGCCATCACTACCAATCCCAAGCCAACAACAAGACCAGAAATGAGTTGCTGCTGCCAACGAGGACGCGTGCGACCTGGAAGCTGTTTCATGTCATCGCTGTCAGCCTTAGCGCACTCTTCCACATCAGTCCCGGATGTCCAAGCCTCAACGGACTGTTTTGATCACTGGGGCATCGAGCGGGATTGGCAAAGCCACCGCTCAGCTCCTTCTGGTTCAAGGCTGGAAGGTCATCGCTGCAGCACGAAACACAGAATCAATGAACGATCTTCGTGCGTCAGGTGCCGAAGTCCTATCTCTCGATATCACTGACAGCCAATCAAGGCAATCTGTTGTGAGGCATATCCATCAACAATTTGGAACTCTTGATGCCCTTGTGAACAATGCGGGCTTTGGAGACGTAGGTCCGATAGAAACCATGCCAATACAAACCGCTCAGAAGCTGTTTGAGGTCAACGTCTTCGGCTTAATCGGACTCACCCAAATGGTATTGCCGGAAATGAGAAAGCGTGGCAAGGGAAGAGTCATCAATCTTTCATCGATCGCGGGGCGATTTGTTACCCCTGGAGCCGGTTGGTATGGGGCAAGTAAATTTGCCCTGGAAGCGCTGAGCGATGCCTTGCGTCTAGAGCTTCACCAATTCGGAATCAAAGTGGTCATTATCGAACCCGGCTTAATTGCAACCCGCTTCGAAACCGTCGCTAGCAAATCAATGGCTGAAGCCCAAAGAGATCTCGCATGGGCTCCAATGATGAAGAAAGTGCAAGGAAACTGGGTTGAGGGGTTCAAAAGGGCATCTCCGGCAGACGTCGTTGCTGCGACCATCCACAAGGCCTTAGATGCCCGCGCCCCAAAAGCACGTTATCGATGCGGCCACCGGGCCCAGTCTGCAGTCATACAAAGACTTCTGCCCACAAGCCTGTGGGATAGCATCATTCGTAATCAGATGACCTAACCGTTACCAAATCAACGCCAAAAGCGCTACTCCTTCGACACAGAGTGTTACACTTCACGAATCTTCAAGCGCGGTACTTCCATGTTCACGATCGATAAGGCCGCGCAGATATTCCCAGATACACGCACAGCTGATGCTGTTCCAGCGATTACTGCTCGCTACAAGTTGTTGAGCGCGGACGATCAACTCGCACTGATTTGGTTTGCCTATTTAGAGATGGGGCGCACGATCACAGTTGCAGCTCCAGGCGCTGCACGTATGGCGATCGCACAGCCAACGCTGGATGAAATTACAAGTATGAGCTTCAGCGAGCAAAGCCGCGTGATGTGCGACCTGGCTGGAAAAGTTGATGCTCCAATTTCAAAGCGTTATGCCTTCTGGTCGATCAATGTGAAATTGGGTTTCTGGTACGAACTCGGTGAGCTGATGAATCAGGGGAAAGTCGCCCCAATTCCCGAGGGCTATAAGTTGTCATCCAATGCGAACGCTGTTCTTGAATCAGTCAAAAAAGTTGAGCAGGGACAGCAGATCAGCATCTTGCGGAATTTTGTAGTTGATATGGGTTTTGACCCTGACAGCGACGATTCAGCCATTATTTCTGAACCGATTGTTGCTCCAACACCTTCAGAAGCTCGCGAAAAGGTTTTCATTCCTGGTGTGTTGAACCAAACAGTTCTCGATTACATGGAACTTCTGAATTCCAATGATTTTGATGGATTGATTAAATTATTTTTATCGGATGGCGCTCTTCAACCCCCCTTCCAAAGACCGATCGTCGGAACAGAAGCCATTCTCAAATTCTTCAAGCGCGATTGTCAGAACCTAAAGCTATTGCCTAAGGGTGGTTATGGCGAACCTACAGATGGCGGTTTCAACCAAATCAAAGTGACCGGACAAGTTCAAACACCTTGGTTTGGAGGAGAAGTCGGCATGAATGTTGCTTGGCGTTTCCTTCTGGACGAGAACAACAAAATCTATTTTGTTGCCATCGACCTCCTCGCATCACCAGCTGAACTTTTGAAACTTGGTAAAAGCTGAATCAGTTCAGCAGCGTGAGCTGGGTTTGGTACTTGCCGCAATGATCACAGCGATTTGGTGTATCACACTTGTGGGCTGCCTTTCGTTGAATCTTGAATCATTGCGGCTTGCAACACTCATCCCACTCGTTCTGTTGAGAACTTTTGTTCAAACGGGTTTATTTATCATTGGCCACGACGCCATGCATGGAACCCTTGCCCCCAAAAGTTCAAAACTCAACCATGGCATTGGTACTGCTGCGCTAATTCTTTATGCAGGTCTGAGTTATCACTGGTGCAAGAGCAACCACAATCTTCACCACCTCAAGGCTGAAACCGAGAGAGACCCTGATTACCTAAGCCATCCAGACCAATCCGCTTTGCGATGGTTTTGGGACTTCATGAGCCGGTACTTGAATGCCGGACAACTCACGATTTTAGTTGCGCAATGGATGACACTGATCATCCTGATCCCATCAACGGATCAACAAGCAGTTTTATCCGTTGCTGTGTTCTGTGTTCTCCCTTTAATTCTGAGCGCTCTGCAACTCTTTTTTGTAGGTACATGGTTTCCCCACCACCTCAATAAGAACAATCCCAATCGTCAAACACCGAGGAGTTTGACGATTCATCCATGGCTCTCGTTCGCAGCTTGCTATCACTTTGGATATCATCGCGAACACCACCTATCACCGTCCACCCCCTGGTTTGATCTTCCGCGTTTGCGCCAACGATCCCCATTGAGTCAGACGGCCTGAACCTCCACCTCCGGCTAACACCACCCCTTTTGATTCACGTCATGACGCAAGTTGACTGGCCTTCCACAGAAACAGAAATTGCTCGAAAAGCCTTCCATAAAGGCAATGAGAGGGCCGTGACTGTTTTGATTGGTGTCATACAAAACAAGAGTCAATCCCTGAACTCACTGGAATCAGTTTGCTCACTTCATGACTATCTCAGTACGGAGAGGTTCGAGATAGAGGGTCGAATGGAATTCAACCACGACACAATCCTCTTTTCTCTCGCAGAAATGATGAAAAGAGATCTTATTGAAGCCAATGACCTACAAGGCCTGGATCCCAAAAAAGTGTCAAAGATTAAAGCGATGTCTCTTTTCTAGGCTTCTACTCAGCCAAGAAAACATACTTTACTTGTCTGAATTTGCACCAACAGAAATTAATTATTCACTAAGTCTGATACATTCCTCTTAACAAAAGGTACATTGTTGATATTATCAAACAAATCTGAAAGCTAGGCTACAGAATCTTCAAGACCTACGGCGGAAGGACCCTGCTCGAGCTTGCGTTGCGTTTTGGCAGCCTTCTTTAAAATTTTCTGCGCCTCGTCTCTCGTGAGGCACACTTCAGCTCTTGATAAAAGCTTATGAAGCTTGCGATGCTGTTTTGCCGGATTCATTTTTCACCTACCTTTTCCAGTAATAGCACAATAACCGTGGTAGATGCAAAAGTGTGGTATAACACGGCACTTTTTCAACAAAATCAGTAACCATCTGAACTCATCAACCCCATTGCGACAGCCGTTCAAAGCATGCTGAGGCAGCAATCAAACAGACGCCGTGGTGCCTTGGTGGGATATCCCGATCTTGATCAGCCTCGGACTCCTAGCGGGTGGATTGGCTGGATTGTTAGGAATCGGCGGCGGTCTTATCTTTGCGCCGGTTCTGCTCTGGCTCAACCTTCCGGCTCATCAGGCCCTCGCCACTAGCAGCTTTGCGATTGTCCCAACCGCTTTAGCTGGGACAATCGTGCACCTTCAAAGCGGAAGCCTGCCAACACGATCGGCCTTAGCCATTGGGTTAGCAGGCTTCGGATCAGCATTGATATTTGGACGACTCGGTGGCCTTGCCACTGGATGGATGCTGTTAGCCATGCAGACATCGGTGTATGTCTTGTTGGCTTTTTCCATCAAAGAGCCGCCACAAGCTGAGACAAATGAAGCTGAAGAGGAAGAAACAGTCGAAGACGCAGAAATAGAAGAAACATCCGCACCCCTGCTGGCTGGGGTGGGCTGCATCGCGGGTTGGACAGCAGGCATGCTTGGCCTGGGCGGAGGACTCGTGCTCGTACCACTCATGAGTGGGCCTTTTGCAGTCCCCATCCATCAGGCGATTCGACTGAGCACCGTGGCAGTGCTTTGCTCAGCAAGTGCAGCGTCACTCCAGTTTCTGCACGAAGGTAGGGGCATTCCCTGGATGGGACTCACGCTGGGCTGCGTTGCGGCATTAGCCGCCCAATGGTCAGCGAGACGCCTCGATCTTTTTGATTCGTCAGTGTTGGTTCGTTGTCTACGAGGATTAGCCATCGTCTTGGCCATCGACAGCAGTCGCCGCGCCATTCAACTGGTACTGAATTGATATCTCTAACCTTCTGAGCCTCAGATTTCATTGATACCTAACCGATCATTCAGCTAATTCAAAGGACAAAAAGATCTAACTCAATAGTATTTCTGAAATGACAATTCCAAAAACAATCAACTGCGGCAGCTCTTTACTAAGACAGTTTTTATAGGAGTGTTTGCACCAGTCCTAGCAGCAGTTGCTCTTAGCCACAAACTATCCCAATCATCTACACATACAACAAAGTTTCAACTCTGGTAATTGAAATCACTGGTTACCGAGGATGGCATCTTGCAAATTGCTCCTAATGAAGAGAGAATACTGTGAAAGCCAACCTACTACAGATGACGAACGATTCAGACAACAGTAAAGACTATTGGATCGACGAAATTGCCTTCCTGGAAGCACGACTAAATGGAAGCCAGGGGGATATTGATTCCGAAGATCGATCGGCTTGCGAGGATGCACTAAAGATGGCAAAAGCGAATCTCTCTTCCTTTAAGTAATCACCAGCAAAATAGACAACGCCAATGATTCAATCAAGATGGAAATAAAATAAAAAATATAACGCATCATAAATAAGACGAATTAATGTTTTCCAATCGCTCGCGAACAGTCCATCCTTCACACCTAAGCCTCTGGCCTCAACTTCTCTGTTCACTGCAAAAAATCAACCCAAAGGAAGAAAGGAAGGCACAATGAAGCCTGAGCTGCGGCATGGTGCAGGTCTGAACCCCGTCCAAGCCATGATTCAGCGCTCTCTTATTTCACTTCTGATCGCCATGTGTTTGCTGATCAGTACCCCCGTTCTGGCAGCTGAATTGCGGTTGAGTGACGTGGCCTTAGCTCCCTGCGATGCCAAGGACCCAGGGGCACAACCAAGTCAGGCTCAAGGGAATACTCGCAATACCATCACCAGTCCTGAGGGAGCCAGCTGCTACGTGCTCAGCGGAACAGTGGAGAATCCCAGCAAACGGGCTGTCGTCGATACGGATGTTTATGCACGCATTCTTGATCGCAGCGGTGAGCCAGTGCTTCAAAACCGCACACGGGTTGGATCCATTGGAGATGTAGACCCTGGGCCCCATCCGTTCGCACTACGACTCGCTGTTCCCAAAGGAACTCCAGGCCCTTTTGATGTCAAGAACCCACGAGCACGTGGGTTCAATGCTCCTGTTCGTACTCGGGCAAACGACGACGACGAATTGCTACCACTTGAACAGAATGTTGTGACGGCAGTGGAGGATTGAAGATGATCTCACCGATTAGGTCTGGGATCATATTGCTGGGCTTGATTGCTTTGATGTTGCTCATCAGTTTGAACCCAAGAGCAGAGAATCGAGACGCCCCTCTCCATTCACTCAAAGACAATCGGATCATGCCCCGCAACAGCATGCGACGCCTCAGGGACCAACGGATTCGAGATTGAACAGCAAGGAACGGGGATCGATCACTGGATGTCAAATAGCGAACCCTGGAAAGGAGATGGAGATGGTTCTTTCCCGCCCGATTGAATCGGTTCCACCATCCAACCTTGAGGATCCCAACCCATCAGGAGTGGCTCTAGAGCCCGGAGGTCATGCCCATCAGCAACGGCCAGCCAGGCCTCTTCCAGACCATCAGGAATCAACACAGGCATTCGATCGTGCAGCGGCTGAATCAGAGAATTCGCTGCAGTGGTGAGAATCGTGCAGGTATCAAGTTCACTCCCATCCGAACCAAGCCAGCGCTCCCACAATCCAGCCATCCAAAAGGAACGTTGATCAAGACGGCGTACAAAGAAGTTTTTTTCGAAAAATCCAGTCGCTGGAATCAAACATCGCCGGTGGCGCCAGGCTGCTCGAAAACTCGCTTTCTCGGCGACGGTCTCAGAGCGGGCATTGATGGGTCTAGGCCCAGCAGAGGGGTCTTTCGCCCAGGAAGGAATCAACCCCCAAAGCATGAGCGCAGCTTCGGTCTTGCACTCTTCTCGACGCAATCCCAACACGGGTTCAGAAGGGCGGATCAGTTGCCGTGGCGCATAGCGCGAAAGATGCACATCACCCATGAGCTCCCGAATCGTCTCCGGGAGCTCACGGGCATCCGCAGTGAGTGCAAAACGTCCACACATGCCATCCATCATCGATGGCTGATGCTCGCGATGGAAGATCTCACGGATGAGAGATCAAACTCGTCAGAATTGGTGTCTCTTTGTAGGCGAAGACATGCTTCCTCTTAATCCGTTCTTCCTGATCAGTGCAGGCAAGGTGGCTGGTCTTAAAGCCACCATCGTGATCTTGATGGTGATGCTGATGAAGTCCAAGCTTCTACGCGTCAAGATGTCGCTTCTTGGCTCCTTGATTGGTTTCACCCTGTTGGTTGGTTTCCTAATCACCACTGGCGCCCTGACGCTTGTTGCAGGTGGAGCGGTCGTCTACGCGGCTAAGAAATAAAGCCAAACCACTCATCCCAATTCCAAACAGGCCAGAGCAAACACGTCGTTCAAAGCCACTTTCGGCAGATCACCCCGATACATCCGCATGGTTTCCGACTCAGCCTTAAAACCCAGTGCGTCCATAAGCTCATTCGCAGAAGCGTTAAAACCAGGCGTATCGATCAACAACATTCCTGGGTGGCGCTGCTGAAGCTTTCGAATGAGATAGGTGGCTAACCCAGGTGAATCGGCGAGGAGAGGGCCGATACGCCAACCTTCACCATCTCGCAAAAGGCATGGACGAATGCGGCCAAAACCATGACAATTGCCGCTGTCATCAAGAAGCGCAAGAACTTGACCAGACTGATGTCCAAGCCAATCGGCAAGAAAATGGGGCCTAGGACTTGGCTCTCGCTGAGCGTCGTACAGCTGAACAGCTTCTGAAGGAACATCGCGGCCCTCCACAACATGAAGTCCTGGTGGGAGATCGCCTCTGGAGCCCTCTGAAATGCCCTTGTTAAGGCAGCTCCAACGGGTGGTCAACGAAGATGATTTAAATCCCCATCCCTCATAATCCAAGATTCGAGCTGGGGCTGCCTCCAATCCGATGCAGGTGAGATCCGCAAGGTGATCGAGAGCATGCCTCCAAAGCTGTTGTCCATACCCATGACCTCTCTGATGCGGAACAACGAGATACAGGCCAATAAATCCATAATCAAGGTTGTAACGAACACCGGCAATGCAACCAATCGGCTCCTGATCGAGCCAGGCAATCCACAACCCTTGCCGATCCGTGTGCCGGTAAATCTCAATATCCCCAAGGCCTGGGGCAAATCCCTCACGACGGGACCAATCCGTCACGATTGGAATCTGGTCTGACTCCAATTCGCAAATTTGAAGAGACCCCATCCAACCAATACAAACGTGGCACGTCCTCAATCATGGGGAACACCCCGCCTAAGGACTCAGAATTCATTCTTGAATATTCGTTCCAAATCTTTTCGAAACTGTTGGGTGCTCAAAGGCTGAGCTTTTTGACGCGCTGAATTTCTAAACAGCAACGACCGAATCCACCAGACCTGAAGAACGACAAAGAAAAACCCCACAATCAGAAGGCTGACTGTGGGGGAATTAAGAGGAACGTTCATTGCTGTGACACTGATCAAGCAGGATGGAGGCTGATCGGGACAGAACCGTGCGCGAAATGAGTGTGAGCGAACTGCTACTTCGCAATGTAGGGAAGTTTGCGGCAGTGTCAGGAGTGATCGGGGTGGTGATTTGGTTGAGCTGGGTGATGCTCGACGTCAAGCATCTTCAATCCGGATTCACCCTTCCATAAAGCTGACTTAGACCTAAGCGAGACCGCCTTCTGATACAACCGTATCAATCGGACCAGACAGTTCTCGCTCAAGTTCAGGACTGAAGCGGCGCACGATTAATTCATCAATAGCAAAACGTCCGGGGCCCATGGCAAGAATCGCCACGGCTGCACCGAAGTAGAGACCGAGAAGTTCCAACAAATAGATGTTGAATCCAGCAGTAATGATGGCGTGATAGATGGCCACTGAGATCGTTCCCATGATCGCGAGTGCACCAAAACGGGTCAGAAATCCAGTGATCAGCAACCAACTACCAATCACCTCCGAAAAGGCAGCGATATAAGAGAGAAGAATTGGGAAGGGCAGGTGAAGCGGACGCACGAAAGCGTCTGCGAAATTCTCGATATTGGCTAACTTCTCATACCCGTGATGGATCAGAAGAGTTCCTGTAATGACCCGAAGAATCAAAATCCCGAAATCCGAAAGGAAGGGTTTCGTCGCAATGGATCTCAGCATTGAGTTTACGTTTCTCAACACACCGTAATGAAACCCCAGCCGCTTTGTGAAGAAACACGCCATCAAGACGTGTCATTAGGAATAAATACTTACTCGCGCCCAGGGTGGCGCGTACGCCATAATGAGATTTGTATCAAATTATTGACATGTCAAGCGAAGCATTGATCACTGTTTTCCTCGGATTTGGTGCAGCCGTTACGAGCCTCATGTTTTGGAAGCTCAGCCAAAGCCGTTCACCACAAAATTCTTCCACGCGCTGAAGCAAACCAAAGGCAATGCTTCTTGCGCTGACTTGAAGGGCCTGATCAATCCACAAACCTCTTGTAAAGCCATCTGACAAAACCACCAAGAACTGGGACAGGGCCAAAAGTAGGACCAATAAAGTCAAAATAATCCCTATGGCTAATAACCTTTCCATCAGCATTAATCTCTAACCTAGAAACACCAGGGTAAATAAATTCAATCCCCTTAATCTTTAAGCCCATTTCCCATTCAATGAAAGTAATTTCTTCATTGATGACAATCGCTCCAGGCACCAGATAAATATCGTCGCACCGCTTCATCAGCCCATCTTGAGCAGCAATGTAAGCCTCAATGCCTTGACGCTCCTGCGTTGGATCCTGAAAGCAAACCTGCTCGTCATACAACTCTCTCCATTGAGACTCCGTTGGGGCTGACTGTCCATAGGGTTTGGTAAAAAGTGCTTTTAAACGAACAGAATCCATGGGTTCGGGCCTAAGGGTGTCCTAAGCCTATGAAAAGAAGCTGGATCTCTGCATAAGATCGATGTCGATTCAATGGAGACCATTTGTCACCTCAAAATTTCCAGTACGAACCTTTGGAAGCTTTCGGTGAAGGCCTAACGACGAAACGCCCCTGGAATCAAGGATCTCTGGGCTTTGTTGAGCGTCTCAACGGAAGAGTGGCGATGTTGGGCTTTATGGCTGCCATCATTGGAGAATTGATTAGTGGTCATGGACCTGCAGGCCAAGTTGCAGATGTGATCCGCTGGTACTTGTCTCTATAAACTAAACAGAAAAAAACTTTTACCTGAATAAAAAATTATTTCAACGGTCGATACTTAATTCCTTAATCCTCAAAGACCGCAAAGCAAAACAAGCTCGATTATCGCTATACTAATATATCTATCTAAGTGAAGAAAGTAATCTCTTTTTACAAAAATTTTGGCCGACAGTTGTCTTACTAATTGGATAACCTTTTCGATGAATGTGAATGTATAATCTTCAAGTGGATGCAAAAGAGCCAATTTTTTTGTAATCCAACCCCTCGGTCACGGCGCCGCGATGTCTGACATCTCAGGCTGGAGCAAAACATCGCGGGCATTGTTCAAACGCGTCATCGTGTCTGGATCGCCACCTTTATCAGGGTGATGCTGCACAGCGAGAGCCTTGTGCACCTTCTTCACCGCCTGCTCTGTTAACCGACCCGAAAGAACCAATCCCAGGGCCTGCCTCGCGCAAATCGCTTCAAAATCAGGATCGCGGCCCAAGGGCTGACGCTCGCGACCATGGTTGGAGTGACCAGGCTTGCGCTTTTTACTTCGGCTGCGCTTACTACCGCCAGCGTTGCCGGTTCCGAAACCAGAGCCCTCTTTGGCCTCTTGACTGCTCGCCATGGTGATCTCACATGACCTGCCAGCCTGCCGGATCGCGATCACCGGACGCAAAGAAAGCCCTCACGAGTTCAAAAATGGCCTTGGATCTTGATCGAAACGATTCTCAAAAGCTGGCGGGGCTGGCTGAGCCTCACCATCAAGAGCTGCTGTGGATTCAAGGGCCTTCCTTAACAGTCGAGCACTCTGCAAAGGCATATCTCGCGGCACCGAAATTCGATCCCTCAAATAGCGCAGACCGTAAGCAGTGTCAGTATTTGGCTGGCAGAGATTGCCAGACATGAGATAGGTCAATGCAGCCCGCAGGGGCTGATCAAAAGCAGCACCGAGAGGATTGCGTGCCATTAGCGCAGAGCGATGGCGCAACACCCTCTCCAGAGCCCTTTGCGAAGACATCACACCATCGTCTTCGATCTGCGTGGACCAACTTGTTTCGAGTTCAGCGAGGCCAGCACCTTGATCCACTGCATGCGCCATCGCTTGCTGTTCAGGGCTTCCATTGCTCCAACAACCACCCATTTGTGGTGGCAAGTCGTGGGCATGGGTATGGACATCACTCTGGGTACCGCGATAGGTCGCCAGCTGCTCCAAAGCGTTGAACCATCGATCGATGCCTGGATGCTCTTGACGAAGTGCAAAGCCCTTGAAGTAAGCCAAGGAGGCATTCATCCGCTCCACGTAAGGCACGAACACCAGGTCTGCCGTTCCAGGATGAGCTCCACCCGGACGATCAGGATCAAGCCAATGGCCACCTCCCGCCATGAGGGCCGCCTCCATTTGACGTGCCACCGTCTGAAACTGTTCTTGCGCTTGAACCTCCTGCCTGTTGTTCAGCCTGGGTGTGCATAGCCAAATGCACCAAGCACGAAACAAAAGACGCTCGAGATCGCGGAATCGGCGCACACGTTTGTCATGCATCCCTGCGCCCAAGGCGCCAAAGGCATGCTCTAACGCTTCAAGGATGCGATCACTTTCTGTGAACAGCCGTCCATCCAACTCAAGCGCAGGAAGCATTCCTGACGGCACCTTGGCGGTAAACCAGGGCTCCTTCGGCCCATAGCAGCGCATGGTGACTTTTCGAATCCGATAGGGGACTCGACGAAACTCCAGCCATAGCCATACCTTCTGGCAATACGGGCACCAAGCGTGATGATCACGAAACAAGGTGACCCTCACCTGAGACTCCGACTGCCCAAACAAGCGCAATGTGGCTTGGGCATTCGCTGGGCCTTCACAACGCTCTGCAGGGTCAGGAGCCAAAGCATCCAGCTGCTCCCAGCTCAGGGCAACAGCGTCAGCGAGCAGATCGGCCATAGCCCACGTTCGGATCTATGCATGATCAAGGATCACCGAGCCTGTGGGGGCTCAGAAGGGCATACTCCCGAGCCTCGGCCGTGGTGTGCAGCATGGGCTCGCCGCCATTCAGCAACCAGAATTCAAGCCGAGCATCATCAGGCGCCTCGAAAAAGTACACCTCAGACGGCATCAAAACTTTTTCACAAAAGAATTGACTCTCGCCAATACATTTGAGGATTACCATTTTTGAGGAATCGTTCCGATAGCAACATTCACCCATCTAAGAATTCCATTCACGATCAAAAGAACATCCTCTGAAAACCTCATAAAAATTGTCTAACTCAACACAAAAACAGACGTATCTTTAGATTCTTTTTATTTCCAATGCGACGATTCCCTTACTCCTGCACGCTCTCATGAATTTCGCCATTCTGAACGCGAGGGAAAAGGCTGTGCGCCTTACAGGCACTGGCCTCAAGAGTAGTGATCTCTTGGGTTGCTGGCTCCTGCAAACGGTTTGGTCGAAGGGAGACAAGAAAGCCAATCCATTCAGCAGTTGGATGCTGAGAAGCCTGGATGCCCGCCTGGAGATCAAAGCAGATTTAGAGGACAACTGCAGTGATTTGCGTCTCTCTAACGCCGTCAACTTGGGGCCTGTTGAACTCAAATTTCAAGGTCCAGGTTTGTTAAAGGGGAAGCGCCCATTGCTGACCTTTCACTTCGACTCACTCACGCTAAGGATTGGTGGCATTGTGTTGCTCAAAAAAGCATTGCCCACTCCAGACCAAAAGCGCACTCCATTTTTTGCTCTGATCGAACGCAACCCTGATGGCTGGATGGCGGCCCGTGGACGGGGTGGCGGACTCGCACTCTGGAGACTCAAGGATTGAGCCTTTGTTCTTGCCATTGCCTTGCAGATGTCCACAACCGCCGCAAATGAGGGTGTGGCTTTAAATCGAGCTGCTCCACTTGGTGCAAGGAAATCCGAAGCAGGCGCAAGTGCTCTGGCATCCCTGAATCGTCTGACAGCTCCTGAGGCCATGGCCCTTGAGCGTCAAATGGATCACCAGGAGAGGGCCACGCCCAGACCGAACGCCCAGAGGGTGGGAGACGCTTCCAGTGTTGATCCAAAGCCACACCCTCATTCGCGGTGGGAGCGATCAGTCTTGCCGTTCCACGGAGGCGAAACTGCTCGCGAGCCTTACGAAACAACCAGCACAACTCCACCTCAGGTGTTCGTTCAATCTCTAAGCATTTCTCACTGCGGGCATCTGTGAGCAGATCCAGCGTCGCCGCCGCACTCCAATCGCGGAAAACGAGCGTTCGCACCCTCGGGTAGCCATCAATGGAAAGGCTTGCAAGTTGCAACCAGCGACCACCCGGTGACCGGCCTTCCCGCTTACGCGCCGCAAACAACAGAGGTCTCCAAGGGGGAAGCGGCTGAGCTGGATCCACTTCAGTGCTCACTTTCCAGCCAAGGGTCAAGAAAAGAGAGTGGCTGATTCATGGTCTCCGAGAAGCCCAAGATGCCCTGGTCGCGGTGGACATAGAGAACGGAATCATCCTCGTCCAACAGAAATGTGCCGCCTCGCTGCGTGATGTAAGCGTTGTTGGGTACATAGGTACCCCACTTCGTCAACACTTCATTCATGTTGCGAAGACGAACCGTGGCCAGCTCGAACGGACGTTGGAATCCGCTTCCCCCGGCCAGGCGAAACAGAGAAGAGTCATCAAAACGGGGGGGAGCACTGCGGTCTCCCGTATATCCCCTCAGGACTTCAGCAAGAGTGCCTGGCGAGCCAATCCCCGCACACATCAGCAAGAGGGATGGCCACGGACCGCCAGCAACCTCAAGCCCGGGTGAGAGACCAACACTGCGATGCAGGTCCGCATCAGAAACCACCCGAAGCTGAGACCTTGGAAATCCAGTAAAAACGCAAAAACGATCAGCACCTGCTTGATCACCGATCGCGATGCCCAAGGTCTTGATTCCTACATGCTCTAAACGAGAAAGCGCAGGCACGAGAGCTTGGGCATATTCCATGGAGTCGAAATCACCAAGCTGAGTGAAAAGCAACACCAAACGCTTGGAACCTGATTCCAGGCCAGGGATTTGTTGGAGATAAGCGAGTAAGGCTTCTGGTGCTTTCATGTTGGATCGAGCCTTAACAGCGCAATTCGATGCTGAAGATCTAAACCTTAATCAAAATCTGATCCGATCTCCTGATCTAAAAATTTCATGCCCAAGCTCAAGGCAGAAGAGAGATCGGGGTAAACCCCATCAATCAATGATTAGCAATCAACAACACCACCACAAGATGAGGCAACAACCAACTATCGCGTCTAGGTATAGCCAAGTGCTCAATCGGCATGCGTCTCCACAACGTGATTAAGGCTCATCACTGCGTCATCCAAAATCCGAGATCATCGATCGGATCGCTTCTTCAATATCTAATTCTTCTAGCCTCCACTGCTTGGAGGAAGAATTTGGCATCTCAATGCGTTTGTAAATGTGACCATCAGTCACGAGGTACTGGCTGGGATCAACCATCTTTTTAGAGGTGACGATCAACGAAAAGTCTCCAGCAACAATTCAAATCTGATCGGACTAGGTAGGAAGTCACAAGGGTTTGTCTTGGGGAGCACATCAATAGGTGATGAACTCTCCTTACCGCCAGCCACGATCACAAGCCATGGCGATCGGGAATTGAGAACTGAGATTCGAAAGCCCTGGAGCGATGATGACCCATCTGTGAATGCAGCAGTCAGCATGAAAACCCATCGTCTTTGCCTTCCTCTGCTGCTGCTTGCGCTGGGAGGACCCAGCTCAGTTCATGCCAGTTGCGACATCTTTTCAACCGCCCTGAACAGGATTAATGCTGAAGAACAAGAGTCCTTGAGAAAAGCCCGAAAAAAGCACGTAAAAAAGAAATGCGGGACTCAAAGCCAATCCTGGATCGGAGGAGCGGCAGGATCCAGAAGATTTGAGTATTTAAATTGCAAACTCAGTGCTCGGAATAGCGAAGAGTTCAAAAAAAAATGGGCTGTTGAAGCTGCGACTTGGCAGGCCAAGCGAGAGAACATAAAAACTGAACGCTTCTTCTCCGGATGTTCTGAATGATGGGTGGTTCCCCAACACCAACCAGACAGCCAAGCGCAGATTCATACATCTATGAGGCCGTCTGATCGAGCACGAAGCGATAGCGCACATCACCACGATGCAAGCGCTCAATCGCTTGATTGACCTGATCGAACGGAAGATGCTCCACCTGGGGTTTGATGGCGTGCCTCACGCAGAATTCCATCATTTTCCGAAGACTCCCTGGTGAGGACGTGGGACTACCCGTGATCGACCGACGAAAGGAAATCAAATCGAAAGCACCAACTTGTATGGGCTGCAAGACGGCTCCCAGCTGATGCAATCGACCCCTTGGGGCCAGAGATCCCATCACGGCAGACCAGTCGAGCGGTTGATTCACGGTGTTAATCACAAGATCAAAACGTCCCGGCAATGCGGGTAGCTCTTCCAAGAGCATCACGTTGTGGGCCCCAAAGCCCCTCGCCTCATCAGCTTTGCTGAGGTCCGTGGTGAGCGCGGTCACCTCACAGCCCCAGGCTCTAGCGAACTGCAGCGCCATATGACCTAGTCCACCGATCCCTACAACCGCCACATGGGCCATCGGCGATACCTGCTCATCCAGGAGAGGCGCGAAAACTGTGATTCCACCGCAGAACAAAGGTCCTGCCACAGCCGGATCCAACCCTTTCGGCAGAACAACGGTCCAATCCTGATGCGCTTTGACATGGCTGGCAAACCCGCCCTGGCGGCCCACGATCGTCGCCTCCAGGGACGGACAAAGATTGCTGGTTCCCGCCAGACATTGATTGCATCGAAAACAACTGCCACTGATCCAACCCAACCCACGGATCTGTCCGATCACGCTTGAGTCCACGCCAGCTCCAATAGACACGACCCGGCCCACAACTTCATGGCCAGGAACGAGCGGGTACTGGCTAACCCCCCAGCTGTTGTCGATCATCGACAGGTCGCTGTGGCAAAGACCGCAGTAAAGGACCTCTAAAACAAGTTCGTCAGCACCAGGCTCAAGCAAGACTCGTTTGACCTTTTGAAGAGACGCGGATGCACACTCCGCTTCCCAAACAGCAATATCCACGATGAATCCAGCCAGCCTGATTCAGTTTTAGCCAGCAACAACGGCATGGGCGTTGACGCACGCACAGAACTCAACTAGAACATCTGTACCAGCAGCAGACTCTTGGCTCCGAGCTCGCCCTACGCCCCCTTCCAGGCTGAAGCGTGGATGCATGACTCTGTCATCAGCCCTCGAAAGACATGCCACACCAAAACTGGATCCAGGATCCCAACTCCACTGACACGAAACGCTTCCACCCCGACGAAAGGAGTTGGAGCCGTGATCCACACGTCTTCGTGGATTCAGGGCGACCTCTTTCAGGTGACTCTCCCCTGTTGAAAACGCGTGTCCATTTGAGCCAGCAAACGGCTGATCAACTTTGGCGAGAGCTCGTACGCGTTGGCTGGAGGCCCTGCAGCCCACAGTGGAGCTCAGACTCAGACATCTGAGTTTCCTCCAACACCAATCAAGGCTTGATTCGGAATGCTTCTATCGAAGCGTCTAGCCGAATTGGTAATGCTTGCGGACAAATTGGTGGACCTCCCAGGTGCAGCTCATCCCCTTCGGAAACACAACAAGATCTCCCGCCCCAAAGCGGACGGGCACGCCGCCATCCGGAGTCACCGTCACCTTCCCCTCCAGGATCAAGCAGGTTTCGCGCTGGTCATAGGTCCAGGGGAATGTACTGATCTCACAGCCCCAAATCGGCCAATCACGTAACCCCAGCGCCAGGATCGTGCTCTCGGGACAAGGCGATGTGACGCTGATCATCGTGTAATTGAGCGGACTTTCTCAGATTCGCTGATTGCGGGGCGCCTGACCATCCCCAACGAGCAATCCACGTTGCCAACGCGACGTTTGTCGGAGAGAAAGACCGCTCAATGCAGCGAGACCTATACCCAACCAAAACAGCCAACTCAACTGAGCCGCTCCGATCAATACAGCAGACAACCACAGCAAGCCCCAGAGCCAAGGCCGTAGCGAGCGAATGCGGCGCAGAGCACCCGAACAGCTGCGACAATGCTTTGTATGACTGTGATATCGGTCCATTAAGACCTCTACATCCTGCCGCGGTGGCAGCGGTCGGCCTGCAAAAGGTCCACCTCCTTGGCGGTTGACCCAACGATGCAGCGCCTTGACGTACACATCGGCTGATGTGGGGAGGGTAAAGGCCTGTTCAGCAGCAGCACTACCTCCAGCGGTTTCAAAGACCCGTTCTTGCCAGTGCAGGAACACCTGATCGTCTTCCAGAACCTTGTGATTGCCGATGTGCTGCAACCAGCGAGGTCGCAGTCCCACCAAGAGACGAGGAGCAGCTGCCTTGAACTGAAAAGGAAACCGAGCAAACAAACGACATTTTCCTCGGCTGATCGGTACGGCATAAACCACCGTCAAAATGCGCGCAAACCCCTTAGCCGTGAGGTCATGCCACATCAGTTGGGGAGCTCGAAAGTGAGTGTCCTGTGAACCGAGCTTTCCTTTTCGAGGGCCTTCCTGCCAAAACGCTTCAAACCCTTGCGAATCCTCGCGGGTGATTACCGCTTCCAATGGAGACGCATTTTCCCTTTTGCCGACGGTGCGGTGATGCGTGAAAGGGACATGACTCACATCCAAGACATTTTCAAGGAGGGTGAGAGCATCCATCGGCAAATCGCGGAAGGTGTCCTGCACAATCCAGCCATCCGCCCAGCCGTCTCCCTGCTCCTGCAAAACGGGAACCAAAGGAAGCGATGCAGGGTCAGCAGCTGAAGCCGTGCCGCTCCAGACAAACAACAAGCCCTGGCCTATTGCAGTGGGCAAGCTCCCGCATTTTGTTCGCTGGGATTCAGAGCGAGCGCCTTCCCCCATTTGAGGAATCGCTTTACACGTGCCTTGTCCATCAAAACTCCAACCGTGATAAGGACATTCCAATTGACCGGACTCGTTGATACGGCCTTCACTGAGAGGCACAAGTCGATGAGGGCACACATCTTTAAAGGCCCTCCAGCTTTCGCCCGGAGCATCCCACCACAACACCAGGTCTTGTTCAAGAAGGGTGAATCGCTGGGGACGGGTTGGGTCAAGATCGCGCGTATAGGCAACGGGCCACCACTGATCACTCCAGCTGGGGGGCATGGTTGCTTCACGACTGACGCCATGATCGTCGGATCGTGATCCGTAACGTGAGAAGGTACGCCGAACGGAGCAAATTGGGCGTTCAGCGCGATGACCATCGGCTCCCACACTCTTAATCAAGACTGAGACACCTTCCCTATGGTTTTGACCGTTTTTTCAATCCTTCTGGCTCTGTTTCATTTCGTCGGGCCGATGCCCACCGATCTGGGCATCCATCAAGGTCAACTGAGTTCATGCGAATCACCCGCACATTGCGCCCGACTCGAGTGGGAGCGAAACGACCCGATCGGGAGCCTGAAGGAACTCGCCGAAGTCATCAAACAAACCCCGCGATCCGAGATCATCGAACAGCAAGCGGACTATCTCCATGCCACGGCAAGCAGTCAGATTTTCGGCTTCGTTGACGATCTAGAGCTCTACGCCGATACGGAACGATCTGTTCTCCAGGCACGCTCAGTTTCAAGACTTGGAGAGTCAGATCTTGGTGTCAACGAACAACGTCTTCGAAGCTTGCAGGCTGCCTTGTCCAATCAAGAGTGATTGAGATCGTGTCGCGTTGAATGTCAAGCGACCACGTAAATCAGTGCAGCTCAAACACATGCAAGGGTCGTCATCATGCACGCTGGCATGGAGCCGAACTGGGCGATAACCGGGGCGCATGGGTAATCCGCTTTGAGTTGTTTTGACGCATCAATGAACTGCTCACCAGTGCTGGCAATCCATTCTGAAATTGTTGTTATCAATTGTTGAGCGATCCGTTTTCATTCAAATCAGTTGGGCGGCGAGATCAACCGCACTTTGAAGAGCACCTTCAGCCATGCCAAAACCTGGGCCGTCGATCCAATCCCCACAAAAGCCAACAGCGCTGGACTCGCACCATTGCAGGGACGTGGGGAGGGGGTAATCCAGGGGCTGTGACGCGCCCCAGCGCATGACCCCTAAGGAACGGGCCAGGGGAAGTGCCTGAGCCAACTCTGGCCAAGGCAGCAACAGTTCAGTCAGAGCCCTTCGTTGACGTAATTCCTGCTCCACCAACAAACCTGGCTGACTGGCTGGCGTGATCGGGGATCCGTCGTCTAATCCATGGACCACTAAGCCCAGCCTTTGATCCTGCTGACGATGGAGAACAATCCGTTCGATGCCAAATTTTTCTTGGGCTTCAGATGTCAACCAAATTTGCCTCGGCAGATGGTCGGCACAGCGAGGGAATTCGAGCATCAAATTCCAGCGCACCGTTGCACGCATCTCAGCAATTTGCTCGAGTGCAGCGTCCAAGGAGGGATCCACATTCAATGGAACTGCCGAACGCAAAGGAACATCGCGCCAACCCAACATCGCCAGGGAGCGGGGATGGGCCAGAAGATTGCCAGTCACCACTAAAGATCGTGCTCGGAGCTGACCGGACAGACACCACCATCCATTTTCCCTGCGCAAGCTACTGATTCGTTCTCCAAACGCCCCTTGCGTTTTTGAACCTGCAAGCTGCAGCAAAGCCTCCGGCACGGATGCCATGGTTGGCACACCACGAAAACGTGGACCCTGGAGCAGTGGATGATCCGGCGGGTCAACAAGGCAACCCGTCTCACTTAGCCCAACAACAAGTCCTCGGTCGGACTGGACAACCCCCTGCTCAAGAAGAGAATTCCACAATTCAGCGAGACAACCCTGCGGTGGTTGGCTGAAGCTGAAACAAGGTGCTCCATGGTCGAGCCGCCAGAGCAAATCATCACGTCGTCGCCGCGAAGCCGCTCGACCGCCCGGACCACGACCAGCCTCTAACAGCAGAATTGTGCCGTCATAACCACGTTGGCGAAGCGAAGCAGCAAGACCAGTGCCGGCAAGACCAGCTCCAATCACAGCAAGATCAACGTCTGAGTGCTGGGAATCAGCAAATAGGGTCATGCTTGTGAAGCGCCAAGGGCCGCGGGATTGTGTCAAAGCGAATCGTTGGAAACGCCATGACGATTAAGTCTGGGACCTACGGAGAGCCACCGCGTACAGCTCGACGGGACTATGTCGTTGTTTTATTGATGTTGCTGTGGCGCATGCGCTACGACCTACTGCTACTGGCAGTCGTCGGCACTCTGATCTTGAGTGAAACCGTGCCTACAAATTGGCAACAAAGCGGCAGCGTGGTCTCCATTATGGGAATCACGGTTTCGATCTTTATAGGTTTTAGAAATACTCAGGCGATTGGCCGTTGGTGGGAAGCGCGGCAATTATGGGGAGCAATCGTTAACCACAGCCGCAATTGGTCCGACATCCTTACGAGTCTGCTTCCAGAAGAACAATTAGTGAGTACACACGGACGGAATTTAATACGCTATCAAGTTGCCATGGCGTGGCAACTCAATTTTCAGTTGAGGAATTTTTATCATTATGATCTAAGGCGCTTCCAAGACTATCTCTTGGAGAATCTGGGGTTGGAGCCAACGACAACATTAAGGCAATTAGGGCAGGCAAGAGCGAGCGAAATTCGCAAGCTATATGAGAATAAAAGCATCGACGCTCGTGGCCGGGAACAATTAATGAACGTCGCAAATGCCACCGTTGATGCCATCGGCGGCCTGGAGAGAATTAGGAATACCCCATTGCCCGCAAGTTACGACGTCTTTGTACGCATGCTGAGCTGGATCTTTGGGTTTCAGCTCCTGCTGAACTTCAAGATGGATGGAACATCTGTCGTCGGGAGCATCACAGGGATCACATTGTTCCTGGGCTTTTTAATGGCCGAACGCATTGGTGCCTACGTTGAAGGTCCATTCGACGGAGATGGAAGCACATTTGCATTGCCTCTCAATGCAATCTGTCTCACGATTAGCCGCGACTTACTTGGGAATGAAACCGATTCATGTCTCCACCATTTCTCCAAAGACCCTGTTCGCTGGACATAAAATAGTTACCGCTGAAATCAAAAGCCATTAAAAAAGACGGGTGGCGGCCCATCTTTTCAACTTGATTGCAATGAACAGAGATCAAACCCTGACGATGGATTTATCGCATATCCACAGGAGCTGGTCCCTAGGAATCAATACTCAATAATGCATCGGAAAGTGAGATCACTGGTCGAGACGCACTGCTTGTCACTTCAAGAATCCTTCCAATCGAGGCCGGGGTATTCAACGCCTCTACGCAACAACGGGCAACCAGACGCCTTGGGATGGAATCCTTCTCCTGTTGATTAGGACCTGACCAATACACCCCCTCTTCCTTCAGTGATGGCTCTCTTTCGCTAAGACCGCCTGGCCTAATGACCGTCCAATCCAGACCGCTGTGCTCTAACGCTTGCTCTCCAATTCGTTTCCAGACAAGAATCAGACCAAACAAGTTCAGGGGGTGTCGCCAACGACCCGCACATAGAGAGCTCACGAGAATCACCCTGGACACCCCAACTCTCAGACAGCTTTCCACCTGAGAGCGCACGCCCCAAGCATCAACCCGCATCGGGCCTAACAAATCAATCGAAGGCCTAGCACCCGTTGCAATCACTAAGGCATCCACACCCTTTAAGGCTGAATCCAAAGCGCTTGGATCTTGCAAGCTGAGCCGAACTTGCTCAGCCTTGGAGAGGGTATCGGGAATCACCGACTCAGATCTCAACAACAAACGCGGACGGTCTCCATAAGCCATTAACTCCTCTGCAATTCGAAACCCTGTTTTTCCAGAGGCCCCAGAAATCGCAATCATTCGCTGACTCATGTGAAAGCGTTAATAGAATAATTTTGAAATTGATGATAAGGGAGATCTAAGGTGAACCGAACAGCAACGCATCATCATCAACGTCAAAACTGACGCATCAAACCATGAGAACCTCAATAGCTGCAGCAATACTGACCCTTATGAGCTTGCATGCAGGCCAAAGCCAAGCAACAACAGAGTGTGAGCTACTCACAAGAATCATGAATAGCCTTGGCTCAAAAATGAGCATCAATCGCTATATCATCTCAAGCAATGACGATGGTGAAGCCACAAAAGAGGCCAGCAAGGAACTATCAGAGCAAAACAAAAGCTACCGCAAAGCAAAAGCACAATATAAAAAAGCAAACTGCAAGAGTATCTGGGATAAATAACAACTAAATTTATCTGAACATTCCAAATAAAAGCCCGATTGCAGAAGCAACCGGGCAACAAACTAAACCACTCAAAATAATGGGTGTGGGAGCTTGGTTACTTGGAGTAACGAACGCCCCGATAACTCAAAACTGGATGCTGTTGCATTTCAGCCCTGACCTGTTCACGACAAGTGTTGTAATGCTCGTGGCGATAGGTTAGCTCCACACAGGATTTAGCAGCAGAAGGCTGATGGGCTGCGTAGGACTGGCCTCTATAAAGAAGAGTGCTCATGATGTTCTCCGAGAAAGCCCAAGTCCCCGTTCCTTGGCTTGGGCTGGTCTGCGCCTCGCAAAAACGAGGTGAACGATGCAATGCGTAGCGGTTGCTACTGCATAAACATAGTGATTGGTCAAGCAGATCGTCGTTCATCACGATACAAAGACACAAATCAGGATCAAAGAAAGCCATTGGGATGGGTGTGCTCCACTTGCACCACATGACCTTCACCATTCACACGGCAAAGCCAGGGAGCCTTTGCTCGAGGAACATTGACACGTACGGAAAAACCACCCTTATACCTTTCAGTCCCAACGATCTGAAGGGAATCACGGCTGCGCCCAACCTGATTTGAGACCGCGCGAAGACAGGTTGACTCTGCATGCTGGCGCTGATTTCCACCGCCATGGCCAGAGTGACCTTGAATCAAACTTCCGATTAAAGCTCCTGCAAACGCTCCGATTGCAGACCCCGTACTCGTTGAAGAAGGATTGTCATAGCGAGGACTCGGATCGTGCGCGGTTTCTAAACGAACTGCAAGGCGCTGCGCTTGACCTCGATCGTTCCATGCAAAAACATTTCTAGTCCCACCATCACGAAATTGGGCGTTGTGCAAGCCAGAGGATGTTTCAATTTGCAGAGCCTCCTTGGAAGGTCCGCGAAAGCGATAGGTGGAGCCATTTTCAAGCTTGATCACCAACACGGTGTTGCCAGCATTGACCTTTTGTTGACTCAGGCAATGACCCTGAAATTCGACAGCACCGCCACTCATCAATCGGCACACGCCCTGAGCACGAGCAATGGTTTTAGCAGAGACCATTGCAGGACCCGTTTAAAAGTGCAGAGATGAAAGAGTGGCTACCCCAGACACCACAACACCAAAACGAACCAAACGCTTCATATCAGTAAAAAAGATCACCACTCATGGGTAGCAAGACCTCTCGTTCACAGCCAAAAAACCGGTATCAACCAAAAGCCATTGGTTAGCAAGAGATCATGCAACACTTAGGCCCAAAACAGCCATTCTAAATAGCCAATGCGGGAAAAGAAATCAGTCAGATCGACAACAAAAGGCGAACAAAAAGCTGAATCAAAGATAGTTTTTACATGATAAGCTATGATTTGCTAAAGCTCAAATAATCCAAAGTCACTGACTAACAAGCATCGAAGCTTGACAAGGAAACATTGATTTTTTCAGATCACAGCAAAGAGCAACCACGAGAAAAGCTATGCATTTCAAAGCAATGCTTCACGTCATCAAAGGGCTGTTCTTGGCAGCATCCTTGCTGTTGATCATGAGCTGTGAGCCAGGAAATTCGGCAAAGCAGTCCACAAGCGAACATGACACCCAACGCAGCAAGACAGAAAAAACAAAACAGCTTGATCCTGGCCAAACAGGTCCAAATCCTGCCCTCCTACAGGGAAATCAAGATAGCTTTTCGCTCAAAGCTAGGCGTCTTACCAGCAACGGCCCATGGGTGGTTGAATTGTTTCAAGGGAGCGAACGCCTTGCCCGATGGTCTGCCATCAGCGGATACAACACCAAGCCAACGGCTGATCGACGTTGGAGTCCAGGGAATGGAGCAGCTCTACCAATCGGAGATTATCTACTTGGGCAGCCAGAGCCATGGGGAACAGACATCTGGTTGAACCTTCAGCCACAATTCAAAACAGAGCGAAGCGGACTCGGCATCCATCATTGCAATCCAGGAAGTGGATGCCTTTGTATTCCTAATCGCACTGACCTTGAAGCAATTGCCGCATGGGTAAAAGCCACCAAGATCAATAAGTTAACCGTTCAGAATTGAACAACATAAAGACAATGTATCCTAGAAACTAAAGATGCGATAATAATACAGTCTCAACGAAGCTCATAGTAAACACAGATCGCAATCATGGTGAGCACGATTCCCTTTAAAAATGAAAGCCATAGAAGTTGATACGTCGAAAGGCCAAATCTCCTAATCAATCCGTTCAAAACAGATTTATGGAATGCGACAATTCGACCATCTCCTGCTGTATTGAATTGCTGGAGACTTTTAACGCCTGTTTCTGCTAATTTTGCCAATGCGCCGATTCAATTCAATTGATCATAAGCTCAAGCAGATTCCCCACAGAATTGACCGTCTTACAATCGAAACAATTGAATTTTATAGGGAATCTCACGACTTACGCTCCTGAGAATCAAAATAGTTTGATGGCCTACCAATACTGAGACTCACAATCGACCAGCCAGAATTAAAACTTTTCAAGGAAAATCTCCATACCTTAAACATGAGCTGGACTATTGCTAAAGCCTGGACAAGCGTGATGCCCCAGGAGGGCTTCCGGCATTTTCGCCTGATCCTTCAGGGCGGCAAAGGACAATCGCGATGGGTGGAACTGGAAGCAGTGCTTGATTCAAGCGTTCGTCTACGCATCAACTGGAACGAACTCAAGAACCAAGAGCTTTGGACCAGCGGTTGGCAACAGCTTCCACCAGATGAGTGAGGACTTCGTGCTCGCAGGGCAGCCAACAAACTCGCCAAAATGCGTTCATGGCAGTTCAAATTCTTACTGAAGACCAGCGATACAAGCTCGACCGCGAGCCTGATCGCGTTTTTTATTCAGAACCTCGCTTCGTCCAGCATTTAGACGAAGGCTTTAGGACACGTCTCACCAGTTTTTACAGAGAGCACATTCCGTCTGGAGCTGTTGTGCTTGACCTGGGATCGTCTTGGGTGAGTCACTTGCCAGAAGAAGTCCATTACGAGCGCGTGATTGGCCATGGCATGAATGAGGCGGAACTCGTAGCCAACCCACGGCTCGACAGCCACTACGTCCAAGACATGAACCTGGAGCCCACCATCCCCTTAAAGGATGCATCCGTTGATGCCTGTCTTGCCGTTGCTGCATGGCAGTACTGGACACAACCCGAAAATGTCGCAGCGGAAATGCTTCGCGTCACGAGGCCCAATGGCACAGCCATCGTTGCGTTCTCAAATCGGATGTTTTTTACAAAGGCACCACAAGTGTGGACTGATAACGACGACAAACAGCATCTCGACTACGTGGGCACAGTGCTGCAAGCCAATGGCTGGTCTGACGTACGGGTGTTTGCTGAAGAAACAAAATCCGCTGGGTTGATGGGAATAGTGGGTGGGAAAGGCGACCCATTTTTTGCAGTGGTCGCACGTAAAAGTATTGGCTAATTATCAACAAGGCAAGAAAATACTTGAAAAGAAGCTCAGCTTTCTACGCCTAGCCAATGATGCAATAAAATTAAAATATTCCATGCCAATCAAAGCAATAAATCTTAAATCACATTTGCATTATTAATCTTCCTAGATTAAAGTGAATCAAGAATAAGCCATTTAGCAATTAACTTGCTTATCACTTAAATCATTCCTTACCATTGAAAAACTGATCTTTTCAGGATTACAAATAAAATGCTTACAGCTCTAGCCTGCGAAGCAAGTCCCGCTGAGCCTTACGACCTGTGATTGCATGAGCTGCCATCGCACCACTCGCAGCAACAGGTGGAATTCCAATTCCAGGAAAACAACTCGATCCACACTGCAGCAATCCCTGAATGGGAGTGGTGACCCCAGGGAACAGCCCCTTCGCTGCTGACAAAGCAGGCCCATAACTTCCTTGATGGGTGGATAGGTAATGACGGTGGGTAAGAGGAGTCCCCTCCATTACTACTTGGCAACGACTGCGCAGATCGGGGATGCGTTGCTCCAATACATCCCAAAACACCTGACAGCGTTGTCCGCGTTTCTCCTGATAATCCGCCGTTCCCCTCTTGAGATCGGCCCACTCTGACCAGGGTTCGTTGGCAGGGGTATAGGCATGCAGCACATGATGGCCCTCCGGTGCCATCGAGGGATCGAGCACAGATGGAATCGACACCACCACAGCATTGCGATCAGCATCGATCCCACGTTCCCAATCTCCGACCCAAACCGTATGAATCGGTAGGTCCTCAAGACCAGTCGCATCAAAGCCAAGGTGAAGATGCAGAAACGAATGACAAGCAGGTGTGGACAGTCGTTCCTGACTCCAAGCCTTCGCAGCCGTCTCGGGTAAAAGAGCCGCCGTACCCCAGGCATCCGTATTGCTCACCACCACATCGGCGTAAAGGGTCTCGCCGTTACTGAGTTGCACTCCGATGGCCCGATCACCATCGAGCAACACCTGACTCACCCTTGCACCTAGCCGCAAGCTGCCGCCGTGAGCCTCGAGGCCACACACGAGAGCATCCACCACGGCCGCACTGCCTCCTTTGGGAAAATCGAGGCACGATTCAGGGTCAAACCACTCACCAAACAAGGTGGCCATCGCGGCTGCGTTGGTGTCAGCCATCGGCATACCGCTGATCAAAAAACAGAGCAAATCCACCCAGTGACGCAGAAATGGATCCTGCAGATGACGGTCCACTAAAGGGCCAAATGCACCACTGAGATGGCGGATAGCTGGCAAGTGCTGCACCAGGCGTCCACTCCGTCTCAACAGAGGACCAATCCCATCCACGGATGCTGGTAACGCCAGCAACGGCAGGGCATCTGCTGCTGCTGCGATCGGCTGCAGCACCTCTGTAAACCGCTGCCACTCAGCCACAGCCTCAGGTCCGCGCAACCTCTCCACCACGCGCTCAAATCCATCACCGCCAACCCCAACGCGGAGATGGCCTTCCGGAAACAAGACATCCCAGTCTTTGTAGGTCAGGACATCCAGGGGCTGATCCAAAGCACGCAGGATCTGGGCGAGCGGGTTACTGCTTGGCCAACGCGATAACCCACTCCAAAGGGATGGACCAGATTCAAAGCGATAGCCCTGCCGTTCAAAGCCATGGGCAGCACCGCCTGGCTGACTATGGGCTTCAAGGACCAAAACCTCCTTACCCGCTCGGGCAGTGAGTGCGGCACAGCACAAGCCGCCGATCCCACTGCCGATCACGATCACCTCAGCGCTTTTTGGCATCAATGACTCAACGGTCTTGATTTGGGTCATAGCCAGTCACAGCTGTGATCGCGAAAAACACGTCTCAATCCAAAGATCGGTTGAAATGGTGGAAAGCCGAAAGTCAGTGCCAGAACACCCCCCCCCAGGCCAGCACCAACTTTCCCTATGGCGTCGAACGCCTCCCCTGGTGTTGCCGATGTTGGTGCTGAGCTGCGGGCTTGTTCTGGCTGGAGCTGTTGCCGTGAAAGGGATTCGAACCGCAACAGACACCGTGACCGTGACCGGTGCCAGCACCGAACGGCTTCGTAGCGACTACGCAGATTGGACCGTGACCGTGAGCGGCAATGGTCTCAGCCAGCAGCAGGCCTATCAAAATCTGCAACCCGATTTGAAGCGAGCGCTCGCCTTTCTGCAAGATGCGGGCATTCCAGAAAGCAACACCCAACTCACTGTTTTACGAACTGATCGCAACGACATTCGCAACCGTGTGACCGGGATGCTCACCAATACGGAGTGGACAGCACGTCAATCCATCCACGTTGGCAGCTCAGATGTGGCCTTAATCCGCAAGGCATCGAACTCCATCAGCAACCTGATTGGTGATGGTGTGTCGTTGGCGATTCAGCCACCGGCTTACACCTACACAAAATTGGCTGAAAAGCGCGTTGACATGCTGGCCAAAGCCACTGCCGATGCTCGAGATCGAGCGATTGCGATCGCAGGTGAGGCTGGTTCCGGCATTGGAGCGATTACCAATGCCGACACAGGTACCTTCCAAATCACCGTGCCGAACTCCACCAAAATGGGGAGCTATGGCTCCTATGACACCAGCACCATCGACAAAGACATCACTGCGGTGATGGGAGTGACATTCAGAGTGCAGTGATCGTTCTTCCCTTGATCCTTTTAGGTCTGTCCTGGCTTCAGGAAGGCATCGATCAACTCCTGCTAGGCGGACGATGGAATTTGGCTATGGGGCCTGGCACACCTTGGTGGACCCTGATCACCGCTCCATTCAGCCATGGAGATCTAGGTCACCTGATCGGGAACAGCATTGTTTTTCTACCCCTTAGCTATCTCGTGCTGTTGAAAAGCCTGCGCGGTTATGTGGCGGTTTGGATTGCCGTGATTCTTCTCGAAATTCCGCTCTGGTTGTTTTGGCCTGTGGGCAGCCACGGACTCTCTGGTGTCGTCTATGGACTCCTTGGCTATCTCGTGCTCATCGGATTTCTCGAACGACGACCGATGGCCATCGCTTTGAGCGTGATTGCCGTTGCCTTCTACGGAAGCGCCCTCCCTGGATTGCTGCCTTGGGCTTCACCCGCGGGAGTGAGCTGGATTGGCCATGCGAGTGGATTCATCGCTGGCCTTTTGGCAGCCGGAGCTGTGTCACGTGAGCCCCATCAGTCGTCAGCCTGATCCTCAGCTGATTTGAGAAAGCGACCAGACAATCGAACAGCCAAGACAGAACAAGCCGCTCCATAGCCGATAAATGTGGCCACTTGACCAAAAGATCCCATCTCGTAGACCTCTCCGCTTAACAACACCCAATCAATGAGTGATGAGGCGACACCCCACACAACAACCCAAACCGAAACGTAGAGAATCCCCCTCACGGCGGTGTTCACGGCAGCTCCTTTTGAAAATGCTTGTTCGACCCGACGCTAAGCCAAACGTTCATCAGATAACACCTTCCTCTAATTAAGGAGGCGGCGGCATTGGCATTGGCCTGGTTCTGGCGGCATTAATTCTTGGAGGTGCGCTGGTCTATGCCGTCACAATCTGGTCAAACACGTAGATAAGAATGATCAAAGCGCCCAAAGAAGCAATCCAGAAAGGCGTGTACACCCTTAAAAAAGCCATTCAGCCTGGCTCGTAAGGGTTCAATCCTTGCTGTTCTGATCACGAAGATCAATAGACCCAAGAGTCAAGACTTCATCCCCCTTCCGCCGATTGCTGCTGGCTGTGATGGCGGTACAGGTCGCTATCTCCATCAGTGTTGCTCTCAGATTTCGCTTGGGACTGGGGACGAGATCGCAGCTGAGGGGACTCAACTTCTGAACAATGTTCATCGGAACTCACGCCCTTTTCTTCTCGTGCGATCGCACGCTCATAGGCCGAAGTGACGTCTGTTGAACCGTCGTTACGAACAGATGACATGGCCGCAAAAGCAGTGTGGTCATGATGGCAGTCCTGCAACTCGATGACCATTGCTCAAAAAAGAGCGTGCTGCCCATCTGCTCTGCCGCCTGGATGAGCACTATCCAGATCCACCCATTCCTCTCGATCACAGCGACCCTTTCAGCCTGCTGATCGCTGTGCTCCTTAGCGCGCAGTGCACCGACAAAAAGGTCAATGAAGTGACGCCGGCCTTGTTTGCTGCTGGACCAACTCCAATTGCCATGGCGGCTTTAACAGAAGCAGAGATTTTCCAACACATCCGCCAGCTCGGCCTCGCCAAAACGAAGGCCCGCAACGTGCACAAACTTGCTCACCTGTTGATCACTGTGCATGGGGGAAACGTGCCCAGAAGCTTTGAAGAACTGGAGGCGCTGCCTGGCGTAGGCCACAAAACCGCCAGCGTGGTGATGGCCCAAGCCTTTGGAGTACCGGCCTTCCCTGTGGACACTCACATTCATCGATTAGCGCAGCGCTGGGGGCTCAGCAATGGAGACAGCGTTGAGCGCACCGAAAAGGATTTGAAATCCCTATTCCCCCCAGAGAGCTGGAACAAGCTCCACCTGCAAATCATTTTTTATGGACGCGAGCACTGCACTGCTCGTGGATGCGATGGAACCGTTTGCCCAATGTGCCGCGAGCTGTACCCGAAGCGAAGACAGCCTGTGATTTGGAGAAGGCAATAGCCGCAAGACGGTCCAACGTCAAATCTCTGTTACAGTTCGTTTCAATTGAAACACCACCATGGAACGCACTCCCGCTAACGACACCTGGTTCCAAGGCAAAGCAGCTCGCTCCATTCACGAAGATCAACTCAAGAAGGTTGAACTTTTCAACGGTCGCGCCGCCATGATCGGTTTTGTGATCGGGGTCATTACGGAAGGGCTCACAGGCCAAGGCATCCTTCACCAGATCGGCCTAGGCCCCCTGGTTGATGGCTACGTGAATTGCAGCGCTCAGATGCTCCCCTTCTGTTTCTGATCAGACCAGCCAATCTCTGTCAGCCACTTGCCCTTAGAATGAAGGGCTGACAGAGATTGGCCAATGGCTCGAAAGCGGCGCAAACTCAGCAAAGACATGGAAGCCGAAATTAAAGCGGCCCATAAAAAAGTTGAGTTTATTTCTGCGTTAATTCGAGACATCCGCGAAGAAGACATTCAAAACGAATATGCGGAAGCATTTGTGCAAGTGCATGCCGCATGTAGCCATCTCGCCCAGCTTTATGACGCTGAGGGCATCACTGAAGAAAGTGAAGGCACACTGGTTCTCTACAAAGGTCTTCTCAATCAATTTGAAGAAGATTATGAGCTCTAGGACATTTTCAGAATCTGGACCTCACCTACTAATTTTTTGCTAAAAACCCGGTACAACCGGATGGGTTTTTAGAAATGGTTTGATGCCAGAGAACAACGATCCACGCTGGTTCACATTGGCAATGGCAAGCCACTGGCCCCTCGCTGTTGTGATTGCGGCGTGGTCAGTTGCCGTTGCTGCAACCCAGATTCTCCGTCAACCCATTCCCATCGGCCTGCCCCTCGATCAGCCGTTGCCAGTGCGCCTCGTCGGCGGAGTCACTGTTGACGAAATCATGGCACCGGTCAGTGTGAGAAGTGAGGGTGCGATCGCAATTGAGGCCGCGGAAGTCCTTCCCGTTCAAGGCCAAGTTTCCGTCAATAAACCCGTCTTGATTGACTCAAATCAAACACTCGAGGTGCAAGGTCAGGTTTCAGTTGATGAGGTCACAACGCCAGTCAAAGTGCAAGGTGTGCATGAAGGTCCTGTACTTGTAGGAACATCCGACGAAGATCAGTTAACCGTTGGTGGAGCGGTAGAAGTCACTGAAGTAGGCGGTCGGATCAATGTTCGCCTGCGAGATGCAGCGAAATCGATCCTGCCAATTCCTTAAATGGCCTCACTTCCCGCTGATCTCACGCTTGCTGTTGTCGGGCACCTCGAGTGGGTTACTTTTCTTGCCGTCAATGAACTCCCTGCGCCTGGGCAGATCAGCCGTGCCCATCGCTCCCTCGAAGAACCAGCTGGAGCCGGAGCTGTCGTGGCTGTTCAACTGGCCAGGTTGACGGGGCAAAAAGTGGCTTTCTTCACGGCCCTTGGCAGGGATGAGATCGGCGCGCGAAGCGAAGCACGCCTGCGCGAGTTGGGTGTCACCCCAATCGTTGCCTGGCGTGACCAACCCACCCGCCGCGGGATCAGCTTGGTTGATCGCAGCAGCGATCGGGCGATCACGGTGATTGGAGAGCGGCTGACGCCAGTCGCTTATGACCCACTGCCCTGGGAGCATCTCGCCGATTGCGCTGGGGTGTTCGTCTCTGCAACCGATTCTGAGGGCCTCAAGCTGGCACGAGCAGCCAAAGTTTTAACGGCAACGCCCCGCCTTCGGGTCCCCGTTCTTCAAGGGGCAGGAGTCAGTCTCGATGCCTTGATCGGCAGCAATTTGGATCCAGGCGAATGCATCGAAGAGGGTGCACTCACACCAGCACCAACCTTGCGGATTGCCACGGAAGGAGAGAAGGGAGGGATCCTCATTCCAGGAGGACGATTTGAAGCCCAACCCCTGCCAGGAGCCCTTACGGAAACCTATGGATGCGGCGACAGCTTTGCGGCTGGCGTGACGGCTGGACTCGCTGCTGGATGGTCCACCACTGACGCCATCAAGCTTGGGGCCCAGTGTGGTGCGACCTGTGCAACCCACTTCGGTCCCTACGCCTGAGCACAAAAACACTGAATAAAAACAGTGGTGGGCTGACCAGAGTGATGGAGCTCGATTCCGTTCTTACTGAGCCATCACAACAAAAAAGCCCCCACCTTTCGGCGGGAGCTTTCTAGTTCAGTTGATCTGAACTTTGGATGATTTCCAGATCAACCGATTGCAGGTGCCTGAAGAGCCACAGGTGTGGACTCAGCAGCAGCCAGGTCGAGAGGGAAGTTATGAGCGTTGCGCTCGTGCATCACTTCCATGCCAAGTCCAGCTCTGTTAAGAACATCGGCCCAGGTGTTCAGGACGCGGCCCTGACCATCAAGGATCGACTGGTTGAAGTTGAAGCCGTTCAAGTTGAAGGCCATGGTTGACACGCCAAGAGCGGTGAACCAGATGCCGACAACAGGCCAGGCTGCAAGGAAGAAGTGAAGGCTACGGCTGTTGTTGAAGGAGGCGTATTGGAAGATCAGGCGACCGAAGTAGCCGTGAGCAGCCACGATGTTGTACGTCTCTTCTTCTTGGCCGAACTTATAGCCGTAGTTCTGGGACTCGGTCTCGGTTGTTTCACGAACCAAGGAGGAGGTCACCAATGAACCGTGCATGGCGGAGAACAGTGAACCACCGAAGACACCAGCCACTCCAAGCATGTGGAAGGGGTGCATCAGGATGTTGTGCTCAGCCTGGAAGACCAACATGTAGTTGAAGGTTCCAGAGATGCCCAAAGGCATGGCGTCAGAGAACGAACCCTGACCGAAGGGGTAGACCAGGAACACTGCAGATGCAGCAGCAACAGGTGCGCTGTATGCAACACAGATCCAAGGGCGCATGCCCAAGCGGTAGGAAAGTTCCCACTCACGTCCCATATAGGCGTAGATGCCGATCAGGAAGTGGAAAACAACCAGTTGGAAAGGACCGCCGTTGTAGAGCCACTCGTCGAGTGAGGCAGCTTCCCAGATTGGGTAGAAGTGCAAGCCAATAGCGTTGCTGGAAGGAACAACAGCACCAGAGATGATGTTGTTGCCATACATCAGTGAACCTGCAACAGGCTCGCGGATGCCGTCGATATCAACCGGAGGTGCGGCGATAAAAGCAACGATGAAGCAAGTGGTAGCGGCAAGCAGTGTGGGGATCATCAGAACACCGAACCAACCGACATAAAGACGGTTGTTGGTGGAGGTGACCCACTCACAGAACTGCTGCCAGCCGTTAGCGCCGGAGCGCTGCTGGATGGTGGTAGTCATGAGAACGGAAAAGAGCCTTTGGGATGAATCCCGGTGGCGAATAAGGAAGGTCGGTTAACCCGACACAGGCAATGTAACGGAAGATTGCGCTGCTAACACGATCTCCGCCGTGAGCCCTCCTGATCCCAACGATTAGCTCAGCTGATCATTGGCCTTATTGCTGGCGCTAATAGCATTAAGAGGATGCAAACAAGTCGACGCTTATTTCTGAAGCTGTTAGCAACCACGGCAGTGAGTCGGGGCTTGATTCATGCCGTTCAAGCAGCGTCCAACCCAAAAACGTTTGAATCAACGGCCCTCTCAGAGCGAGGAGATCTTCGCCTGGCCTTGATCAGTGATCTCAACGGACCTTATGGGTCAACCCGATACAGCCCAAGCGTGGCAACAGGACTTGATCTGCTGTCTGAACTGAAACCAGATCTGGTGCTTTGCGCAGGGGACATGGTGGCCGGCCAGAAGATCAGCCTGACGGATTCTCAACTTGAAGCGATGTGGAGCAGCTTCCAATCCACGATTCTCAATCCCCTCCTTCAGCAAGGGATTGGAATAATCCCAACCATGGGCAATCACGACGCATCCAGTCAAACAACGGCCTCTCGGTACGTTTTTGCAAGAGAACGCCATCAGGCAAAGACCTTTTGGGAACGTCAGAAGAACCGGCTTGGGCTCGAGTTCATCGACGCGAAGCACTATCCCTTCCAGTTCAGCGTTAAACAACCTGGCTTGTTCATAGTCGTGATTGATGCCTCTTCCGCCAATGTTGATCGAGGTCAACGGCGCTGGCTTGAGCAAGCACTTGCCTCAGAGTCCAGATCTCCAGACGATTGCTGTGTGGTGATGGGACATCTCCCACTGACCGCCATCAGTGTTGGTCGAGATCGTGCCGGCGAGTGCATCGCAGACGCCATGCACCTCACCGATTTAATGCAACGTCATCAGGTAGACCTCTATCTCTCAGGACATCACCATGCCTGGTATCCGGGCGAACTCAAGGGACAGCGCCTGCTCAGTCTTGGTGCCATGGGAAACGGACCTCGTCGGTTACTAGGAACGCAACGCACATCTGATCCGAGCCTCACACTGCTTGATCTTTTTCAAGCCACAAAGGCTGTTCGTGAAACCACATTCAGCTTGAAAACATTGAAGACCATCAGCCTTGACTCCCTACCAAAGCAGTTGAGCGCAAAATCGTTTCCAAGCTTGAATCGGCGAAACACCAACTGGTCCTATGGCTCCTAAAGACGCTCCCTGACGTGAACACATTGCATCTTCTTGAAGTTCTCACTGAGCCATCACAACAAAAAAGCCCCCACCTTTCGGCGGGAGCTTTCTAGTTCAGTTGATCTGAACTTTGGATGATTTCCAGATCAACCGATTGCAGGTGCCTGAAGAGCCACAGGTGTGGACTCAACAGTTGCCAGGTCGAGAGGGAAGTTATGAGCGTTGCGCTCGTGCATCACTTCCATGCCGAGACCGGCACGGTTCACCAAGTCAGCCCAGGTGTTCAGGACGCGGCCCTGACTATCAAGGATCGACTGGTTGAAGTTGAAGCCGTTCAAGTTGAAGGCCATGGTTGACACGCCCATGGACGTAAACCAAATGCCAACAACAGGCCAAGCTCCCAACAAGAAGTGAAGGCTACGGCTGTTGTTGAAGGAGGCGTATTGGAAGATCAGGCGACCGAAGTAGCCGTGAGCAGCCACGATGTTGTACGTCTCTTCTTCTTGGCCGAACTTATAGCCGTAGTTGTGCGACTCATTCTCGGTTGTTTCACGAACCAAGGAGGAGGTCACCAATGAACCATGCATGGCGGAGAACAGTGAACCACCGAAGACACCAGCCACTCCAAGCATGTGGAAGGGGTGCATCAGGATGTTGTGCTCAGCCTGGAACACCAACATGAAGTTGAAGGTTCCAGAGATGCCCAAAGGCATGCCATCAGAGAACGAACCCTGACCGAAGGGGTAGACCAGGAAAACAGCCATGGCTGCAGACAGCGGAGCGCTGTATGCAACACAGATCCAAGGGCGCATGCCCAAGCGGTAGGAGAGTTCCCACTGACGGCCCATATAGGCCGAAATGCCGATCAGGAAGTGGAACACAACCAGCTGATAGGTGCCGCCGTTGTAGAGCCACTCGTCGAGTGAGGCAGCATCCCAGATTGGGTAGAAGTGCAAGCCAATGGCGTTGCTGGAAGGAACAACAGCACCAGAGATGATGTTGTTGCCATAAAGCAAGGAGCCAGCGACAGGCTCGCGGATGCCGTCGATATCAACCGGAGGGGCGGCGATGAAAGCGACGATGAAGCAAGTGGTCGCGGCAAGCAGACAAGGGATCATCAGCACACCGAACCAACCGATATAAATACGGTTGTTGGTATCTGTGACCCACTGACAAAAACTTTGCCAGCTGCTTAAGCGACCGCTACGAACGGCAGTTGCCATGAGATGAAAATAAGAACGGGATCGATCAATCCATCCTCAAAAGAGGGCAAATGATCGTGCTCAGGATGATGAACAGGCCTCCACAATTCAAGAGAAACAAACGGATCTCATCATCTCGACAACATTTTTCATGACAACTTCATGAACCATTCATGAAGTTATGTCAAGCGCCGGCGTATCTCTGAGTCTTCAGCCAATCCCGGGCCTGATCGGCAAAACCGGGAAGATTCAATCGTTCACGCTCCGCCGCCTTCGCCACCAACAGTGGGGCCTGTCGCTTGAGATCGTCGAGATCAGGCTGGGCCACTCCGGCATTGAGGGCCATCCAATCAGCCATTGACGCTCCCACAACCCGCGTGAGATAGGCAGCGCTCAGGCCTTGGAGCATCCCTGCAGCCAACCAGGTACCACCGTCAAGTTTTGCCATGCCAAGCAACGCTTGACCACTCCACTCCACAACCCCCTGCCCAAGGGCTGCGGTCCCCAATTGGCGCGCCACCACCTGCAACACCTCAGAGCTCCAGGAACACCCCCAGATTTGAGCCATTTCCTTCACCATCAAACCGTTCACCACAGCCACAGCAAGTAGATCAACGCTTGGAACAGGGGAGGCAATCACCACACCCGCCACAATCCACTGACTCCGTTGAAGCAGGGAGCGGAATCGCTCACGACGCAGCTGCTCTAGCTCTGCTTGCCAGCGGCGATGAAGCGAGGTCAACAAGCGTTGCTTGGTGATCTCGCGGCTCCGAGAAGGCTGAGCGAAATGCCGTCGTACAGGAAGCAAGCCCCGCCGCAGATCAGCGGACTCTCCGCTCCAGAACAACAATCGATCGCACCATGGCTTGGGTAACTGACAGCTCAAGGCTTCCTGTCGTGCTTCGCGCGAGTCTTGGACAGCATCCTTGATGAGCAACCACGCAGGACGATCAGTTGGCAACTGTTCCAGCCGTAAAAGATCAGCTGCCCTGAGAGGCATTGGAAGTCCGTACAAGATCACATCAAGCTGCTCAAGCTCCTGAGGCCAGCTCCAGGCATCAGAAACGACTGGCAACGGCTTGGCAATGCACAGCTCAAGTGAATTGGCTCCCTCCAAAGCGGTGTGAAGGTCTGAACTGCTCGGATGGGTCCCGCCCTCACTAATGACCACACCCACACTGAGAGGTGCATGTTGAGCTTTCAACAGCTCAAGCTCCTGTTCGCGAGGACGACGCAAACCATCGAGACCTAACGACAGCTCCAGCTCAGTGAACTGCGCCAGCACCGTCTCACAACGACGGATCCAACCTGGGATTGAGGACGGCTCTGAAAATTGAGCAGGCCGAGCAGGACGGGACACCCACCAGATGCCAGCCCCCAAGACGAGGAAGCCTGCGCCTCCACCGGGAAGGTGAACAAGGTCACTGAACAGCCAACTCCCAAATGCCAGGGTCCCTCCAGCCAAAGCAAGCTTCCCTGCGATGGATGGAATCAGCTTGATGGTGCTGATTGATGGAACCGGCATCAGCACAACAAATCCATAACTTGAGGCTTTCTTAGCTCAACCTGTCTAGTCAGGACCAGCAATTGCGCATGTATGAAAACTGGCAGCGCCCACTCCGTCCACACAACGAGACCTAAGAGCGAAGTATTTATATGGTAAGGAGACCTGTGCCTGACATCGATGGCCCGCGATCGTCGCCATGAGGTCAAACGGGTCCTAATGGTGGCCCTCACCATCAACGTGGCCATGACGTTGCTGAAGATGTTGGTGGGACTGGCAAGTGGGTCACTGGCAGTGGTTGCTGACGCGATGCACAGCGCAACCGACGCCCTTTCAAGCTTGACGGGACTGATCACCAATGGGCTCTCGGATCCCAAGCCAGACCGTGATCATCCCTACGGCCATCACAAATACGAAGGGATTGGAGCTCTTGCGGTCGCCGGCTTCATCTTCTTCACAGCAATCGAAATCCTGATCACCTCAAGCGAAAGACTCGCTGAGGGGTTGCCTGAACTGCGAATTAATGAAACGGAGCTTTTGCTTCTGCTCCTGGTGCTCGTCTTCAATCTTTTGCTCGCCAGCTACGAGCGACGTGAGGGGCGCCGATTAAACAGTCCTCTGCTTCTAGCCGATGCTCATCACACCACCAGTGACATCTGGACCACCGTGATCGTGCTCGTGGGTCTGACAGGGGCCTGGCTGCTCAAGATCAGCTGGCTGGACGTCGCGCTTGCCATGCCCCTTGCCGTGCTTCTGATTCGTGTCTGCTGGCAGGTTTTACGCGACAACCTCCCCTGGCTTGTTGATCACATTGCGATTGCACCCGAAGCCATCAACGAGCAGGCGTTGGCTGTACCCGGAGTCGTCAATTGCCACGACATCGCCAGCAGAGGGATCCTGGGCCAACAGGTCTTCATCGACATGCACATGGTGGTGGATGTCGATGATCTGATTGCGGCGCATCAGATCACTGAGCGGGTTGAAGAGCGCCTGGAAGCCCGCTTCGGACCCGTTCGTTGCACCATCCATCTCGAGCCACGGGACTATGCAGAACAAGTGATCACCTTCCGTGGAACCCACGGTTAAAAACGGAGATCAAGAAAGGACGCCACTTGGAGTTCGATGATGCGTCACACTTGCCCCTGATTCCAGGCCTCGGGCCATGACTGATTCCAACAGCGATTCCCGTCAACAGGGCAGACAAGGTGAGGGCGGCGGCGGCTCCCGTGGCGGCCGCAATTCCGGCAACAAAGAGGGGGGCGGATTTCGTATTCGACTCAGTGAAAACGAAATGCGTGCGGTGAGAGCCCTTCAAGAGGCTTTCAATCTGCGTTCAACAGTTGCAGTGCTGGGTTTTGCCGTTCGCACTCTTGCTCAAATGCTGGAGGACGGCAAATTGACTGAGCTCGTCGCTCAGCAGCAAGCCCAAGGCGGCGGGCGGCGATCCGAGGACGGACGTGGAGAAGGCAATCGGGGGGAACGGAATCGAACACCTCGTCCTGATCCTTTTGCACGGCCAGCCAAACCCCAACCTCCGGCCCCTGATCCAGAGCCTGCAGCGGAGCCAGAGCCTGCAGCGGAGCCAGAGCCTGCAGCGGAGTCAGAGCCTGCACCAGAGACAGAAGCTCCTGCAGACACCAGCGCTAGCGATGGGACGGCCACGCAAGCGAGTGAAGAGAACACCGAGACAGGAGCCTGATCGATGGGGCGGCCGAGGGTTCTCTCCGGCGTTCAACCAACAGGTGCACTTCATTTGGGCAACTGGTTGGGCGCCATTCGTAATTGGGTTGATCTGCAGCACGACAACGACACATTCTTTTGTGTCGTTGATCTGCATGCCGTCACCGTTCCGCACGACCCAAATCGTTTAGCGGAGAACACCCTCAGCACCGCAGCCCTCTACCTGGCCTGCGGTCTCGACCCAGATCAATCCACCGTCTTTGTCCAAAGCCATGTCAAAGCTCACAGCGAACTGTGCTGGCTTCTGAACTGCGTGACTCCCTTGAACTGGCTGGAGCGCATGATTCAGTTCAAAGAAAAAGCAGTGAAGCAAGGCGACAACGTCTCTGTAGGCCTTCTTGACTACCCAGTGCTGATGGCCGCCGACATCCTTCTCTATGACGCAGACCTTGTGCCTGTTGGGGAAGATCAGAAACAACATCTGGAGTTAGCGCGCGACATCGCCCAACAACGCATCAACGCTCGCTTCGGCTCAGAGGATCAACCGCTCCTGCAGGTTCCCAAGCCATTGATCATGCGCGAAGGAGCAAGGGTGATGAGCCTGACGGATGGCCGCAACAAAATGAGCAAAAGCGATCCGAACGACAACAGTCGGATCACCCTGCTTGACCCACCTGCACTGATCACGAAGAAGATCAAGCGGGCCAAAACAGATCCTCAAATGGGTCTTGAGTTCAGCAACCCGGATCGACCGGAAACCGACAACCTCCTTGGCCTCTACGCCCTGCTAAGCGGCAAGGGCCGATCAGCCGCTGCAGAGGAATGTGCAGCGATGGGATGGGGAACGTTTAAGCCTCTGCTGGCAGAGGCCGCCGTGAGCGCTCTAGAGCCGATTCAAAGCCGATACAACGAGCTCATGGATGATCGGGCCGAGCTAGAGAAGGTGCTGAATCAAGGCCGTGAGCGGGCTGAAGCCGTAGCAATAGCCACCGTGGATCGTGTACGCAAGGCCATGGGCTTCCTGACGGCCTAATCATTCGGCAGCTCTTTGAAAAGATTCTCTAATACTTAAGGCTTCCTGAGAAGACTTGACCCCAGTCCCGAGAAATGCAACTAAGAACCAGCTAAAACGGCGCGTCTCGCGAGTCTCGAGCAGGGATTGATTGAGTGTTTCTGCTTATGCACAGCTGATACGCACTCGTCAAGGCCGGTAGCAAAGGACTCGCCAAAGGCTTCCCATCCCTACGAAGGTGGCAGTCCTATTACAGAACGTCACCTTTTGCTGAGCTCCTTCGCCAAGCTGCCCCGCGCCGTCTTACCGGCTTTCAGTCAAGCCAGCGGCATCGGTGTTGTCAGCATGGGGCTGCTACTCGGCCTTGCACACAGCATTCATTCTGAACGCTCCAGCGAAAGGCTTAACCAAGCAGAACAGGTGGCATCAGCCCTCCAACAAGACGTCAAGACGGACCAAAAAGCATCTCCATACACGATCACTCACGAACGACGCGCCCTGCTCAACACCATTCGCTTTGCTGAAGGGACTTGGAAGGACGGTCACGACCTTGGGTATCGCACCCTCTATGGAGGTGGACAATTTGAAGATCTCTCCAAACATCCAGAAAGGGTGGTCGTGAAGCGTTACGTCAGTGCCGCGGCCGGGGCATATCAATTTTTGCCCACCACCTGGCAAGAGGTTTCAGGTCGTTTGAACTTGCCCAGTTTCTCTCCAGACCACCAAGACCAAGCGGCTCTTCATCTGGTCAAGAGACGCGGAGCTCTCCATGAGGTGGACCAGAAAGGTTTAACGGCAAAAGCAATGAATAGCCTCGCCCCGGAATGGGCTTCTTTTCCCACCCACTCAGGACTCAGTGCCTACGGTCAACCCGTCAAAAGCCATGCTGAGCTAGCAAGCTTTTATTCAAAAAACCTTCAGACGCTCCGTCAGGGCGCCTAAAGCGAATTTTTCCTATTCGCTTCCGTCACACGGGCTGAGAGCCCCCAAACCTCGATCACGAGCTGGTGCCAAGGAGTCATCGCCTCCATCGAGATGGCCATTGCCGTAGGGGTGGCATTCACAAGGGCTCTTGTGGCAGCAATGGCCTTAAGGCCCTCATCAATTCGAACTCCCATCGCTTCGCGTTCGTCCAGGGGCATGACTGAATCCGGGCAAGCCGCTAAAAGCTCCTGCCCACGCTTGAAGCAGTGGTTGAAGTCATTGAGCAACGAGTCCAACAACGACTCGAGCAGAGCGTCCGCCTCTTGATTCATTGTCTGTTCAACTCACACCCATAGGATGGCGGGCCCTGAACAGGAAACGGTGAGCAGCGTCGCAGCAACCACCCCAGCCACGATCGCGCCTGTGGTTCTGCCCAAGACCAGCAACAGCGAAAGCCTGCTGAAGATTCGCCACTCGATGAGCCACGTGATGGCCATGGCCGTCCAGAAGCTGTTTCCCACTGCCCAAGTGACCATTGGTCCCTGGACTGAAACAGGGTTTTATTACGACTTCGACAATCCGGAACCCTTTACGGAAGCTGATCTCAAGGCGATCAAGAAGGAGATGGGAAAAATCATTGGCCGCAAGCTCCCGTTAGAGCGCATTGAAGTCAGTCGAGACGAAGCAGAACGTCGAATCAAGGCTCAAAACGAACCCTACAAACTGGAAATTCTCGAGAGACTGGTCGAGCCAATCACGCTTTACACCCTGGGGGATCAGTGGTGGGATCTCTGTGCTGGTCCTCATGTGGCCAACACAAGCGAACTCAATCCAAAAGCATTTGAGCTCGAAAGTGTGGCAGGTGCTTACTGGCGTGGTGACGAAACCAAGGCTCAGCTGCAGCGCATCTATGGCACTGCGTGGGAGACCGCCGATCAACTGGCAGAGCACAGACGCCGCAAAGAAGAAGCACTCCGTCGTGACCATCGCCGCCTCGGCAAAGACCTCGATCTGTTCTCCATCGAAGACGAAGCGGGCGCCGGGCTTGTGTTCTGGCATCCCCGGGGCGCACGCATGCGTCTTCTGATTGAAGACTTCTGGAGGCAAGCGCACTTTGAAGGGGAGTACGAGCTGCTTTACACCCCCCACGTTGCGGACATCAGCCTCTGGAAGACTTCAGGACACCTCGACTTCTATGCAGAGAGCATGTTCGGCCCCATGGAGGTGGATGAGAGGCAATACCAGCTCAAGCCGATGAACTGTCCGTTCCACGTTCTGACCTACGCCAGCAAACTTCGCAGCTATAGGGAACTCCCCATTAGATGGGCGGAACTAGGAACCGTTTACCGCTACGAGCGACCTGGGGTGATGCATGGGCTGATGAGAGTGCGGGGCTTCACCCAAGACGACGCCCACGTGTTTTGCCTACCAGAACAAATCAGTGATGAAATCTTGCAAATCCTGAATCTCACAGAACGGATTCTGTCGACATTCGATTTCAGCAACTACGAGATCAACCTTTCAACAAAACCAGACAAAGCCATCGGCGATGACGCTGTCTGGGAGCTCGCCACCAAAGGCCTGATCGAAGCCTTAGAGCGCAAGGGCTGGGACTACAAAATTGATGAGGGTGGCGGAGCCTTTTACGGACCCAAGATCGACCTGAAAATCGAGGATGCGATTGGTCGAATGTGGCAGTGCTCAACCATCCAGCTCGATTTCAACTTGCCTGAGCGTTTCGGACTGGATTACATCGCAGCTGATGGAAGCAAACAGCGCCCGATCATGATTCACCGAGCGATTTTCGGTTCACTGGAACGATTTTTCGGAATCATGACCGAAAACTATGCGGGAGATTTTCCGTTTTGGCTCGCCCCAGAACAGATCCGGTTGCTGCCTGTGACCGATGAAGTACTGGGTTACGCAGAAGAGCTTCAAAACAAGCTCAAAGCAGCTGGTATTCGCGCCAGCATTGATCGCAGCGGAGACCGACTTGGGAAGCTGATCCGCACGGGAGAACAGATGAAAATCCCAGTGTTGGCTGTTATTGGAGCCAAAGAAGCTGATCAGGGCGCTGCGAGCCTGCGCAGCCGCCGCGATGGCGACCTTGGTGTGATCGCAAAGGAGCGTCTAATCACAGCGGCACAATCGGCCAACCAAGAACGGCACGCCTCACTTTGTTTTGCCGACAATGGGGGCATCGGGTAATGAGCGACCCAGCGATCACGGCTCTGGCCGATCTCAATCGATTACTCAGTGCCCCTCAGCTGAGTTCGAGCGAGCGGAAGGGTCTCAAAAGCGAGCTCATCGCTGAGATGAATAAGTTCGCCTGGTTCACAGTTGGCATCATGGCCCCCTCATCCACTGACGCGATGATCTGTCTTCGCGACCTTGAGCTGGCGATGGGTTGGCCTGCCATGCAGCTCGAGGACGAAACACCCATTGACAGCGGGGTCTTCCTAAAGGCCAACCAATCGACTGGTTGCATTCGCATCCGAGCAGAGGCGGGGCTGGGTGAAGGCTTTTTAATCAGCGGACATCAAGCTGAGTCTCAACAATTAGGTCCACAGTCAGGCCCTACATGGGGTCCCCTCCCTCTCGACCTTTTTCATAACTGAGCGTTCCAGAGCCTCATCAAAACTTGTCGATTCCGATCAAAGCCATCAGCCTTGAGCTGAGATGCGCCGATCGATCCAATGCAGGCAACGACTTACCTGGCCGGTGATCTTGGTGGCACCAAAACGCTCCTAGCGATCTACAGCGATCAAAACGGCAAGCTGAAACAAGAGCATGTCCAGCGTTACGTGTCGGCGGAATGGACGTCTCTGGACTCCATGCTCAAGCACTTCCTCCAAACACGCCCAGACGCCAACTCCAAACCTCAAACCAGCTGTTTCGCCGTCGCCGGCCCCGTGAAGAACCGTGCTGCTGAACTCACCAATTTGGGATGGAGTATCAGCCAAGAGTCACTGCAACAATCGGCCGGTTTAGAGCAGGTCGAACTCGTTAATGATTTCGCTGTTCTGATCTACGGCCTTCCACATTTCAGTGACAGCCAGCAGATCACGCTTCAAACCGGATCGGGAATCGATTCTGATGTCACCCAAGCCAAGCAGGGTCCCGTCGCCATTCTTGGAGCAGGAACAGGGCTGGGAATGGCTCGGGGACTTCCAAGCAACACAGGATGGATTGCTTTACCCAGCGAGGGTGGTCATCGAGAGTTCGCACCACGTAGCAACGACGAATGGGCCCTTGTGCAATGGCTCAAGCGTGATCTATCCCTTGAGCGGATCTCCGTGGAGAGAGTTGTAAGCGGAACCGGATTGGGCCATGTCATGCACTGGATGCTTCAGCAGTCTGAAAACGCGACGCACCCACTTCAAGAGAAGGCCAAGGCATGGAGATACAACACACCAGACCATCCTGATTATCACGATATCCCTGCTTCAACATGCCAATTCGCCAAAGCAGGCGACCAGCTTGCTAACGCTGCGATGACGCTTTGGCTCAGTGCCTACGGAGCAGCAGCAGGTGACTTGGCCTTACAGGAATTGTGCACTGGTGGGCTTTGGATCGGTGGAGGAACGGCCGAAAAAAACCAAGATGGCTTGAAGTCGATGCATTTTTTAAATGCCATGCGGCAGAAAGGGCGCTTTCAGCCTTTTTTGGAAGGTTTGACGGTGCGTGCTGTGATCGATCCGGAAGCTGGTCTGTTCAGTGCAGCTTGCAGAGCACGGAAACTAGCTGAGTCGAGTGGGACACTGGCCTGAGTGGAAACGCAGGGATGGCGCAGCCGCGTATAGGCCAAACAGTGGTAGTGGATGTTCCCGCAACCACCGCCAACATTGGACCAGGATTCGATTGTCTAGGCGCTGCTCTGGATCTCAATAACCGATTCACCATGCGTCGAATCGATGGCGATGGAGAGCGATTTGAACTGATCATCGAAGGGCAGGAGGGGTCTCATTTACGGGGAGGGCCAGACAACCTCGTGTATCGAGCAGCGCAACGGGTCTGGAAAGCAGCCGGCCAAGAGCCCATAGCCATCGAAGCTCGAGTGCGCCTAGCCGTTCCTCCAGCGAGGGGTCTAGGCAGCAGCGCCACAGCCATCGTGGCGGGACTGGTGGGTGCCAATGCCTTAGTGGGAGAGCCTCTCAGTCGAGAAAAACTGCTGGAGCTTGCAATCGATATCGAAGGACACCCAGACAATGTTGTGCCTTCGCTCCTGGGGGGGCTATGCATGACGGCAAAGGCTGCTTCTCAGCGCTGGCGAGTGGTGCGTTGCGAATGGATGCACAGCATCAAAGCAGTCGTTGCGATCCCAGCCATTCGTCTCAGCACCAGCGAAGCAAGACGGGCCATGCCGAAATCGGTCCCCATTGGTGATGCAGTGGTCAATCTTGGTGCCCTCACCCTGCTGCTGCAGGGCCTAAGGACTGGAAACGGCGATTTGATCTCAGACGGTATGCATGACCGCCTGCATGAGCCCTATCGCTGGAGGCTGATCAAAGGCGGGCAAGAAGTCAAAGAGGCTGCGCTAGCGGCTGGAGCCTGGGGATGTGCCATCAGCGGCGCAGGCCCAAGCATTTTGGCCCTGTGTTCAGAAGAGAAAGGGCAAACCGTGAGCCATGCCATGGTCAAGGCTTGGGAAGCGGCTGGCGTCGCTAGTCGCGCTCCACTGCTTAGCCTTCAGACGGCTGGGAGCCACTGGCACCCCAAAGATACTGAGTAGAATTACTCATCAAGGCCCCTGGGGCTGATAAGTTCAATCACAATCTTGCGAATGCCATGGACGCCAATTTGCCGCTGACGGCTGCGTCTCAGACAGCGTTCCCATGGCTCTCGCTCATCGTTTTGCTTCCTGCGGCGATGGCTCTGTTGATGCCATTGCTGCCAGGTGATGACACAGAGCCATCACCTTTGCCGCGAAATCTGGCCATCGGAGTCCTTCTGATCGACCTTGTGTTGATGTTGGTGGTCTTTAGTAAGCATTTCGACCCCAGCGATAGCAGTCTTCAGCTCGTTGAACGGGTCAGCTGGGTTCCATCGATCGGCTTGGAATGGTCCCTCGGCGCCGATGGACTGTCAGCTCCACTTGTTGTGCTCAGTGGGCTAGTCACGCTTTTATCCGTTGCCGCCAGCTGGAACGTTCAACACAAGACCAACTTGTACTTCGGTCTTTTACTGGTTCAAGCCTCCGCTCAGGGACTGGTCTTTCTCTCCCAGGATTTTCTGCTGTTCTTCCTCTCTTGGGAACTGGAACTCGTTCCTGTTTATCTCCTGATTGCGATCTGGGGTGGAAGCAATCGTCAATACGCAGCCACAAAATTCATCCTCTACACGGCTGTCGCATCCCTTCTAATTCTCATTAGCGGCCTTGCCCTGGCCCTATCCGGAGACAGCTTCACGCTCAACCTGACTGAGCTCGCTGCACGTTCTCCAGGAGGAACTTTTGGGTTGCTCTGTTACCTCGGCTTCCTAATCGGCTTTGGTGTGAAGTTACCGATGTTTCCACTTCACACCTGGCTTCCAGACGCCCATGGAGAGGCCAATGCTCCCGTGTCGATGTTGCTGGCTGGTGTGCTGTTGAAAATGGGCGGTTATGCCTTGCTGCGCTTCAACGTTCAGATGCTCCCCGATGCGCATCTCGTTCTTGCGCCAGCACTCATCGTTCTTGGCATCGTCAACATCATTTATGGAGCGTTGAACGCTTTCGCTCAAGACAATGTCAAACGGCGTATCGCCTGCAGCTCGGTCAGCCATATGGGCTTTGTGTTGCTTGGCATCGGTGCTGTGGATGCCCTCAGCCTGAGTGGCGCCATGCTCCAGATGATTAGTCACGGACTGATCGCAGCAGCAATGTTCTTCGTGACAGGCTGTTTTTACGAACGCACCAAAACGCTGTCCATTCCCAACATGGGCGGACTTGCGAAGGTGCTACCGATCACCTTTGCATTCTTTCTTGCCAGCTCCCTGGCCTCCCTTGCCCTTCCTGGCATGAGCGGATTCATCAGTGAAATCACAATCTTTCTGGGCATAACCAGTCAGGAAAATTTCACCACCTTGTTCCGCATCACGACGGTTGCCATCGCAGCGATTGGGCTCGTGCTTACCCCGATGTATCTCCTCTCCATGTGCAGACGAGTGTTCTTTGGCCCACGAATCCCAGCTTTGGCCTTCATCGATGACATGCGCCCACGAGAACTAGTGATCGGGCTCACCCTGATGGTGCCAACGTTGGTGATTGGAATTTGGCCCCGTATCGCCATGGATTTCTACGAAGCAGCCACCAATGCTCTCGCCAGTGATCTAGGCACTCATAGCCTGGTTGCTCTCACAACCCTGCTGCCGGCGGGCTGACATCGATGACCAACCCAGAACTCTTGCGCGGATCCGGCCTACCGCGCTTCGAGGCCATCGATGCATCCCAGGTAGAAGCTCATATCCCAGCACTGATCCAGGACTTGGGAGAACAGCTCAGCACGCTGGAATCCACGCTTCAGCAACGCCTATCTGACAACACACCGCTGAGCTGGGATGAGGTGATGACTCCACTTCACCACCTTGGGGAACGATTGCGCTGGAGCTGGGGGGTGGTGAGCCATCTCAACGGCGTCTGCAATAGCTCCGAGCTGCGCGAAGCCCACGCGGCTCAACAACCGGAGGTCGTGCGTTTTAGCAACCGCGCTGGACAGAGCCAAGTGATCCACCAGGCCCTGGAAAGCCTTCAACGGAACCCCAGTCATCCGCTGGACTCCACCCAAATCCGGATCCTTGATGCCGAGCTGTTGTCGATGCGCCATCGAGGGGTGGGCTTGAGCGGAGCGTCCCAAGAGTCCTTTAACGAAGCCAGCGAACAACTCGCTTCACTGTCCACCCGATTCAGCAATCACGTTCTCGATGCCACCCAAGGCTGGACCCTGCTGGTGCATGAAGTAGACCAACTCCGAGGCATACCGGAACGGGCCTTGCAGGCTTTGGCTGCCGCCGCCAAAGACGCTGGAGATCTGCATCGCGATGGACAAGATCCCACAGCCTTGGAGGGGCCTTGGCGTCTTGGTCTCGATATGCCCAGATACCTACCCGTCCTGACCCATGCCGACAACCGCAACCTGAGAGAAACCGTTTACCGGGCACAGGTCAGTCGAGCGAGCTCCGGAGAGCTCGACAACACTCCTCTCATCGAGGAGATCCTCGACCTACGGACCCATCAGGCTGCACGCCTTGGCTACCAAAACTGGGCCGAACGAAGCCTGGCCTCAAAAATGGCTGACAACGTACAAGCCGTTGAACAGCTTCTTGAAGAACTTCGCGTTGCAGCCCTGCCCGTCGCGGAACAAGAGATTGATGAACTGAGGGACTGTGCTCGTCATCATGGTGCGACAGAAGCGGATGATTTCAGCCCCTGGGATGTGAGCTACTGGGCGGAGAAACTTCGTCAAGAGCGGTTCAACCTCAATCAAGAGGAGTTGCGTCCATGGTTTCCACTTCCACAAGTACTAGATGGCCTTTTCCATCTTTGCGAACGCTTGTTCTCCATCCAGATTGAAGCTGCTGATGGCGAAGCACCGATCTGGCATCAGGATGTGCGCTTTTTCAGAGTCAACGATCAAGAAGGCCAACCCCTCGCAGCCTTTTATCTCGATCCCTTCAGCCGACCGGCCAGCAAGCGAGGTGGAGCCTGGATGGATGAATGTCTAAACCGGTCTCGCAATTCTGAGGGTGAGCTCACCCACCCTGTGGCCTATCTGATTTGCAACCAGACCCCACCTGCTGGAGACGTCCCAAGCCTGATGAGTTTCGAAGAGGTGGAGACCCTCTTTCATGAGTTTGGCCATGGGCTTCAACACATGCTCACCACGGTGGAACATCCTCAAGCCGCCGGAATCAACAATGTGGAATGGGACGCGGTCGAGCTTCCCAGTCAGTTCATGGAGAATTGGTGCCTTGATCACCAGACCCTGATGGGAATGGCCCGTCATTGGAAAACAGGGGAACCATTGCCTGAAGAGGACTACAACAAACTGCGCAACAGCCGCACCTTCATGCAGGGATGCGGAACGCTCCGCCAGGTTCATTTCGCTTTGACCGATTTACGTCTTCACAGCACTTGGACAACCGAGCTTGGTCAATCCCCTGATGCATTCAGACGCTCGATTGCAAACAACACAACCGTATTGCCACCGATCCCGGAAGATCGATTCCTTTGCGCCTTCGGCCATATTTTTGCTGGTGGATACTCCGCTGGTTATTACTCTTACAAGTGGGCAGAGGTCTTAAGCGCCGATGCTTTTGCCGCTTTCGAGGAAGTTGGACTCGATCGAGAAGCGGACGTACAAGCCACCGGTCAACGCTTCCGCAACACGGTTCTCAGCCTCGGAGGAAGTCAGCGTCCAGCTGATGTCTACAAATCCTTCAGGGGTCGAACGGCCAGCACTGATGCATTAATTCGCCATTCTGGACTGGCAGCAGCCGGTCGTTGAGCTTGCAGATATGGACCATGACCTGCTTGCGCTGAGTTCTAGCTGGACCCCCGCTCAATCCGCTCGATCAGAGCTGCAGTTTGAAGAAAGGGATAAGCCGTAGAGATTGTCTTGCGGAGCTCCTGAAAGACGTCGCCATGTTTATCGTGACGGCGCCAGGAGCCTGCATCACTGCCGGAACAGTTGAGAGGACCTGAGGAGTCCCCTACTCCTGGATGTATTCGCTCAATCAACAAGCAGTGATTCGATCAACAGATCGAGCGATTTGGGATGTGACATCAATTGCTGATGCGTCCAGACGGGCACAGCTGTGCTCTTCCCGATTGGAAGCACGGCTTGCCACCCAGGGCACACCATGAGATCCCAATAGCAGAAGAAGCTCAGGCACTCCACAGCCTGCAACTCGGCGTAATCGCGATTCAAGGAGCACAGCAGGGGACTACCGCGCTTCATGTCTGCCAAACCGGCAAACAACCAGCCAGGAAGGCACTGTGCTGTGAACGTTCCCTGGTGAGGGCTGCCAACACTAATGAACCGATGCGTTCGCTTGGCGCCTCCCAACTCTTGCAGCCAAGTCCGAGCAATCACCCCACCCATTGAAAAGCCAAGAAGGTCAATCGGCGTCTTCGGTCCCCAACGTTCTTGAATCAGGCCATCCAGCTGCTGAGCGAGCTTGCGTAACGGAATCGCACCGAATCGATGAGGCAAATGAGGAGAAAAGACTGAACGATGTTGTCCTTCAAGACGACGCTCCAGGCGAGAGAACAACCGGGGCGTATCGAGAAGGCCGTGCACCAAAACAAGGGGTCGGGTGGCAGCTTCAGGTTGCATCAAAAACCCTGCTGATCTGACCAATTACGCCGGCGCTCAATGGCAACCGTGCCTGTAAAACCAGGAATAGGAGGGCGGCACTTTTGCAAGACCAGATGCATTGGCAAGGGGCCATAGAGACGTTCCAACACCTCAAAGACCTCCTCACTGAAACGCTCAATGGTGAGGCAACTCAGCTCACTCACCAACATTTGAAGCGCCAGCACTGCCAGGCTGTAATCGGCGGTCGCGCTGAGATCATCGGACGTCGCCGATTCACTCAGATCTAAACCCAACGTGATGTCGAGTTGAAACCATTGGCCATCCCGTCGTTCATGGTCCAGAACTCCAACATGAGCCCAGAGGCGCAGATCATGGATATGAATCAAATCCACGGGAGTTACTTCGTAGCGGTGGGTAGATCGCGATGGCTGAACTGTTCACGCCCCTCAGCAAAATCAGCAGCGATATGCCCCTCACCGCGCAATCGGTAGCGATAGGTCACCAATCCTTCCAGCCCTACAGGACCACGCGGCGGCAAGGTCTGGGTGCTAATGCCAACCTCTGCACCAAAGCCGTAGCGAAAGCCATCAGCGAAGCGGGTTGAGCAGTTGTGATACACACCGGCGCTATCAACTGCCCGCAAGAACCGTTCTGCAGTGCCTTGATTCAGCGTTGCAATGGCCTCGGTATGGCGTGAGCCATACCTCCTTATATGTTCGAGGGCTTCGTCGAAATCCTTCACCACTCGTACAGCAAGCACGAGATCTAGATATTCCTGGCTCCAATCATCACTGGTGGCGACCTGCTCCACCCCTAAGCCTCTACTCGCCTCATCGCCGCGCAAGCACACACCAGCATCTTTGAAGGCTGGAACAGCCTTTTTTAGAAAGGTTGGCGCAATCGTCTGATGAACCAGGAGCGTCTCAATTGCATTGCAAGCCGCCGGGTATTGGGTCTTGCTATCGATCGCAATGCGCAAAGCCTGCGCACAATCGACCTCCTCATCCACATAAAAATGGCAAACACCATCGGCATGGCCAAGGACCGGAATTCGGGTGTTGTCCTGGATGAAACGGACCAGCTCGTTGCTACCCCGAGGAATAATCAAGTCCACAAGACCATCGAGCCGGAGCAGAGCCAAGCTCTCCGCTCGGGTTGTTAGTAAATCCAAGGCATCTGCAGACACCGATGTGCCATCGAGGCCCTCTTTTAACGACTGCATCACAGCGTGATTGGTGCACTTGGCCTCGCTGCCACCCTTCAGGATTGCGCCGTTGCCTGAACGAATCGCCAGTGCCGCGATTTGGATCACAGCGTCAGGCCTCGCCTCAAAAATCACCCCTAAAACCCCGAGAGGGACCGTGACGCGCTCCAAGACCAAGCCATCGGCAAGCTCGCGATGCAACTGCCTGGCACCCAGAGGGTCATCCAGTGCCGACAATTGACGAACGCCATCAATGGCTCCGGCCAGCTTGCCCGCATCCAATTTGAGACGTGCAACCAAGGCAGGGGCTAAACCATCAGCGGAGGCCTGTGCGAGATCGTCTGCATTTGCGGCAACAATGCGATCAGCATGGGTCTCAAGTGAGGAAGCCATCGACAAAAGCGCCTGTTGGCGCTGTTGATTTGAGCTCTGTCCCAAGCCAACAGCAGCACGCCGAACCGCTGTAGCCAGGAGCAACAGATCTGCTGATGGTTCGGGCACACCCTGACTGGTCATCGTCGCGCGCTTGTTCTTTGCTTCATCATCTCGTTTCGCCTCACGTCAAGCGTTCGATGGCCAGTCGTGCAGCCCCAAGACGACCTGCTCCATTCCCTAGGGCACAAGCTTCAATGCGCAGCCCTTCACGACTCACGGCCTGGACCCGTTGCTGAATTTCCTTGCGCAGCGAAGGAAGGAAATGAGAGGCAGCTCCAGATATTCCGCCACCAAGCAGAACCATTTCTGGCGTGAACATGTACACCAAAGAGCTGATCCCTACACCGAGTGTGGTCCCGTAACAGGACCACACAGCTTGCGCGTCGGCATCGCCATTCCCAGCCAAGGCTGCCAACTCAGCCGGATCTCCATCCCACAGTCGCCTCAGCGCCGAAATGTTGGCAAATTGCTCAAGGCTGCCGCCATTACCGCTGTTGCAGGAAGGTCCGTTGGGATCGAGACCAATCAGACCCGGTTCAGCCGCGGCCCCGTTGTGACCCGTGAATAAACGGCCGGAAAGCATCACGCCTCCGCCCACACCAGTACCAAGAGTGAGCATGACCACATCGGAATAACCCTGCGCCGCCCCCTTCCACGCCTCGCCCACCAAGGCACAGTTACCGTCATTGGCCAGGGTGACTCGTCGCTGAAGACGAGGCTCCAACCAATCAGCAAGAGGCACCTCCTCCCAACCAGGCAAGTTGATACAAACTCTTGCCACACGCGCCCTCACATCCATCGGACCGGGCAAACCGATCCCAACGAGCAAGGCGCGGTGATCGGGATCCAAAGCTTCAATCGCTTCGACCAAGGCGATACAAACAGCACCTGGTGTTGCTGGCTGAGGGGTTTGTATCTGCTGCTTCTGAAGAAGAAAGCCGTCTGCTGAGAAACGACCCAGCTTGATCGCCGTTCCACCCAAATCAACTCCGATCACTTCCGAGGGATACATCACTTAGAACCGGAAGAAAAGCTGCAGTTGGCTTTGCCAAGTACCTTGGGAATCAACAGCCCCAGAAATGCTTAGATTTTGATCTATTTGGTAACTAAGGCTTCCCTGAGGAGGAATATCATTGCGATTAGGTGCAGCTAGAATAGATAAATCAAAGCGGTCCGTAATGTTCACTCCAAAATCAGTCAAAACTGCCATTTGTGGCGGAACACGACCTGAAACTCGCTCACTATTGTCATCCACTGCAGGCGTGACATAAGTGGGATAGAGAGCGAATTGAAGCCTCTGTTGAAAAGCATCGGTGAATGTTCCCAACACCGGTGAAAGCAGAGATTGGCCAAGCACCGCTGCTAGAGCAGTGCCTGCACCTGCGCCAGAGAGTCCGGCTAACGAGTTACCACCGATTAAGCCAAGCAACTGGGGCTGCGACATTGGAGGCGAGCTTCTTAAACGAATGCCATTAGAGAGACGATTAGCTGGACCTTCGGCTTGAAGCATCACTTTCACCAAACGCAATTCACCTCCAGCGCCAAGAGTGCCTGTGCCATTGGTATCAAAAACGGTTGTGTTTGAAGGATTACTCCCAAAACCAAGGTTGACACTATCTGAGACCCTGGTCTTCATTGCAATATCCATATAAGGGATCAGACCCTGCGAAGGAGTGAAGACAGCCACATTCGGAGCTTTACGATCCAAATTAAAGTTGCTCGTGAACAGCCAAATACGCCCTGTAAGCAACTGCAATACACCTCTTAGCTCAATATTTGGATCCAGAGGACCATTAAGAGAGATTGATCCTGCTGTGGTGAAATTGGCTAAATCAGGCAAAGTAGTTAAAGATTTGACTTGGACTTTCAAATCAGGTCCAAACCGCACCCGAAAGTCGTCAAAAGTAATGAATGGCAAATTGGGTAGAGATGTCTTAAAACTCTTATTTGGATTTTCCTCAACATTGGGTCCGAGCGAAACAAGTGGGGCTTTAAAATTCCAATCTTCTTCAAGCAAAGCATTAGCTGAGATGAAAGAGCTGGCAGGATCCACCTGATTGCCCTTCTTAGCACTATCTGCATTACTGGTTTTTGATCTTCTGAACAGAGATCGGTTCGGAGTAATCGCCCCTTCACTCAACTGAAGATTCCCTTGGAAATCGGGACTCACAAGTGCTCCTCTCACGAGAAGATCAGCAGCAACTGCTACATCAGCGGTGGGCACCTTGATTCGAGCCTGCTCAACAGTGATCGCCAGCGGCACCTCCTCCGGCGCAGGATTAAACAACTTCAGTGCTCCACTGGCCTGAATGGTTCCTGAGCGACCAATTCGCCCCTTAAATTCCTGCACCTCAAGGCGATCGAAATCGAACAAAATGGAACTTTTGACCTTGCTAATAATTTGGTTCTGAACAACAAATTCGCCATCATTCATCACGATGAATCCATTGGCCTCAGGGGCCAGAAGGCTGCCGCCAATTAACAACCTGAGATCAGTATTTCCCTGACTCCAAGCGACCACATCTCTTGACAATCCAGCCAGGAAGTGAAGACCATCACCATGACTTTCAACCCTGACATCCAAGGGTCGCTCGGGCGTCAGGGGGACTTGCCCAATCAACGTCAGCGGCTCATCAGCACCCTCTGCCCGCAAAGCCAAATCAAGCTGCAACGACTCATTAGCAAGCAAAACCTGACCACGATCGAGTGCAATCGGCTCCTGACCCACACGGGCCTCCTCCAGCACCAGCTCCGTCGTCAGTTTTGGTGACCCCTGACCCAAGCGATAGCTGCCCGAAAGCCCCAAAGCCCCTTGTAAGGCTGGTGGCACAGGTGCCACCAGTGCAAGAAGGCTGAACGGCAAATGTGCCAAAGAGAAGCTGCCTTCTCCGGCATGCAGGGGCCCCTTGAGCTCAGCGATGAACGGTTTCACCTGCAGGGCAAGATCTTCGTCTTCACCATCGATCCAAAGATGACCTCGCGCGGTGAGATCCACCTCGAGGCGATTAAAACTTGGCCCCTGAACATCAACAACAGCGTCGACTTGACCGCTTAGATCTTCAGGATGAAACGCTTTTTTCTCTCTGCGATCACGACGGGCATCCGCTAGTGCCAATTGCGATCCCCTAAGGGCCCTCAACTGACCATCCAGAGATCCACCAAAGGTGTTGACCAACAAGGTGCCTAGGTCAGTGGCATCGCCCTGATACGGGGGCAGAGCCTGGGTCAGCTGTGGGAGGCTGAGCGCACTGGCTGTTAGCCAGCGCGCACTCAAGCCACGGGCCTGAAGGTTGGCGTTCAGTCCAGCATTGCGATATCCATCAGCCTCAAAAGTGATCTGCCCGCTATCACGAGGCAACAGCTCGCCGCTGATGTCATACCGATCATTTTTGTACTTGGCAGTGATCAGAGCTTGGCGCAACTGAATCCCCAGCAATCCCGGTTGCGCAAGCTTCAGATCGGCCGACATGCTCCAAGGCCCCAAGCTCAAATCACCCGAACCACTTAAACGGCCATATACCCCTTCCCATCGCGGTTTTGGAGGCAAGACCAACTCAAAACCATCCACACTCAGGTCTTTTGCTGTCCAGCGGTAAAGGGCAGGGCTACCACTGATCTGAAGCTCACCGTTCCTGCGCTGTAAGCGAAAGCTTTCTGGCAACCAATTGTCCCCGATTTGAGCCTCCAAGGAGCCAGGAATCAAAGCTCCAACGGATGCCATCTGGAGCTGACCACCACCACCAGGTCGTCCTTTTAAACGGCCTTTCCAACGTTCAATAAGGCGAATAGCTCCCGCACGAGGGCTATGGACTTCGATCTGAAGATCAGGCTGCAACGACTGAAGAGGACCACGAACCTCCCCATGGGCCGCAATCGTGCCGTCCATCGTCGTGCCAAGAAGAGAACCGATCCTGCTGAGCGGATAGGCCCGTAAGCGCACATTGGATTGCAACGCGCCAAACTTCAGCCCACCCTTCCCGATTTGAAGGGGCAATACAGCATCTGCATTGAGCTGAGGGCTGCTGAAGCGATTCAGACTCAATAAGCCCTGATCTGAGGACCAATCGGCCTGAAGAGACCAACGTTCAAGCAAAGGATTGCTGTCCTGGTGGAGCGCCAACTGAAGTTGAGGCGACAGGCTGGGGCCTAACAGACGCAACTCTCCATTGAGAGAGGCTTTGGTCCCCAACAGCTCAGGAATCAAAGGGAGTCCCTTCCAGGCACTCCCCACCAGTTGAAGCTGCTTCGTCTTGATATCCAGTAGCGGATACAAGGCACCCTGCGCCTTAACCGATACACCTGGAGCCTCTAAAGCCAATGTTTCGAGCCTGGCTTTCCATGCCTTCGGGCGGCGCCCATCTCCACGCACCTGCAGATCAATCGCAACGGGTTGATCCAGCACGTTGGCCTCGGGAAATCGCCATCGCCCTGAAAGTTTGAAACGGGGCTGAGACCAGTCACCATCAAGGCTCAGAGCCAACTGATTGTCCTGATTCAGCTCCTTCAGGGTGGCGCTTAAATCAAAGCGCTGATTCAGATCAAAGCGACCGCCCAAACTGGCCCTATAAGGGCCATACCGCCACTGACTGCGGGGAATCGTGAGTCGATCCACATCACAGTGGAGGCGCAGCTGTCGCGATGCAAGCGTGTGCTGAAGCGGCTTACCGCTGGCCCTCAAGCCCACGATGGAAAGTCCACCACCACAGCTGGTCTGACCTCGATTCCATTCGAAACTGAGATCACCACCTACTTGGCCCCTCAGTTGGATGGGCTGCGCCATCGGAAGCAACCCTTGCAAGCGGTCCAGGCGAATCCGCTTCAGACGCGTCGTGAGCAGAAATTCAGGACGATCCCAGTGAGCCCTCCCTCTCACCTTCACCGAGCCTCGATCGGGGAGACCAATTTGAAAAGCACCATCAGCCCATTTCTCATTGAGACGGAGACGGGTAGCTCCCGCCAAAGAGAGTTGAAGGTCGGATGGCTCAACACGAATTTGAGCTGGATCGATCAGCCGCACTCGCAGGTCGACTCGATGAAGAAACTCACCGTTTGGCCGAGGGCCTGGCACCCAAAACTGCCCTTGCTGATTGCGGCTTAGGGAGACGTTGGTCCCTTTCAGTCGGGCTACGACCACCAGCCGCAAATGGCGAATACTGGAGAGAGGATCAATCCCCAAGCTGAGTTTCTGGACACGAAGGGTTGAGGCATCCTTCGTTCCAGGAAGAATTTTGATCGGTCCGATCCCAATTCCATCAAGACCAAGACCGCGATAAGGGCCGATCTCAATCGGATGCCCAAGTGGTACTGAAAATTGCTGTTCAAGGGAAGGACGCAGGCCATTCACCGCCCGTGCAATTAATCGGTCAGCAGTGATCCAAACGGCAGCAGCAGCAACAACTGTGAGGCCAAGCCCAGAGATCACCACTCGTGGAGCCATCGCGCTTTTGCCTGTGCTCCCCATTGATGAGCGTCATCCCAGCCAAGGTCGACGCAATATAGGGAGGAGATTTGACAGTAACCAGCCCATGCCGCTGCCTGAATTATTGGAGGTATCCAGCAAATGGCTGGCCTGGAGTGGTCTGGGCCTCTCTGTTCTAACGGTGGTTGCGTTCGTTACCCGTTGGGGACTGCGTTTTCGCCTTGTTGGCGTCAGTAGCTTTACGTTCTTATTAGCGGTGAGTTGCTGGGCTTTTTCAATTAGTTATTCGCCCCCAGTGCGCGTGGAAGGAGCTCGACAAGTGCCAATTGTGTTTGATAACGGCACCGATCTTGTGGTGGCACAGGCTTCCAATGATTTTGAACAAGAAGCGATTACACCCACCCTGAACCAGATCGCTGAGAACCTCCGCCCCGGAGGCCGCAGCAGGGAAGTGCGTGTTCGACTTCGGCAGCTTCAGGCCGTGAGCGAAGGAACCTCAAAACCCGTGGTGCTCGGAGAAACCAAACGAGACTTCAGTCAGGGATGACCGCAAATGCCCCTCTCCATGCATTGCCGCAGGGTTTTCGCGATGAGCAGCTTGATTTGCAAAAGGCTGGTATTACCAACTGGGGGCAGTTACGCGAGCTCACAGATCAAAACCTCAGCCGTCTTGTCGCAACTGGGCGTTCCACAGCACGCAATCTCAAACGCCTCCGCGGCATCGCTGAGCTGGTGTGCTGTTTAGAACTTGCCCCAGCCGATGCGGCTTTATTGATGCACTCAGGCTTTGCAACGGTCGCATCCATCGCCACCTCCTCCCCGCAGGAGATTACGAACCGCACCGGACGCCTGGAACGCCAACTAGGAAGCGGCAGAGCTCCGGTTGTGGATCTTGCGATTGCCAAACACTGGATCCTGCTGGCGAAAGCCAGGCAAACCACGAACTGACCGCTCAAGGCTGCAACCCTGGTCTCACCCCTATGGAATAGCTCTAGTTATTAAAGGAGGAACCATGCGTCCCCTCCAACAAGCTTTCGTCAAGACTTGGACTTTGAGCCAACTGACGATTCGATGCTTATCACTCTCGATGTTGATATTCGCTTCAGCAGGGCTCGCTCAATCCAGCCTTTTAGAGAGCGTTAAGCGAAACCCAGCGGAAGCCAAAGCGCTTTGCCAGTCCTTCAGAGCCATGAACAGCAATGGCCAGTCAGCATTGTCATCTGAAGCCATCAATCAGCTGGCAAGTCAACGCAACCTGAGCACAACCAATGCAGAAATCTTGGCTACTTACGTGATCGGACTGCATTGCTCGGATGTCCGCTGATCAGAGGTTCGCTGACGCGACATTGATCACCCCTGATGGCGTGTCTTTGGTGTCGCGCATCTGGACCCCACAGGGGGCTGGTCCATGGCCCACCCTGCTAATGAGACAGCCCTACGGACGGGCGATTGCTTCCACCGTGACCCTCCCCCACCCGCTCTGGTGGACCGACCAAGGATTTGCAATCGTCGTCCAAGATGTTCGCGGACAGGGGAGTTCGGATGGGACGTTTCAAGGGTTCGGCCAAGAAGCTGTCGATACCGCCGCGACCCTGACTTGGCTGCGCGAGCGGCCCGAATGCAATGGCCGCATTGGCCTTTTTGGATTGTCCTATCAAGGGCTAACTCAGCTGCTTGCACCACCGGACTGCCCAGCTCCAGATTGCCTCGCACCAGCCATGTGCGGCTTGGATGAACGGGAGCATTGGAGTTGCGAAGGAGGCGCTCACTGGTGGCACCTCGGCCTTGGCTGGGGCTTGCAGCTTGCAGCCCTGCAAGCCAAGCGCCGCAACGATCCAGTCGTCTGGGACGAGATCCACAGCGCTTTGGTCGATGGTCGCTATCTCCACGAAGGAGAAAGGCTCTTGGAGCGACATGACCCCGAGGGAATGGCCTTGCGCTGGTTGAAACAACCTGCAGATCAGGCCGAAGGCTGGACTCTCCATCGCCCACCAGAAGCCTGGCTCCGCAAACCCATGCTGCTGATCGGCGGCTGGTGGGATCCCCATTTGCGAGGTCTCCTCGACCTTCTCAATACGGCCCGATCCAGGGGCGGCAATCCAGAACTTCACATCGGCCCAGCCACCCATCTGCAGTGGTGGCCAGAAACCAACCAACTTCTGCTGGATTTTTTCAATCAAAATCTCAAAAGTTCCCCGACCCACAGCCAAGACCAGACAGCAGAGATCAGGCTTTGGGATCAAGGCGATGCCACCTGGTCTCGTCAAAGTGGAAACGAGTGCCCCAGCGCCTGTTGGCATCTGGGCAGCAAAGGGTTGGCTTGCCTTGATCTCAGCGATGGGACATTGCTCGATACAGCGATGTCTGGATCTGGAACCTGCGTCATCGTTCATGACCCATGGCGACCCGCACCGGCCGTTGGCGGGCATTTGAGTCCTACGGCTGGGCCGTGCGACCGGAGGGTGGTTGATCAACGCTCGGACGTAGCCGTCTTTAGCTCCACGCCGCTCCAAACAGCTCTCCAGCTATGCGGTCGCCCGCTCTTGAAATTAAAGGTGTCTGCAGATCAGCCAGCCTTTGATCTTTGCGCTGCACTTTCAAGACTCCCCGCTGATGGAGAGGAGGTGCAGCAGCTCTCAACAGGTGTGTTGCGAGTGAGACGGGCCATTGACTCCGAATTCGGCAACATCACACTGGAACTGCAGCCGTTGCTCGTGAGCTTCCAACCTGGAGATCGACTTCGGCTCTCGCTTGCGGGGGCCTCATGGCCGGCCATTGGTGTCAATCCAGGAGATGGGGAGCAATGCTTTGGCCCAGCCAACAGCGATTGCCGCGTCATCACCCTTTGCTTACACCTGGATGAGGCGACACTGCAAATGGCGCCACTGCTCGTTCCCCAAGCCGGATGAACTCCGGCAAACTAACTCCATTGTTGCCCCACATTCATGAAGCTCTCTTCCTGCCTTCTGGTCTGCGCTCTCGCGGCACCGATGCTGCAGGCGTTCCCTGTGCCAGAGGCACGAGGAGAACAGCTTTTGGCCCAGGGAGCGCTGGCCCCACGTACTCCTCTGAGTGCCAGTGAAGCCAGTGAAGCAGCAGATTCATTGTTGACGGCCCTACAAACCCGTAACGCCCAGGCTTTATTTGATCGCCTATCCACCCCACTGCAAAACGCAACCACCGTTGAAGCCGTGAAGGGGCGCTTAAACCATGCGCATCGCATCCAATCCACGCGTGTTGTGGCGATTTATCCAGGAATGGATGACACCACCGTGGATGTGATTGCCCAAACCGACCAGGGAAGCAAGGAGCTGCTTCTCGTTCTTGACGATGAAGGCAAGCTAGTGGCCTGGAAGTGGCTGGGTGAAACGCTGCCGATCGAGACAACGGCTCTCAAATTTGTTCGCGATCTCAACGCACAACGCTGGATTGCAGCTCGCTACTACCTTTCACTTGATTTTCAAAAAGAGATTTCTCCAGAAGATCTAGAGCGCAAGTGGAGCAAATTGAGCCGCGTCCTAGGTGGTGTAAAGCGGATCAAAAACGCTGTGATTTCCAGCAGAGGAGCCGAACAACAACTCGTTCTGGTCACCATTGAATTTGGAACCGTGACCGACAACTTGTTTGTCATTTTCGATGCTCAAGGCCGGATCATCAACGTGGACTTCTCAGAGGATCTGGTCTGATCCCAAAAACTCGGGGGAATCCATGCAGCCAAGGCGGGTTTTCCGCCTAAGCTCCCGGCCTAACGAAGTCCATTCCCCTGCATGACCGGCGCTGTTCTCGACTGGATGGTTCAGGACAGCCAGAGGCTGGCTGAATGCCGACACGATCATCCCTTTTCTCTTCTTGGGCCCCAACAGCTGGAGTCGGGCCAATGGATTGTTAGGGCTTGGGTTCCAGAAGCTGAAACCGTTGAGTTGATCCTCGATGGCGAACGCCTATCGATGCAGACTCCTCATCATCCATGGGTTTTTGAAGCCAAATGTTCAAGGGATCCAGGGCATAACTACAAATTGAAGATCCGCCGAGGCGGGCTCGAGCACGAGCAATTCGATCCTTGGGCCTTTCGGCATGAGTGGATGGGCGAGATGGATCGCCATCTGTTTGCAGAAGGCAATCACCATCACATTTGGCGTCGGATGGGGGCCCACCAATGCCAACAAGGTGGCATTCAAGGTGTGATGTTCTGCCTGTGGGCACCGAACGCCCTCACCGTCAGCGTCATCGGAAATCTCAACTCATGGGATGGCCGCTATCACCCCATGCAGCAAAGGCTGGGCGGCATTTGGGAATTGTTCGTTCCCGAGCTTGAGGAAGGACATTTCTACAAATACGAAATCCGCACCCAAGACGGCCACTGCTATCAGAAGGCTGACCCCTACGGCTTCCAGCATGAAGTCAGGCCTGATACCAGCTCCATCGTTAGTCATCTCGATGGATTTCAGTGGAATGATGACGCCTGGATCAGCGGCCGAGATAGACGCAACCCTCTCGATCAGCCGATCTCGGTCTACGAGATGCACCTTGGCAGCTGGATTCACGCCTCAGCTGACGATCCATTCATCGAAGCCGATGGAACTCCACGCCCACCGGTGCCTGCCGCTGATCTAAAGCCAGGTGCCCGCTTGCTCACCTATCCCGAGCTTGCCGATCGTCTGATTCCTTACATCAAAGAGCAAGGGTTCAGCCACATCGAATTGATGCCAATCACAGAGCATCCTTTCGATGGGTCATGGGGATACCAAGTCACTGGTTGGTATGCACCCACAAGCCGCTACGGCACTCCCGACGAATTTCGCGCCTTCGTGGATCGCTGCCACGCCGAGGGCATCGGGGTGATCATCGATTGGGTGCCTGGTCACTTCCCCAAAGACAGTCATGGGCTTGCCTTCTTCGATGGCTGCCACCTGTACGAACATGCCGACCCACGGATTGGCGAGCACAAGGAATGGGGGACGCTGATCTTCAACTACAGCCGGAATGAGGTTCGAAATTTCCTGGTTGCCAATCTCGTCTTCTGGTTTGACCAGTTCCACATCGATGGCATCCGGGTTGATGCCGTGGCATCGATGCTTTACCGAGATTATTTGCGACCCGATGGTGAGTGGTTAGCCAACGAACAAGGGGGCAGAGAAAACACCGAAGCCGTCCGCTTCCTGCAACAAGCCAATCACGTTCTGTTCGAGCATTTCCCAGGTGCTCTTTCTATCGCTGAAGAATCCACCACCTGGCCCATGGTGACCCAGCCCACAGAGAATGGCGGACTTGGCTTCAATCTCAAATGGAACATGGGATGGATGCACGACATGCTCGATTACTTCGAGCTGGATCCGTGGTTCCGCCAGTTTCATCAAAACAACATCACGTTTTCGATCTGGTACACGTACACCGAAAACTTCATGCTTGCCCTGAGTCACGACGAAGTCGTGCATGGAAAGAGCCATCTCCTTCACAAGATGCCAGGAGATGACTGGCAGAAGTACGCCAATACACGTGCCTTATTGGCCTACATGTGGACCCATCCAGGCAAGAAAACGATCTTCATGGGTATGGAGTTCGGCCAACGTTCTGAATGGAACGTTTGGGGAGATTTGCAGTGGGATTTGCTGAACTTCGAGCCGCACGCGGGTGTTCATCGCATGGTGAAAGAACTCAATGCGCTCTACAAGCAAGAGCCTGCTCTCTGGAAAGACGACTTTGATCAGTACGGCTTTCAGTGGATCGACTGCAATGACAATCGCCATTCCGTGATTAGCTTCATGCGCCGAGAAAGCACAAGTGGCTCTTGGTTAATCGTCGTGGCCAACTTCACACCCCAAAGCCATTCCCATTACAAGGTGGGAGTTCCTATCTCTGGCTTCTACGAAGAAATCTTCAATACCGATGCTGCTAAATACGGTGGCAGCAACCTTGGAAATCTTGGTGGGAAGAGAAGCGATGAATGGGGGATCCATGGCTACGAAAACTCCTTGGATCTCTGCCTGCCACCTCTCAGCGTGATGGTGTTTAAGCACGATGCCAAGAAAAGTTTGGCTGAAGCCAGCAAAAAAGGGAGTGATTAGGTTCAGGTGATGTGACAAAACTGGCCGAATCGCCGAAAAGCAAAGCGATTTGGTCAGTTTCGTCAGGTAGGTTGCCGCCTGGATCTTCACGCATTCATGAGCGACACCCTGCCCCTACTGCTCCGTGCCGCCCGCGGAGAATCGGTAGAGCGTCCTCCTGTCTGGATGATGCGTCAGGCAGGGCGCTACATGAAGGTCTATCGCGACCTTCGCGATCGCCACCCCAGCTTCCGAGAACGATCTGAAAACCCTGATCTCTCTTACGAGATCTCGATGCAGCCTTTCAAGGCCTTTCAGCCTGATGGAGTCATTCTGTTCTCAGACATCCTGACCCCTCTACCTGGCATGGGGATTGAGTTCGACATTGTTGAAAGCAAAGGCCCTCAAATTGGTGATCCGATCCGGAGCCTCAGTCAAGTTGAAGCGCTTAGACCTCTTCAGCCTGAAGAGAGCATGCCTTTTGTGGGCGAAGTCCTTGGACGCCTCCGCAGCAGTGTTGGAAATCAGGCTGCCGTCCTTGGCTTTGTAGGCGCACCCTGGACCCTGGCGGCGTATGTGGTGGAAGGGAAAAGCAGCAAGAATTATGCCGTCATTAAAAAGATGGCCTTTCAGGAGCCAGAACTCCTGCACAAACTCCTCGATCACTTCGCGACTTCGATTGCCACCTACCTGCGTTATCAAATTGATTCCGGAGCGCAGGTCGTACAAATGTTTGACTCTTGGGCAGGACAGCTCAGCCCAGCCGATTACGACACCTTTGCTGCTCCGTATCAGAAAAAAGTTGTCGATCTCGTCAAACAAACGCATCCCGACACCCCGTTCATCCTTTACATCTCTGGAAGCGCAGGGGTTTTAGAACGAATGGGTCGCACAGGTGTCGACATCATTTCACTGGATTGGACGGTGGACATGGCTGAGGGACTCGCCCGCCTTCCCGACCACATCGGAGTGCAAGGCAATGTCGATCCAGGATTGCTGTTTGGCACACCTGAGGCCATTCGCGATCGCATCGATGATTGCGTGCGTAAGGCCCGTGGTCGCCGCCACATCCTGAATCTGGGCCATGGAATTTTGCCTGGCACTCCTGAGGAGAACGGCCGCGCTTTCTTTGAAGCTGGCAAGACTGTGATGGATCGTATCGGGAGAGGCTGATTGATCCCGGCACCCGCTCGAATCCTGATTACCGGCGCAAGTGGTTGCGTCGGCCAATACACAGCGGCTTGGCTACTGGAACATTCCGATGCCGAGTTACTGCTTTGGCTGCGTGACCCAGCCAAACTTTCGGCGATCTCAGCGGATCAACCACGTGTCCGACTGTTAGTGGGAGATCTGCGTGAAACAGATCGTTTTGCCAGCGAACTCTCCTCCGTGACCCGGGTGATTCATACGGCTACCGCATGGGGAGATCCTGAGCGTGCCCATCAAGTGAATGTTGTGGCCGTCAAGAGGATGCTGGCCCTTCTGAATCCAGCAGTCATTGAACAGATCATCTATTTCTCCACCGCCAGCATTCTCGATCGTTCCTTGCAGCCGCTTCAAGAAGCACTGGCCTACGGCACCGAATACATCCAAACCAAAGCCCAATGCTTAAGGGAGCTTGAGCAACACCCCCTAGCTGAACGCATTGTTGCGGTATTTCCAACATTGGTCTTCGGCGGAAGGGTGGATGGGACAAGTCCCTTCCCAACCAGTTACCTCACGGAAGGCCTAGCGGAAGCAAGCAAATGGTTGTGGCTCGCTCGCTGGCTAAGAGCCGATGCCAGCTTTCATTTCATCCATGCGGCTGACATTGCAGCAATCTGCGGAATCCTGGCGACCACGCCTCATCAGCCCAATCCGGAACCTGGCCAAGGACCAGTCCGCAGAATAGTGATGGGGCAACCATGGATCAGCGTGAACGATGCAGTTGCCACGCTTTGTCGCTGGAGAGGTGTGTCGCGAACTCCTGGGATACCCCTTTGGAGCTGGCTAATTGAAGGGCTGATCAAAATCCTTCCAATCGAAATCAACGCATGGGATCGGTTTTCAATTCACCAGCGTCACTTCGTTCATGATCCCGTCACCCAGCCTGAACGCTTCGGTGGTCGAAGCTTTGGGCCAGATCTTGAAACAGTTCTGATCGATTCAGGGCTTCCACATCGTGGAAACGTCTGAACAGCGTTAAAGTGGCAGAAGTGTATATGAGCTCATGATCAGCCGTTTGCGTTCTCTCCTTTCAGCCGCGATTGCTTTCGCTCTCGTTCTAGGGCTTGCCGTTGGTACAGCCAATGCTGCAACTGTTGAAGTGAAGCTCGGTACAGATTCCGGAATGCTGGCTTTCGAGCCAAACACTCTCAACATCAAAGCTGGTGACACCGTCAAATTCGTCAACAACAAGCTGGCGCCTCACAACGCCGTGTTTGATGGCCATGATGAACTCAGCCACAGCGATCTAGCCTTTGCTCCTGGCGAATCCTGGGAAGAGACCTTCACCGAAGCCGGAACTTTTGACTTCTACTGCGAGCCCCACCGTGGCGCTGGCATGGTCGGCAAAGTTATCGTTGAGTGATCTTTAGATCAGCAGTTGAACACAAGTCCGGCGAGCGTTTTAACAGATGCCCACCGGACTCTTTTTTTGGGTTCCGAAATGGATAGGGTTTGAGAAAGCAAAGCTGGTGGTGATGCCCAAGTCCATTTCCGTGTTCGCATTGGTGCTCAGCATCAGCCTCAATCTGTTGGGAGTTTCAGCTGCATTTGCGGCCAGCACTCCTGCCGTTGACCTCGAACATGGAGGCCAGCTCTTTTCTGCGAATTGTGCGGCATGTCATATGGGTGGTGGCAACGTGATCAGTGCATCCAGAACGTTGAGTCAAAGCGATCTGCAAGCTCATCTCAATGAGTACGGCGACGATCACATTGAAGCCATCGAGCACCAAATTGAAAATGGAAAAAATGCGATGCCCTCGTTTGTAGGAAAGTTGAGCGAGCAAGATATTATTGATGTAGCCGCCTACGTAGAACTGAAGGCTGAGAAAGGCTGGCAGCGATGAGCCGAGAGGGTTGGAAAGACTTCTTGCATGCTGCAGAACGAAGTCCGGCTCTTCAGCGTGAGCTCAACGGCTGTAGCGAAACAAAAGACATCGTTGAGCTTGGCAAGCGCCTTGGCTTTTCATTGTGCCTAGACGACCTCAACCAAGATGCTCAAGCCGAAACCATCAGCAAGTGGTTCGAGCAAAGCACCATCCAATAACCAGACAAACCTCCAGATCACGAGGTACAAATCTCACCATTAGCGTGGAGCATCTGTAGGGACGTCAGGCGTTGATCAAAGCGAATGCAATGACCAGCGAACAATTGGATCGGGTCATTGAGATGGCATGGGAAGACCGCACACCGTTTGAAGCCATTGAATATCAGTTCGGTCTCATGGAGAAAGATGTGATCAGCTTGATGCGCCAGACATTAAAACCAGGATCCTTCCGCAGCTGGCGTCAACGTGTCTCTGGCCGCAAAACGAAGCATGCGGCCACGAGCAATGCCGAACGCTTCAGAGCAGCATGTCACCACTAGGCAATATCAAGAAATTAATCGTCAGATGGGTTGCTTGAGCGACTCTCAATTTTGGCATCAGCCCAACGCGAGAAAAAATAAACAGCAATAAACATCGGCAAGTAAGCAATCCACATGTTGTCAAGCTCCAGTCCGCTGTTGTTAATGAGAACCAAGCCTCCATAGCCAACGACAAAGTAAATACCAGCCCGGCGAAGAGCCCCAACTTGTTTAGGATTCATCGAATTCAATAATCTTTTCCTTAGGCTAATAGCTCACTCAACCAAGAGCATCATCTTCTATACAACTGATACGTTCTTGAATGATCTGATTCACTTACCAAGAACAGCATCATGTACCAGACAAGGATGACGATCAACACACGGAACGTCTTAAAAAGGGTTGAAGCGTCAACAGCCGCTGCATTGGCACAGCCGACAACGTAATATGGAGATTGGAGATTTGGGGCAAGCATGAAGGAGACTTTCGGAGCCTTCTCTTCAGACTTGTTGAGCTTAGGGGACATGAGTCCCGGGTATACCATCAGGATCAACAAAGACCCTAATCAATAACATTGCACAATGTTCCTACAGATAGCAGCATCAAATGATCATTGCTACAAGAAATAATTTAATACAACTCAATTCAAGGTCAAGACAAGGCACATCAATCTCATACAGTGATTTCCTGTACCGCAAATATCAAACTTTTAAACAAGTAGCGGTAGACACATGGAAGAATCAAGACCGAATGACACGGTCTTTACCTAAGCAATGATTGACTAAGGTTGAGTTAGTGATACCAGAGCGAGAGAGATGGCTGACATCAGCAACCGCCCAAGCCCAAGCGAAATGACCTATTCCCAGGCCTGGGAGGAGTATCAAAACAATGGCGAGACCTGGCGAACCGAGCACGATGAAGCCCTACAGCAAGTGCGCTTAGAAATGCCTGAGGCTGGCTCAGGCGCACTTGTGGAAGCGGGACTGATCATGGCATCCCGCCCAATTGGTCAACGCCAAGAAGCGCTAAGCAGATGGCACGAATTTTTCGCAAGCGACAAACAGGCAAATGCTTTGAATGGTTATCCATCTGGTCACCCCAAATCAAGGACTTGAAGACAGAAACATCTCTTTGATCAAAAAAACCAAAGAGAAGCAATTGCCAGCTTTAAGCATCTCTACACCAACAAATCAATACAGCTCAATCATTGAGTTTCCAATAACTCTATTTTTCCAAAAATTCTATTCACATTTATAATGTAAAAGCTGAGATCACTCCTTAGGTTTGGGTACGAACAACGCAATGCCACAAACCATTGATTCACGGTTATGGACATTGGAATGCATGCCGGATGTTGGTAACGCGTCATTCGTTGAGACAACTCCATTCAGTTCTTAAAGGGAGTTGAAATCAGCTGCGAACTGCCTCCAACAACGCAAGATAAAGATCCTCGTCAATCTCACGGACATCGTATTCCGTAGGCATGGCGCCATGGAGATGTTCGTGCACCACTGTCCAGCACTTGCGTTCCACATCACTGAGTTGGGCTCCGTACAGGGCATGAACACGCTCCACTAGAGCTGTCAGCAGAGCTGGATCAGTTGCCATCCTTATGTCCCACTTATCGAGAAGAGTCGGCTGACCCTACAAGTGCAGGTCGGTAAGCCGCAGACTGGCGCAAAGTCCGACAGATCTGGATCGGTTCTCCGCTCTACAAAGACAAAAGATCCACATACGGTTTCAATCATTAATACGTAGACAGAAGCATGCAACCGACAGCTGAACAGTTCACCGAAAAAGCCTGGGCCGCGATCATGGCCGCCCAGCAGCTGGCCCAGAACCGCCGGCATCAACAGCTTGAAAGTGAGCACCTGTTGAGGGCTTTGTTGGACCAAGAAGGCTTGGCGGGGCGAATCCTCGACAAGGCAGGGGTTTCGACACCAGCGCTCCAAACGGCTGTAGACACTTATCTCAGTCAGCAGCCATCACTCACCAACGCCCCTGACTCGGTGTTTCTAGGTAAGGACCTCAATGGCTTGCTCGATCGGGCTGAAACGCTGAAACAAAGTTATGGCGATAGCTTTATTTCGATTGAGCATCTACTGCTGGCCCTCGCAGACGATGGCCGCTGTGGCCGTCAACTTCTCAGCCAAGCTGGAACCGATACCTCACGTTTAAAAACCGCTATTAATGCCGTGCGAGGCAGTCAGAAAGTGACCGACCAAAACCCCGAGGGGACCTACGAATCTCTCGAAAAATACGGTCGCGATCTCACCAGCGCTGCCCGCGACGGCAAACTCGATCCCGTGATCGGTCGCGATGAAGAAATCAGGCGAACGATTCAAATTCTCAGCCGTCGCACCAAAAACAATCCTGTCCTGATTGGTGAACCAGGGGTGGGCAAGACAGCCATTGTGGAAGGGCTAGCCCAACGCATCGTGAATGGGGATGTGCCTCAGGCACTGCAAAATCGTCAGCTGATTGCCCTTGATATGGGAGCGCTAATCGCTGGAGCCAAATATCGCGGGGAATTCGAGGAACGCCTTAAAGCCGTGCTCAAGGAAGTCACCAACTCCGAGGGACAAATTGTCTTGTTCATCGATGAAATCCACACCGTGGTGGGTGCAGGTGCCACCGGGGGCGCCATGGACGCCAGCAACCTGTTGAAGCCCATGCTTGCGCGAGGTGAACTGCGCTGCATCGGAGCCACCACCCTTGATGAGCACCGGCAACACATTGAGAAAGACCCTGCACTCGAGCGTCGCTTTCAGCAAGTGCTGGTCGATCAACCCACCGTCGAAGACACCATTTCAATTTTGCGTGGACTGAAAGAGCGCTACGAGGTGCACCACGGGGTCCGCATTGCTGACAGCGCCCTTGTCGCAGCAGCTGTTTTGAGTAGTCGATACATCGCCGATCGCTTCCTTCCAGACAAAGCGATCGACCTTGTCGATGAATCAGCCGCCAGGCTCAAGATGGAAATCACCTCCAAACCAGAAGAGATCGACGAGATCGATCGCAAAATCCTGCAGCTGGAAATGGAAAAGCTCTCGCTAGGACGCGAGTCTGATGCGGCCAGTCAAGAGAGACTGCAGCGATTGGAACGAGAACTTGCCGACTTATCTGAACAGCAAAGCACTCTTAATGCTCAATGGCAGCAAGAAAAAGGTGCCATTGATGAGCTCTCTGCTCTAAAGGAAGAGATCGAACGCGTGCAGCTACAGGTTGAACAAGCCAAGCGGAGTTATGACCTCAACAAGGCTGCAGAGTTGGAATACGGAACGCTCGCTGGACTCCAAAAGCAACTGCAAGCCCAGGAACAAGCCTTGGCAGAAACCGATGACACTGCCGAAAAATCACTGCTCAGAGAGGAGGTCAGCGAAGACGACATCGCTGAGGTGATTGCGAAGTGGACAGGAATTCCCGTTGCCAAGCTTGTGCAATCCGAAATGGAAAAACTACTCAAACTCGAAGACCAACTCCATGAACGTGTGGTGGGACAACACCAAGCAGTCACGGCAGTAGCCGACGCCATTCAGCGATCCAGAGCTGGTCTTAGCGATCCAAATCAACCCATCGCCAGTTTTTTATTTTTAGGCCCCACCGGAGTGGGTAAAACAGAGCTTTCGAAAGCCTTGGCGGCCCAACTGTTTGATAGCGAAGACGCCTTGGTTCGCATCGACATGTCGGAGTACATGGAGAAACACACGGTGAGCCGATTGATCGGAGCACCTCCCGGATATGTGGGATATGAAGCTGGAGGACAGCTCACAGAAGCTGTGCGGCGCAGACCCTACGCAGTGATCTTGTTCGATGAAGTCGAAAAAGCTCATCCGGATGTCTTCAATGTGATGCTCCAAATCCTGGATGATGGTCGCGTCACCGACGGCCAAGGCCGCACTGTTGATTTCACCAATGCAGTGCTAATTCTTACGAGCAACATCGGCAGTCAATCCATCCTCGACTTAGGAGGTGATGACAACCAACATCAAGAGATGGAGAATCGGGTGAATGAAGCGCTACGCAGCCACTTCCGCCCAGAATTCCTAAATAGAATCGACGACACCATCATTTTCCACAGTCTTCGTCGCGATGAATTGCGCCAAATCGTTGCTCTACAAGTGGAACGGTTACGACAACGCCTCAACGAGCGCAAGCTGGAACTCAACATCAGCGAAGAGGCCACCGACTGGTTAGCCAATGCCGGCTATGACCCCGTTTATGGAGCGAGGCCCCTCAAACGAGCCATTCAGCGCGAGCTGGAAACACCCATTGCCAAAGCAATCCTCGCCGGTGCTTATGAGGAAGGCAGCAGCGTTCAAATCCAAGTCAAAGAAAAACGCCTAAGCCTGCTCTAAAAGCACGCTCAAATCAGGAAAGGCGATCCTAAGAATTCGGAATAGCAAAGATTAAACTTAAACATCCTGAATCTTGTGGCCCTTTTAATGAATTAATTAATAATGAATTCACGATCAATACTATTCAAGCAATGAGAGGTATTAGATCGCAGTAGAAGCAGAGTTCTCCGAGTTCGAAGATTCAAACCACTCGGGTACTGAAGAATATGTTGCTTCATTATTAACATTTTCTCTTGCTTCTACTTTCCAACAGCAAGTTCGGCCAAGGTCACGTTCGTTCAGGAGTTCATTGGCCCAGTTCCACAATAATTGTGCTGTATTTTCCATTCCTACATTTTTCATCACCCGAAGGTCTAGGGCTCCCTGCGCATGCAGAGATCGCCACTGTTCCAGCAAAGGATCATCTTGGTTGACCAAAAAAGTGTGATCAAACTGATCTCTCAACTGCTTCTCTAAGGGACGCAAGCTTGAGAAATCCACCACAAAGCCACAAATATCCAGCTCTTTGGCGGCAAACCAAAACGTGAAGCTGCGGCTGTAGCCATGGACGAAATGACAATGTCCGGAGTGTTGCCACTGCCTATGACAGCAGGGATACCCCTCGAAATGCTTGCTGCAGGTGAAGCCGGCGGGAGGCAGAAACATCAGCTCGAATGAGGGAGCACACTGCGGGAGAATTGACCTTGTCTACATCTACATGCACCGAGGCCCGATGCCAGCCGCTGATGTCGCCTTCATTGACGAACTCCGCTTCAATGACAAGGGGCTAATTCCTGCGATCGCTCAAGACTGGCTAGACGGAGCCATCCTCATGCAGGCCTGGATGAATCGTGCAGCACTGGAACTCACAATGAGTACTGGTGAAGTGCACTACTGGAGCCGGTCTCGACAAGAGATGTGGCATAAGGGAGCGACCAGTGGTCACATCCAACGCCTCAAGGGCCTTCGCTACGACTGCGACGCTGATGTGCTGCTCCTCACGATCGAACAAGCCGGCGATGTGGCCTGTCACACAGGAGCACGCAGCTGTTTTTATGACGATGGTCCAGTACCTAGCCAAGGAGGACCCGAGGCAGCACCCCCACCAGCCGATGCCTGCACCGAATTGATGCGAGTAATTGAAGATCGGCGGAACTACCCAGATGAAGGGAGTTACACCAATCGATTGCTTGAAGGGGGTGACAATCGAATTCTCAAAAAAATCGGCGAAGAAAGCGCAGAATTTGTGATGGCATGCAAAGACAACAACGCCAACGAAATCGCAGGTGAAGCGGCTGATTTAATTTTTCACCTCCAGGTGGCTCTAGCCCATCACAACGTCAGCTGGAGGGATGTCCAAGCCGTTCTGGCCAGCCGCCGGGGAGCGCCCAGGCGTTCCTAGGGCCTCGGAGGCAAAGGCAAACCAAATCGACTCGGCTGCTGTCGCATCCACTCCAGGGTGAGCTGATCACGGGGAGACAACTTCAACACCGGGGAGGCTCCTTGGACAGGTGCCATCGCATCACTCGGCACCAAGCTATGGGCCCACAGTCCGAACGCATGCCCTAACTCATGAAGCGCTGTGGCCTGTTGAGACTCAGATCTCAACTCAGGTGACACCATCACAGTGACTAGGGGCTCAAGACGCCACACCCCCTGCCGTTGCACCTCCAACACCTGAAGCACGCTTCTGCCATTGCTTGCTCGCCATCCATCAGCCAGACGTCGCCGGGGCGGCCTGCGACGTTCCACTCGGACATGAGCCCGCTCAGGATCGTCAACCCGGACAATCGGCAAAACAGCAGACCACTCATCGAGAGCACGATCAACAGCGCCGAACCATCGCCTTTCCCAGCGATTGGGCTCAGCGCTTTCGGCTGGCTGAACCCAGACGCACCAGCGCGGCAAAACAGGGAATCCAGATGAGCTAATCGCCAATCTGGAGCCATACCCAGGCGCATTGGTCAGATCACTACGTCGCAACGAATCGGGCCTGATCTGCTGAGCCTGAACTGGAGGACAGGGGTCAACTTGCATGCTTTACATCACGACGCCGGCAGTCCGACACCACGAGCCATCAGTGTTGCCAACAAAGGCACCAGAGCAAATCCCACCAGCTCAATGTTGACAATCCAGCCCAAGCGGGTAGCAAGCGCCTCAGACACCTTGGGGAGTTCTCCCTTGCGCAAAGGAATCGCCCAGAGGATGTAAGTCACTGTGGGATATAACGACAAAGCACCCACGGATAGGTACAGACCGATCTTCCACCAGAACAAGGGATTGGTCGTGTAGAACTCGCTGCCTTGCCCGAAATACAGGACACGAAAAATGCCACTAATCAGCAGTGCTAAAGCGGCGATCCCGTAGATGACGTCGGTGATCACCATCGCCGTGGCTGCCCGACGATCGGGGTCTGGACGCAATAAGCGACGCTCCACGACGAGAGCGGCAAAACAAAGCATGAAACTTAGATAGTGCACATAGGCCACACCAGCGCTTTTGGCGATTTCTGGAGTCAGCAAAGTGGCCAGCTGCATAACAAATGATTCAGTGGGGCTGACCGTAGCTGCTGGCTTGCCACTCGCGCTGGGGTAAGGACCACCTGCAGGCCTCTGACCAGCGCGCAACAAAAAGAAATCAGGAGCAATAATGAAAAACGATAAAAAGATGAATTAAGGTATAAATATAAATTCCGCAGTCTTTATTACGCAATCTGGATAGAAAGACTTTCGCCCTAAGTTCAAGAAAATCAGGAGTCACAGATGGTGAGTTCTCTGAGTGCTTTTCTCGGCGAAATAGGTCGGCATCAACTGTTGACGCCTGAGCAGGAATTAACCCTGGGCCGCAAGGTGCAGGCCATGGCAACTCTCACCGGGCGCTGCACGATGGCAGGTGGAGAAGGAGATGCATGCGTTTACAACGACGAAGAGAAACGCACAATTAAGCGAGGAGAAAAGGCAAAAAATCAAATGATTACGGCCAATTTAAGGCTGGTTGTCAATCTTGCAAAGCGTTATCAAGGCAAGGGACTTGATCTTCTTGACCTCATCCAAGAGGGCACTCTCGGACTGACCAGAGCTGTTGAAAAATACGATCCCACCCGAGGCCATCGTTTTTCTACCTACGCCTATTGGTGGATTCGTCAAGGTTTGAACCGCGCCCTCTCTACGCAAAGCAGAACGATTCGTATCCCTGTAAATGTCAATGAAAAACTGACGAAATTACGTGCTGCCAAAGCGCGTCTCATGCAAAGCAATGGACTTGCCCCATCCGCGGAGCTATTGGCCGAAAGCATGAAGCTGCCGATCAGCGAAGTCGAGGACTTGTTGGGCTGTGAACTTCGCAGTGTCACGGTGAGCCTTCAGGGTGTGGTGAAGTCGAAATCCGATCCATCGGAATTGGTGGATGTGCTGCCAAGCGACGAAATCCCACCGATGGAGCGAGCTGAAATTGCTGAGCGCACAGACTCCGCCTGGAAGCTGCTCGACAATTCGAACCTGACTCCAAAAGAGAGAACCATCGTCATGCTTCGGTTTGGGCTTGATGGAAGCCACGAGTGGCGCACCCTTGCCGAAGTTGCTCGACAGATGAATTGCAGCAGAGAATATTGCCGCCAGGTGGTGCAAAGGGCATTGCGCAAACTGCGTAAAACCAGCATCCAACATGGTTTAGTGGAACCCGCCTACTAAGAATCCAGCGAATTAAGTGATAGTGGAGGCGCCTTGACTGCTCAACGCTGCATCATTCATGACTGATGCCTCTTCTGGCACCGATTCCGTTTTTGAAGCTGACGTGATCGACAGCTCCGTCATTGATGAGGGAGCTTTTCAACGGTTGCTCAGGCGCGCGGGAAGAACGATTGCGGCTCCAGCCCTCGAAGCCCTTGAGATGGTGCTGGATCAGGCCACTCCTCCTCAAGCCAGGCTCACCATGCTGGCAGGGCTGACCTACCTGCTCATACCAACCGACCTCATTCCCGACTTTCTTCCTGTCGCAGGGTTTAGCGATGACCTTGTTGCCTTGACAGCTGTGATCGGTTTATGCAGTAAACACATCACACCAGAAATCCGTCTACGGGCACAACGCAGACTGGATCGATGGTTTCCCCTCGGACGCTCATGAATCCCTGGTCTCCCGACGTTGAGGAAGAACTGGCCTTAGTTCTGAAGGATTGGCTGAAACAGCAGGGCCGAACCCAAGCCGATCTTCGCCGTAGCCTCCGAGCGACTTCAACTCGCATGCCCGCTCTGATGCAAGTGCTTGAAATGGAGCATCGCCTCGGAGGGCTCCCCCGTGTCGCAGCGAAGCTCTGCAGCATCGAAGCCGATTGGATCAACAATGCCCCAGCCCATGCCAGCGCCTCCGCAGGAGACTTAACGACAGACACTGATCCATTTGGCCAACTCGATCTCCTTCTGCGCGAAATCCGCGACGATCGCGGCAACTAAACGAGATCACAGGCAAAGTAGTACCAGATGCCTTGCTGCCTTGCGTTTATCCGCTTCCCTCGTCTTCAGCGTCGGACTCATGGCTGGTGCTGGTCTTTGTGTTGTTGCGCCCCAGATTGCGCAGGCTCAAACTGAAACATGGTTACTAGGTCCCAATAGCCGTTCAGGGCAGGGCAGCACTGTGGTTCCAACTGATTGCGTGACGGGAGACGACGGTTCGATCACCTGTGATACCAAGATCGAAAACCCAGCAGGTACGACCCCTGCCAAGCCTTACTACAACCCATTCACCAACTGATCAGCCGTGCCTCAGGCCCGTCGCAAGCGTCGAACTTTCCTACTGCTCGTTGACTCCGCAGAGCAACAAGTAGCCAAGCTGCTCACGGTCATCACAGCCGTGGTGATTGTGGCGGCCCTGACTCAACTCACCATCCGAGTCAGCCTTGCGCTGATTGACACCGATAGCAATTCCTATTGGCTCGGTGATGGGCTCATCAAAATTCTTGGAGATCTGCTAACCGTCCTGATTGCCCTGGAAGTCCTTCAGAACGTCACCAGCTACCTCAGGAAACATGTCATCCAGATTGAACTCGTTCTGGTAACAGCTCTAACGGCTGTTGCCAGAAAAGTGATTGTTTTACCTGCAGGATCGGAAAACAAACCGCAACTCCTTATAGGGCTTGGTATTGCTTCGATTGCCCTTGCTGGCTCCTACTGGCTCGTCAAACGCTCAACCCCTCTTGATTCAGCGGCAAGACAGGAGGAGTGGAGTTCACAGGCCAATACAGAGCGAGCCATAGCGTCCCAGGATGCGGATCTGTCCTCACCAGGCGGTGGCGACGATGGGCTGGAATCAAGAGCTGATCACCCACGCTGAGATCGAGCCATTCATCGGGATCCTTGAATTGCAATCTGGCACTGCCACGCATCAGGGTCAGCCACTCGTTTTCAGCCTGGTCGTACCAGAACCCTTCGGGGCTGGAAGCCGCGCACGACTCGATCCGCATCAACCGCCAATCAGGACCTTGGCAAAGCATCCGCTCTTGCTCCTCTCCAGGATCTAAATCCTGCCCAAGAAACAAGTTGTTAGAAGGCCTATCAAGGGCTGCCCCCTCTCCATCCCCCCATCGTCGAGCGATCTCAAACCCCCAGGAACGGGCAAGTTTCACCACTGAGTTGTGATCGTCACAAGCAGCGAGCTGCCGACGTCGCTCAGGATGCTCGTGAAGTGACTGAACCAAGCCATTCAGATGATTCACCTTCTGCAGGAATCGCTGAAGATCCTTTTCGGCCAACTGGAACGTCCATCAATTCTCTAATCCTGCCAACAATCGAGACAAGCATCAGCATGCCGCCAAACAAGGCAGCAAACTATTGCTCTACCACCCTCTGTGAGCATGATTCGACTCCTCTCATCAATCCTGCTTGCCGTGATGCTCTTGTGGCCGTCAACAGCACTTGCCGTTGAGTCTGGAGCCTCGTTATTTCAAAACAATTGCGCGAGCTGCCACCCCAATGGCGAAAACATTATTCGTCGAGGCCGCACACTGAAGATCAAAGCTTTGACAAAGCGTGGACTCGATAGCAGTGAGGCCATCGCGCAAGTCGCCCGAGCAGGAATCGGACAAATGAGTGGTTACGCCGATGCCCTTGGTGAGGGAGGGGATGTGATTGTGGCCGAATGGGTTTGGCAACAAGCTCAAAATGCCTGGACCCAGGGATAAACATCCAACTGAGTCCAAATCCCTTCACGCCAATACACGTCTTGTTCAAGCAGAGCACAAACGCTTGCTTTACTGTCTGATTCAAAAATCGCAAACACGTGCGTGCTGCCTTCTGTAGGGCCCAGCGTGATTAATATTCCCTGTTCTTTGAGCTCACGCAGTCCAGCAAGATGCTCATCGCGAAAAGGCTCACGCTTTTGAAGTGCGCCATCACAATATGTTCCCCAAAGAACAAAACGTGCCATTGGTCCATCCCTCTTTAAGTATTTTGTTAGCGATAGAATGGCATCTTTTAGGTGCACAAACTACTTGTATTCATTGAATCGTTATTGACGATTTCCTTAAGGAGCCTTCGATTCGATCCCGTTGCAACAACAGCATCTATCCGCTAGCCAGATCATCCAGCAGCCTCCCTCAGTTGCCGGCAAAACTCTCCCGCTTCTAGTGCAGCATTCCCTGGCGATGCAGCAGCAATTCGTTTAACCAAAGCACTGCCAACAATTGCACCATCAGCCCCCCACTGTTTCACTTGCAAAACTTGTTCAGGACCAGAAATCCCAAACCCAACAGCCACCGGACCGCTGTTACAGGCCTTTAAATCGCTGACCAAAGTCGCTACTCGATCCTGGAGCTTGACGCGCTCTCCGGTCACACCGGTCACACTCACCAAATACGTGAACCCACGACTGGATTGAGCAATCCTCTTCATGCGATTTTGTGGTGTTGTTGGTGCAACGAGTAAGACCAAATCCAATCCAAACCTTGCAGCCAAAGGCGACAATCTCTCTGCTTCCTCTAAAGGAAGATCAGGCACCACTAAGCCTGCAGCACCAGCAGCAGCAGCTTCCTTAAAGAAGCGCTCCGGTCCTCGATTGAGGAGCGGGTTGGTGTATGTAAACAGAATCACAGGCATGCTGAGCTGATCTTTCAAGCCAGCCAACATCTCGATCACTTTCGCTGGCGTGGTCTTTTGCGCCAAGGCCCGAAAGGCAGCAGCCTGAATCACAGGCCCATCAGCCAATGGATCCGTGTAGGGGATGCCAAGCTCCACAATGTCAGCGCCATTGGCTTGAAGGCTCAGGAGCACTTCAGCGGTTGCACTTAGATCTGGATCCCCTGCCATCAGAAATGGCATCAATGCCATGCGTTGTTCCTGAGCCGTTCGGGAGAAAACCGCTTCAATCCTGGAAAGTTGTTCCGTCACAGAAAGCAGAGGGTCTGATTAACGGAGCCTACGGTTCTGTGGTCTGTTCCGATTCAGACTCATCCAAATTGAGAGAGGCGAGCAGGGCTTGCTGCTCATCCGGACTTAAAGCATCAAAACGAGCCTGAAGCTGATCGGTTGTGAGTTGGTCGTACTCCTTTCTATAGCGGCGTCGCTGCTGCATGTACGTCATCTGCCCCGTCACCACCCTGAACAGGTAGGAGCCTGTCCAGCCCACGACAATTACCACCAACACGGCCTCAGCAGCGATTCCCGCTGAAAACCCCTCAAATCCTGCGGCCTTAAACAGCCAAAAACCAACACCCCCAGCGAGTAAAAGACCTAGACCAAGCTTGAGAACACCGGCACGCGTCAAGGACTAAACCTCCCCTTGACCGCTGAGGCGGAGATTAAGGAATGGTGCGAACACAATCATTCCTGGGAAGAAGAAGAAAACCAGCCCATACACAGAGAAGCGCTCAATTTTCCCCATGACGTGCCAACGCCAATTCATCCAAAAGAAGAGTGCGAGTGGCATGACTACTAAGTAGAGGCCACCCAAAGCGGCATAGCCACCGATTACAAGCAGCGTGTCTAAGGAGACCGAAGACAGGAGATTCTCGATGGACACAGAAGACGACCTGGTTGGGGTGAATCTAAGATGTCGGAGCGAGCCATGGCACGCGGGGGCGTGGCGGAATCGGTAGACGCACGCGACTTAAAATCGTTTGGGCAGAAATGTCTGTGGGGGTTCAAGTCCCCCCGCCCCCATCAGTCAAGACGTGGTCTAAACAGATCACAAATTCCAGAAATACGAGCTGAAAACAGAAGGGGGCCTGATATCCCAGATTCAATTCAATGTGTCTTCGAGGTGCTTAAGAGGTGTTGAACTTGATGCAGATTCCCTAAGCCCGATCCATCAAGTCAACAGACCAAGCCAAAGACTCACCGGCATGAAACAAAACAGGCGCTTCTCCTGAGTCCAATTCTTCTAAACCGCCTGGAGGAAGAGTGAGCTGCTGGGGCACGATCTGCGTCTGACGCACCAACGCAATGGTGTCAGTGTTTAAGGGCAAACCGTAGAAGCGCGGACCAAATTCACTTGCAAAAGCCTCCAAGCGATCCAGAGCACCCTCCTGTTCGAACACAGCGGCATAGCTCTCAATGGCGTGCATGGCGTTGAAAATCCCGGCACAACCGCAAGCAGACTCTTTACCCGAGCGGAGATGGGGGGCTGAATCCGTCCCGAGGAAGAAGCAAGGAAGGCCGCTCGTCGCCGCCTTCACCAAAGCGCGACGGTGACATTCTCTCTTGACTACAGGAAGACAGTAAAAATCGCTTTTCAAGCCACCCACAAACATCGCATTGCGGTTGAGATGGAGGTGATGGGGCGTAATTGTGGCCGCCAAACGTTGGTCTCCATTGGCCACGTAATCCACAGCTTGCTCTGTGGTGATGTGCTCTAAAACAATCCGCAATCCAGGGTGACGCTCACGCAAAGGGATGAGATGGCGTTCGATAAAAACCGCCTCCCGATCAAACACATCCACGTCTGGATCGGTGACTTCTCCATGGATCAGCAAGGGCATATCGATCGCCTCCATCCTTTCCAGCAAAGGCGCAATCAAAACCAGATCGCTCACACCATCCGCTGAATTGGTTGTTGCATTGGCTGGATAGAGCTTCGCTGCTGCAAACACCCCCTCAACAAAACCTCTCTCCAACTCATTTGGATCAAGGTCATCCGTCAGATACGCAGTCATCAACGGTGTAAAAACCAAGCCCTCGCTCAGCGCGTCCTCGATCCTCTTGCGATACCTTCGAGCCGCTCCAACGGTGGTAATAGGGGGGCGAAGATTCGGCATCACAACCGCTCTTCCAAACACTCTGGCCGTTGCAAACAGCACCGCTTCCAACATGGGTCCATCTCGGAGATGGACATGCCAGTCATCCGGACGACGCATGACCAGACGATCCGCGAAGCTCATCTAAGAAGATATCTCCTGAAGCGCAGGCAATTGATTCACTGCATTCAGCAACACCTCATAGCGATTTGCGCTGACATGATTCTCAGGAAGAAGGGCTAGCAACTTAAGTTTCTCCAAACGCTTACGAGTTGCGCCTGGCAAGACCACCACATAAACCGAACGTCCCACCTCGACAGCCTCCTTAATCGCATTCTCAAGCGCTAGTGAGGCAGTCACTCCAAGGTGAGAGACTTCGCTGAGATCAAACAAAACAGCTTCACAGGCATCAATCGCGTTGTGCTCACGATTGATGGTTTTAGCAACACCAAAAATCATTGGACCGGTGAGCTGAAAGAGCAACAATCGCCCAGAAGCTCGATCGAGCAGTGCTTGTTCTACAAGCGGAAGAGTCACATCATCATCGGTCGTACTAATCGTCTTCACGCCCTTGGACTGAAGGGCCGTCATGCGTTCAATCGTTAAAACATTGGCAACAAAAACTCCAATAAAGACCGCCCAAATCAGATCAACAAGAACCGTGAGTCCAATCACTCCATAGGTGATGCATGCCGCCTTCATCGATAGATGATGAGCACGCATTAAAAAACTCCAGTCGATAATGTCAAATCCAACCTTGAGAGCAATACCTGCAAGCACAGCTAAGGGAATGCGCGAAGCCAAAGGTGCTGCCACCAAAATGACAAGCATCAAGATGATCGCTCTAACAATTCCTGAAAGAGCAGAACGGCCACCTGCCTGAATATTGACAACCGTTCCCATCGTGGCGCCGGCGCCTGGCAAGCCACCAAACAAACCAGACACCAAATTCCCCAAGCCCTGTCCTATTAATTCTTTATTAGAATTGTGTTCCGTCCTCGTCAGACTGTCTGCCACAACAGAAGTAAGCAGGGCATCAATGCAACCGAGCATGCCCAACACAGCTCCGTTCACCACCATTAATCGAAGCAAATCCGGGGTGATTGCTGAAAAGGTAGGGGGCTGAAAACTAGGGAAATCAGCTGAAAACTCTGGAATTCGGCTCAATCCCGCATTCGCAAATACTGTAAGTGAAAGGATTGTTCCCACAACAAGAGCGAGAAGTTGGGGAGGGCAAAAACGCTTCCAGTTTTCAGGGGTAAACCAAAGGATTAGCAAGGTAATCAGAGCTAATAAAAACTCCAGTGGTTGTGCGCCCGAAATCAATTGAGGAAGACTGGTTAGCGTCCCGATCACACCACCAGTTGGACTGCTCTGTCCCAAAAATGGGGCCAACTGAAGAATGACCAGAATCACACCAATGCCAGACATAAAGCCTGAAATCACGGTGTAAGGCATCATCGTGATGTATCTGCCTAATCGACACAGCCCAAACAGGATTTGGAAAAGGCCTGCGAGCATTACCACCATGAAAGCCAGAGCCAACGCTGTCGCTCGGTCTGGGATTTGGCTGGTGAAATTGAGAATCACCGCAGTGAACACCACCGTCATCGGACCAGTGGGCTCAGAGATCAGCGTGGATGTCCCGCCAAACAGTGCCGCCACCAGGCCAATAATCACAGCACCCCACAGCCCTGCTGCCGCACCAGCACCAGAAGCCACTCCAAAAGCCAGCGCCATTGGAAGTGCAACCACAGCTGCGGTTAGCCCACCAAAGGCATCACCCCGGATGTTGCGGGTGCTGATGTGATTCAGGAGCACCAGAGTCTCGTCCTTGAAGTTGAATGATGCTAAGCCTCTTCACAGAGAAGTCCGTTGAGGCTGGCAAGGAAAATGGTCTCTAAACAGCACGGAGTCGATGCCTGACTTTCTGATCTCTACCCTCGAACTCTTGGTGGGAATCGGACTCCTCTTTGGAGGTGGAGAGTTATTCGTAGAAGGTGCGGTAATTCTCGCCGTCATCCTCGGCGTCCCTCAGCTGGTGATTGGCCTGACAGTGGTTTCGCTTGGCACCAGCGCGCCAGAATTTTTTGTAAGCATCAGTTCGGTGTTGAAAGGGGCTGATGCGCTCGCCGTCAGCAACGTGGTGGGAAGCAACATTTTCAATGTGTTGGTCGTGCTCGGCTGCAGCGCCCTCGTTCTTCCCCTGAGAGTGGAAAGCCGCTTAGTGAGAAGGGATGTCCCCCTTCTGCTCGCCGTGTCGGCTGCTGCTTGGGGGATGGCATCTGCGGGACGCGTGACCTGGCAATCAGGTGTTGCTCTGTTGCTGGCTCTTGTCATCAACACCGTCTGGGAAATCCGAACCGCACGGGAGGAACCAGAGGAGATGGAGCCTGCCGAACCAGAGATCGACTTGGGAACCGCCAAACAGGGCTGGATCAAAGCAACGATTCGACTGTTGGTTGGCATCGTTGTTCTTGGCTTCGGCGCCCAACTTCTTGTTAAAGGAGCCAGCGCCGTTGCCTTAAACCTCGGTGTGAGTGAGGCAGTGATCGGACTCACGATTGTTTCGGCTGGCACCTCCATGCCTGAGTTAATTACCTCGCTGGTCGCCGCATTGCGAGGGAGAACCGATCTCGCCATCGGCAACGTTGTGGGTAGCTGTCTCTTAAATCTTCTTCTCGTCCTTGCTGGGGGTGCCTTGGCGGCAGGAGCAAGAGGTCTGAATGTCACGCCGGATTTAATCCATGACGACATGCCTGTGATGATTCTGACCAGCCTGGCTTGCCTGCCAATCTTCTGGACCAAAGGTCGAATCAGCAGACTTGAGGGTGGCTTGCTGGTGGCTTTATACGTTCTGTACATCACTGACAACGTTCTTCCCCGCACTGGGCTGTCGTCTTGGTCAGACGAATTCCGTCTCATCATGGTTTGCGTTGTGCTGCCAGCCGTTGTTGTGCTCATCACGGTGCAAGCAGCTCGCTACTGGAGACAGCTCAAACGAAAGGGCGCATAAAGCACAACAAGGACTTCTAGTTCTCTTGCTTAATGGAGGGATCAGGCCATCGTCACAAACTCCTCTGAAACCGTGGGGTGCAAGGCCATCGTGCGATCGAAATCGGCCTTGGTCGCCCCCATCCCCACGGCGATAGCAGCCATCTGGATAATTTCTGCCGCATGCTCGCCAACCATGTGACATCCGAGCACCTTCCCGCTGCTCACCTCCAAGACCAGCTTCAACAAGCAACGGGGACCGTGTTTAGGCAAAGCCTGAGCCATGGAGCGAAAACGCGCGCGATGAACCACAACCTGATCCGCACCGAGCTTGGCGATCGCCTCCTCCTCCGATAAGCCAACTGTGGCTAGCTCCGGCTGACTGAACACAGCACTTGCCACCAAGTTGTGATTCACCTGCCGAGGAGTCCTTCCAAAAACACTATCTGCAAAGGCACGCCCCTCATCCACGGCGACGGGGGTCAAGCAAATGCGATCCGTCACGTCTCCGACCGCAAAAACATGGGGAAGATTGGTGACTTGATCGGCATCAACTGGGATCCGATGCCCCTCGACCGCCACGCCAGCAGCTTCGAGACCCAGGCCTGAAAGAAATGGTTGACGCCCCGTCGCCAACAGGACCCCGCCACAGGGCAGACGATCCCCGCTCTTGGTCACGACAGTTAAATCGTTTGATTGACCCTCAATCGCAGCAAGGCCTTGTCCAAAGCGCAGGTCGATGCCCTTGTCCTGCATACCCTCCTGCACCACTCCTGAAAGTTCGCGATCAAACCCTCGCAAAAGCTGTTCGCCACGCACCAATTGGGTCACCCCAACACCAAGGCCTCGCAGGATGCCAGCAAATTCACAAGCAATGAATCCAGCTCCCACAACCACAACTTGGTCCGGAAAACGCTCCTGCAAAAACATGTCATCGCTGACCCAAGCAAGCTCAGCCCCTGGAACATTCGGCCGAAAAGGGCGCCCACCCACTGAAATCATCACCCGCTTGGCCTGCAGCACCTGATCGATCTCGCCCTCGCGCGCCCTGGACACACCAATGCGATGAGGGTCAAGAAAACGCCCCCAACCTGTGATCAGCTCCACACCAGCTTTGGCTAAAAACTCGATGTGAAGTGCATTTAAGCGATCCACCTCATGCCGAACATTGCGCAAAAGCACAGACGTATCAAACGTTGCCCCCTCAACACTCACGCCATAACTGGACGCACCCTCGAGTTGTTCTGAAAGAAGAGAGCCGTACACAAGCAGCTTTTTCGGCACGCAACCACGAATCACGCAGGTACCGCCCACGCGATCTCCCTCCACAATCGCCACCTTGGCTCCATAACGGACAGCACGTTTGGCTGCAGCCAAACCTCCAGACCCAGCACCCAGGACCACAAGATCAAAGCTTTGTTCCATGGAGTTCACTGTTTTCTCACATCTTGCCCGCAGCCTTCGGTACACGAACACACCAACAAGCAGAGCCAAGTCAGCTCAGGAGTGATCAGCAAGTCAATTCACAACACAATCTCGGCATAGTGGATGAATGCAGCATTGAGATCTGCCCTCTGCATCTTCCTGAATACGCCCGAATACCAGATCACACCAAAGGGTTCAAGCTTTTTGAGGTGGCCGTTGCTGAACTGCAACCCACACAGATGTGTGTGGGGATGGCTGAGGTATGGAACCGGCAACGCGATTTCCGTGAGGAAAGTCCCGAAGAACGACGTCGGTATCTCAATCGCAAGCCAGTTCCTTTGGTACGTAATCAGCTTGGACAGCTTTGGATGGTGGATCGTCATCACCGCCTCCGAGCCTTGTTCGAAATGGTTCCAACGATCACGACGTATGGCTATGTGATCGACGAGCTAACGAGTAACACCAGGGAGGAGGCGCTCCAAGCCCTACACAACAAGGGGTGGCTCTACCTTCACGACGGCAGAGGCAATGGCCCATGGCCAGCGAAAGACCTTCCCGCCACATTGCTTGGCCTCCAGGATGATCCTTACCGCAGCCTGGTTTGGAAACTGAAGCAGGAGGGAGTGATCAAGCCACAGCCCTTAATTCCTTATCACGAGTTCCGTTGGGGGCTCTGGTTGCGAACTCGGCCCATGCCTCCGTTCAGCTCAAAACATTTGGATCCAGCTCTGCCTGCAGCGCGCAGACTGGCTCGCTCATCAGCTGCATCCCACCTAGCCGGATGGAAAGGCGTTGATGCCTAACGCCGACGGCGAGAGTCAATTTGCAACAGATCCTTCACCCTTTGAACCTGACTAGCGAGTTGAGGGTCTGTCGCCAACTTCTTTTCCACTTGTTCAATGGCATAAATCACAGTGGTGTGATCCTTACCTCCAAAGGTGTCGCCGATTCTCGGCAAGCTCAAATCTGTGCCTTTCCGCATCAAGAACATCCCCACCTGACGCGCCTGACTCACCGCCCGACGCCGGCTGCTGCTTCGCATATCATCCGCCGTGACGTCGAACACCTCAGAGACCTTTTCAATCACTTGCTGCGGTGTGACGTCAACACCCTGGCCGCTGGGATCGAGCATCGGCGCCACCGATTCAACGGTCATTGGGATTCCTGTGATCGAGGAAAACGCAACAGCCCGAGTAAGCGCTCCCTCTAGCTCGCGAATGTTGGAGGTGAAGCGGCCAGAAATGTATTGGATTAGATCCCGAGGGAGAGCAACGCGTTCTTGCTCAGCTTTTTTCTGAAGAATCGCCATTCGAGTTTCCAGATCAGGGGCCTGGATATCCGCGATTAATCCCATCGAGAAGCGAGAGATTAAGCGCTCCTGAAGCCGAGGGATTTGGCTGGGTGGCCTATCACTCGCTATCACGATCTGTCGCCCTGCATCGTGCAAAGCGTTGAAGGTATGAAAAAACTCTTCCTGGGTGTATTCCTTCCCTTCGATGAATTGAATGTCATCAATCAAGATGAGATCCGCAGCCCGATAACGGTCTCTAAAAGCCTGCATGCCGTCCTTACGAATGGCAGTGATCAGATCATTGGTAAACGTTTCAGTCGACACATAAAACACGCGCGCTTCAGGATCAATCTCCAGGCGGTAGTGCCCGATCGCCTGCATGAGATGGGTTTTCCCTAGGCCCACTCCTCCACAGATGAAAAGCGGATTGAATTCACGACCTGGGGCCTCGGCTACTGCCAAAGCAGCCGCATGCGCCATCCGGCTATTAGGTCCCACCACAAAACGATTGAACACATAGCGCATGTTCAAGCCGGGGAGCCGCCGAGGAGCACTGCTCGACGGGGCAGCCAATGCAGCCCCCGTTGAGGCCAACGCCTGCTGGCTGGAAGGCGACACCCGCACCTCGGGAGCCGACCCAGCCGCCGGCTCTTCATCGTCTTGAGCGAGCACGATCACCTCGATCGGATGACCAGTGATCTCCTGCGCCACTTCAGCAATGGTGCTGACGTAGTTCTTGCGCAGCCAATTGCTGGCGAATCGATTGGGAGCCTGCAGGGTGAGCCTTCGATCCTGGAAGGAGCTACACCGCGCAGGACGAATCCACGTTTCAAAGGTGGGCTTGCTGAGGTTGCTCTGAAGAGCGTGCTGCACCTTGTTCCAGAGCTCACTGCCCGTCAGCACCACATCTCACCTTCTGCGAATGCCGAATCTACGCGCCTTATGCCAAGTAACCCGTCTTTAATGAGACCAGTTTCAACACGTTTCCGTGCATGGCAGCTGCCGTTTCACGCAACCTGGCACGATCCCTGCCCTGGATCGGGATCGGATTAGTCAGCTTGACCATGGGAGGGTGTGGAGCGTCTTTGAGGCAACGTCTTGGTTTAGAGCCAGAAGCAAAGGCACCCGCAACCCTGCCCGAAGTGAGTGATGGGCCTCGTTCGGCCCCTCTGCAACCCGGCCGCAACGTCATCGTTCAAGCCGTTGAAAGGGTTGGTCCGTCGGTCGTACGCATCGACACCGTGAAACGAGTATCAAATCCACTGGGCAACCTGTTTGGAAGTGGGCCAACCACCCAAAAACAAGCCGGTCAAGGTTCAGGATTCATTACACGCTCTGACGGCCTGATCTTCACGAACGCGCACGTGGTGGAAGGCGCAGACAAAGTGGCCATTACCTTGCCCGACGGTCGCAGCTTCAGTGGACGCGTTCTTGGCGGCGACCCTTTGACGGATGTAGCCGTGGTGCGAGTGGTCGCTGAAAAGTTACCCGTCGCACCCCTTGGAAACTCAAACGACTTGAAACCCGGTGAATGGGCCATTGCGATCGGCAATCCGCTTGGGCTCAATAACACGGTCACCGCCGGCATCATCAGCGCTGTGGATCGAACCAATGCCGTAGGTGAAGGTCAGCGTGTCCCCTACATCCAAACCGACGCTGCTGTGAATCCAGGAAACAGCGGTGGTCCCCTCATTAACGCCGCCGGTCAAGTGATCGGCATCAACACAGCGATTCGCCAGGCACCTGGCGCAGGACTGAGTTTTGCCATCCCGATCAACTTGGCCAAGCGCATTGCCCAACAAATCATCAGCACTGGTCAGGCCTCCCACCCCTTTATTGGCGTACGACTGCAGAGCCTGACGCCCCAGTTGGCCAAGGAAATCAACGCTACGAGCAAGCTTTGCACCGTGCCCGAGCTCAACGGCGTGCTCGTGATTGAAGTGGTGGAGGACAGCCCCGCAGACAAGGCTGGTATTCAGCCTTGTGACTTGATCCGCAACGTGAATGGCTCCGCCGTCAACGACCCCTCTGAAGTGCAGCTGACCGTTGACCGAGGACAGGTGGGTCAGGTGATGCCGCTGATTGTGGAACGAGCTGGAGAACAGCAAACCCTGGATGTCATACCAGAGGAGCTACCACGCCAAAGATGAGTGAATCACCCATCCCAACACTCGTTGTGATGGCTCGCTGGCCAGCTAGCGGTCGCTGCAAGAGTCGCCTGGCCGTCGACATCGGAAGCGAGCAGGCGGCCATCATTCAGCAACGCCTCACCGCCCATACCTTTGCTGTTGCTGAAGCACTCAACGAGCAGGGTGACGTGGAAGTACAGGTGGCGATAAGCGGAGTGACTCTGCGCTCAGCCCAACGTTCGCTGATCGCCTTACCGCCCTGCACCCTCGTGGATCAGGGGCGGGGATCGCTTGGGGCTCGCATGCTCCGCCAGATTCATCGTGCGCGCTTGAGGCAGCGCAACATGCCTGTGATCGTGATCGGAACCGATCTTGCCGATCTTTGCCAAAACGATCTGCGCCACGCGATCCAAAGCCTGCAACACCAACCCTTGGTGCTTGGCCCCTCCTCAGACGGTGGGTATTGGTTATTGGGGCTGGGTCCTTCCTTAACGCAGAATCAGCTCGATGCACTGTTTGATGCCGTGCCATGGGGAAGCAACAAGGTCTTTGACATCACTTGCGCTCGCGCTCGCGTGCTGGGGCTCACCCCCCATCAGCTCAGCAGGAAAAACGACATTGATTGTCTTGCTGATCTCCGTTCATGGCAGCGATGAGCGCTGACACCCCCATGCTCAGCGTGGTGATTCCCTGCCTGAATGAGGCGGAGCGTCTTCCGCTTCTCCTCGCCGACCTGCAGCGCTGGCCTCTCCCGATCGAGATCACGGTTGTGGATGGTGGCAGCAACGATCACAGCCATCGCATCAGCGCTCTCGCTGGTGGTCGCTTCATCACGAAGCAACCACCTGGGCGGGGTAGGCAACTTGCTGCAGGTGCCCAGCACTCCATCCAGCAAACCCAAGGCGAATGGCTTCTTTTTCTCCATGCCGATAGCCGTCTGCAAAGCCACTGGGGAAGCAGCGTGCTGCGTCGGATTCAGCATCCTGATGCGCAACGATTCGCATGGTTTTTTGACTTGCGCATTCAGCCCAGCACTCCAGCCCGACGTCTGTTGGAAGGGGTGATCGCTCTTCGTAGCCGCTGGTGCCAACAACCCTACGGAGATCAGGGACTCCTGCTCCATCGGTCCCTCTATGAGCGCAGTGGTGGCTATGCACCCTTGCCATTAATGGAGGATCTCGACCTCGTGCAACGACTCGGGCAACTCACACGCCTTCATGCCCTTGGCCTGGCGATCACCACCGATGGCCGTCGCTGGCAGCGGGGGGGCGTGCTGCGCCGCAGCCTTGAGAACGCCAGATTGCGACATCGCTGGCGATGTGGGGAATCTCCAGCACGCTTGGCAGCGGACTACTACGGAAAGCCCTTTTCAACAATTCAATTGGAATACCAAAAGCCACAACGATGACCATTGGGCTCTAAGTCCCAGCCAAGACGGTCATAAAAGGGCAGCACCCCGGGATCGGCGAAGAGCGTGGCGCGCTCTGTTCCCATCTCTTTCAGAGCATCGAGGATGTAATCCATCAACTGACGCCCAAGCCCAGCGCCTTGATACAGGGGGTGAACGGCCACATCCCAAATCGTGGCTTCAAGAACTCCATCTCCAGTGCAGCGTGCAAAACCCACCAAGCGTGGAATGCGTGGGTCATGGCGCCATAACCCCACTCTGAGCAAGCTGTTGTCGAGGGCCTTACGAACGCGCCGAACCGGCCTGCGACTCCAGCCCACAGCCTCTAAAAGCTGTTCCAGCTCAACTAAATCCATCGGACGAGACTGGCTAATCACCAGGATGAGCTGGGTATTAGATGTTTCACAGATCCGAGCCTCTTTCCCATAGGAATGAACCAAAATCTGTGGGGTGAGAGAGGAAGTGCTAGTCACCCTGTCCTGCGACGATGCCTTAATCCTGACGCACCGATGACCTCTGATCTGCTGCTGATCGCCGTACACGGTTGGATGCTCAGCCGAAAGGTCTGGGCACCGTTTGAACAAAGCTGGACCCGCTTAGCCCCCTCCATTCCTTTGTGGTGTCCTGATTTACCAGGATTTGGACTGGAGTCTCGCCCCACCCAGCTTCGACCAACCTTGGCGTCCTACGGGAAGTGGCTTGCCGAGCACATTCACGCTCAAGCCAAGGGTCGCCAAGTGGTGTTGATGGGGCACTCCCTGGGAGGAAGCATCGCCCTACATGCAGAAGATTGTCTGCGTCGACAGTGGGATCAGCCGCTCTCGGGCCTTGTGATGTTGGCGGCCGGAGGTGGGATCTACCAACCCAGACCGTTTCGACGACTCAGGTTTGGGGGGCAATTGATTCTGAAACTGCGTCCTACACCACTTCCAGGGCCCATCGGAAAGTTGGGGCCATTTCAAGCTGAACAGCGTGCAGCACTTGGGCTTCTGGTGAACAGCACGACCCGAGGGGCTGTCAAACAGATACCAAACCTGGTGGCAGGTTTGAAGGCAGAAAACCTATGGATTAGCGGTGAACAGGACCGCGTGATGGAACCCGGCTATGTGCAACACCTTGCCGAATACAGCGACAAACACTGCCTGAAAGAACTCCCACAGTGCGGACATCTGGCCATGCAGAGCCATCCCGACCTATTGGCACAAACCATCCAGAATTGGCTCATCGATCAAAGCCTGGCGAGTCCTCGTTCCTGAAGATCGGCAAGTTCGGCGTACAAGCCGCCACTGGCACGCAACTGAAGATGGGTGCCCTCCTCGATCAGTCTCCCTCGGCGAAGCACCAAAATCCGATCAGCAGCCTCAACAGTGGCTAGACGGTGGGCAATCACCACTGCGGTGCGGCGGTTGAGGAGACGATCTAAGTCCCGCTGCAATGTGGCTTCCGTGGAAGGGTCCATAAATGCAGTGGCTTCATCCATCACCAGGACCGTTGGATTTCGAATCGCCACCCTGGCCACGGCAAGCAGCTGCCTTTCCCCAGAGCTGAGATTCCCTCCCCGCTCTCTCAATTCCGTGTCCAAGCCTTCGGGCAGTCGACCTAACAGGGGATCAAGGCCGAGATCACGGCAAACCTCCTGCAGTTTCTGGTCATCGAGGGGCCGATCCAAACGCAAGTTGTCAGCCACTGTTCCACTGAAGAGAAAGGTGTCTTGAAGCACCACGCCCAGCTGTCGTCGCAGCTCTTGCAAAGGCAAGCTGCGGATGTCTTGGCCATCAAGGAGGATTCGTCCCCGCTGGGGCTCATACAACCGACAAAGCAGCCGAATCACCGTGGTCTTGCCAGATCCGGTGGGTCCCACAAGTGCAACATGCTCACCAGGTGCGATCCGAAAACTGAGATCGCGAAGAATCGGTTCATCTTTTCGGTAGGCAAAGTCCACCTCGTCAAAGATCACTTCACCTCGGGGTTGTGAAGATGAAGCGTTCTGGAGAACCGTCGAACCAACCGTGGAACCAAGCGTGGCTCCATGGTCAACAATCTCGAGAGGTTCCTCCAGAAGCTCTCCGATCCGTTCCACGGCGGTGAGTCCTCCCTGGATCTGCGTAAACCGCTCAGCCATTTGGCGCAGAGGGTCAAACAGGCGCTGTGAGTAGAGGATGAAGGTTGTGAGCGTTCCAAGTCCCATCGCTCCTGCCATCACCATCCAGCCACCGAGAGCAAGAACCAGGGCAACGGCGCCTAAAGACACCCACTCCAAAAAGGCAGAGATACTGCTGTCAAAAAAGATCGTGCCGTTCACTGCACTTCGATACGCCAAACCGGTTCTCTGAAACCGATCTCCATTGACGGTTTCACGGCGAAACATCTGAACAACCTCAAGGCCCTGGAGGTTCTCCTGAAAATCAGCATTGAGTTGAGAAAGCTCCTCTCTCACTCGATAGTTGGCTTTGCGATAGCGCCTCTGAAGCCAAATAATCACAAGGGTTACCGGCACTTGAGTCACCAGCAACAACAAACCCAAACGCCACTCGATCAACAGCATCGAAACTGCAATGACCAGCAGGCTGACGAGATCACCGAGCACACCAACGGCACCGCTTCCAAACACCTCAGCCAGTGCATCCACATCGCTAGTGAGGCGAGTCAGGAGCTTGCCCACGGGCATGCGGTCATGAAACCGCAGAGACAAATTGATCGCGTGGGCAAACAAATCCTTGCGGATTCGAGCGGTGAGCCGCTGGCCGACGGCTTGAATATTGAACGACTGGACCCCCTGAAGAGCCAAGCGCACCAGAACCGATCCCAACAACATCAGGATGATCAGTCGGATCGCAACCGTGCTGTCGAGACCCTGAAAGAGAGGAATCACCGATTCGTTGGCGGCCCCGCCGACACGCCGCAGAACAGCAATCGCCTGCCCGACCAGCAGCGGTTGAATCGCGCCGGCAAGAGCAACAGGAATGAGCAGCACCAACGTGAGCGTGAGTCGTCGTCGATCTCGACCCAAGTAACGGCCAAGCCGCTTGACCCGCTGAAAATCCGAACCAGCCATCAGCTGGCCACCTTGGACGCTGGTGTTGTGGACCGCATCGCTTCAACGATCTGGCGCAGATCGCCTTGATCAAGGCGCAGTGACAGCGGGTGACCCACCAGACGAGCCGTGGTGTGGAACAGATCTTCGATCGCAACTAAACCGTTATCGCGGAGCGTCCTGCCCGTAGCCACCAAATCAACAATCGCCTCAGCGATCCCGGTGATCGGACCAAGCTCCACCGAACCAGTGAGGTGGACAAGTTCCACAGGCAAATCGATGGCATCGAAGTGGTCGCGCGCACACCGGGTGAACTTGCTTGCCACTCGGCAATGGGGAGGAAGATCCGTCGCCCGTTGATATCCGCTGCTGGCCTTCACAGCCACTGCCATACGGCACCCACCAAAGCCCAGGTCCACCAACTGCGCGACAGGCATCCGGTGCTCCCGCAAAACGTCGTAACCAACCACTCCAAGCTGCGCTTGCCCATACGCCACGTAGACGGGAACATCGCCGTTCCTCACGAGCAAAGCTCTGGCTCGTCCACACGCTGATGGAACCATCAGTTGCCTGTTATCGGGGTCGAGAACTGCAGAAAAGTCAAGCCCGGCCGCCGCAAAGCGGGCTACTGAATCTTTCAGAAGCGCTCCCTTGGCTAGGGCAACAGTGATCATGGAATCAAGCGTTGAGCAGAACTTTAACGATGGCGATGGCCTCCACGATTGATGGCATCCACCCAGTTGCTGTCCTCAACGACAACATCATCTGGGTTTGGGTGCATGGCGATCAGGCCATCGTCATCGATCCTGCCGTCGCTGAACCCATCATCGACTGGCTGGAGAGGCGTGGACTGCAGCTCGTTGCAGTGCTTCAGACCCATCACCATTCCGACCATATCGGCGGCACCCCTGGACTTCTTCAACGTTGGTCATCCGCTGAAGTCGTGGCCGCTGCAGACGACCAAGAGCGCATCCCATTTCAAACGCTGTCCGTCCGCGACGGCGACGAAATTGAGCTTCTCGGCAGACCCGTGAGGGTTCTGGATGTGCGTGCCCATACACGAGCTCACATTGCTTACTGGTTGCCACAGGGAGCGGCCTCAAGCTCTCTCACCAGTGTGTTGTTCTGCGGCGACACCATGTTCAGCGGCGGATGTGGACGACTTTTTGAGGGAACACCTGCAGACATGCACCGCGCCCTGCAAAGGCTGGGATCACTGCCGCCAGAGACCCTGGTTTGCTGCGCTCACGAATACACCGAGGGAAATCTTCGCTGGGCCGCGCAACAGGTGCCTGACGACGCCCTCATCACAAACCGACTGCAGGAGGTTCAGGCAAAACGGCGGTCAGGTTCCCTGACCCTTCCCAGCAGCATTGCCGAGGAGTGGCGCTCCAATTTGTTTTTACGGGCTACCAGCTCCGAACAATTGGGCCGTCTGCGTCAACACAAAGATCACTGGAAAGGCTGATCACATCAATTCAAGACTTGAAGCGATAGGCATTGAGGATGGAGCAGAACCTCACTGTTTTGCTGCAAAGAAAGCCTGCAGCGCAATCCCCTCTCATGGTCTTCAGCAAGAGGCCTGATCAGACGCAACTGCTGATCTCCGATCTGAATGCGATAGAGCCAGGAGCGACCCAAAAATTCCCGCCCCATCACATAGGCATCACCTGCAGGATCGGGTTCCAAATCGATCAATGCTGGATCAACTAACACTGTGGCGTCATCTGGAAGCACCATCGACCGCTGCCCTTCTGGAATCTCCAGATCACCAAGCAAACATCGCAACAACGACGTCGATCCGTCCCTCCAAATAGGGAGCACATTGCGTTGAAGCACAAACCGCCCCACAAAGGGCGTTGCCGGGACCTCCACGAGCTCACGGGGCGTAGCGCATTGATGAAGCTGACCGTCGCGCAGGATTGCAACCCGCCCGCAGATGGCAAGAGCCTCCTCCGGGTCGTGGGTCACCAGCAAACCGCTGGCCCCACAAGCACTAAGCACTCCGGGTAGCTCACTGCGCAACCGCAAACGCACTTCAACATCAAGATTGGAGAAGGGTTCGTCCAACAACAAAACAGAAGGTGCCGGCGCGAGAGCCCTTGCGAGAGCCAAACGCTGTCGTTGCCCCCCCGACAATTCATGCGGGTAGCGTCCCTTCAGTTCTGTCAGTCCCAAAAGTTCGAGCAGCCAAGACGCGCGGCTGGTGTCCTGTCCGCGACGAAGTCCAAAGCATGTGTTCTCCCAAGCGTTGAGATGGGGAAAGAGGGCATAGTCCTGAAAGACCATGCCCACGCCGCGGCGCTCAGGAGCAAGGCGCAAGCTCGACGACGCGACGTCATTGCCATGCAGTCGAACAACGCCCTGGCTGGGATGTTCAAAACCAGCAATTAAGCGCAAAAGCGTGGTTTTTCCGCAGCCGGATGGCCCAAGCAAACCCACAAGCTCGCCCGTCTTCAGCTGAAGATTGATGTCTTTCAAAGTCCAAGCTTCATCTGGGCCGCCGTAGCGGTGCCAGAGACCATCAAGCTCAACCGGCCACGACTCCATCAACACGGAACGCGAAAATGATGTTTCATTCTGAGCCGTGACCATGTCATCCACCCCACTTAAGGCTGTGATCACCCAAGAGGCACCAGCTCCGGTGGGGCCATACAACCAGGCTGTGATCGCCGGTGGTTGGCTGTATTGCTCCGGACAAATTCCGCTTGATCCTGCGACTGGAACGATGGTGGGGGAAGGAAATGTGGAGGCTGAGACCCGACAAGTGCTGCGCAACTTAAAGGCTGTTCTCCAAGAGGCTGGCACCGACCCCTCAAAAGTCGTGCGCACCACCGTGTTCCTCGTGGATCTCGGTGACTTTCAAGCCGTGAATGCCATCTATGCCGAGATGTTTGGTGAGGGAGTTAGCCCTGCCAGAGCTTGCGTTCAGGTTGCAGCCTTGCCCAAAGGTTCAAAGGTAGAAATTGATTGCATTGCCTGGCTCAACTAAGGATGGAATGGGTCCCCCTCCAGAGGGGGGGCCCGCGGTTTCTTAGGTTGAGACGATGCTGAGAGAACCTATGGCCCAAGCCAAGCTGACCATTGGCGAACTCGAAGCGGGCTACCCCCTGTACTGCAAAGCGTTACGCAGACTTCTCAAAGAAGGTCGAAGCATCAAGGACATTGAACGAACCGTGTGCTGGGGACACCTGGAAACATTGAATCGCTGCCTTCCAGGTCGCTACAAAGCACCGTCCTATTTGCTTGCATTAATTAAGAGAGATCTGGATCAACCCAAGCACTTATGACTTAAGGAGAATGCAAATTCTTTGTCAAAGGCTGAGAAGGATCGCGACCTTCAATCTCACCCTGAAACACACGACTCGCCAAGACATCTTCAGCTTCGATGGTGGTCAGATCATCACGACTGAGAGATTGATCGAGGCGCGAAAATAATCGATTCGCTTGACGGAGTCTCAGACGATCAAGAGCATTTCGAATCGAACGAGCATTCGCAAAAAATGGTAGCTTTCGCCTCCTCTTGATGTAACGACAGAAGGCGTCATGCGCTGAGTCACTGAAGTGGTAGTCCTGCTGATTCAGCAGGAGAAGAGCAATCGCCAAGAGTTCCTCTTCGCTGTAATCAGGAAAATCAATATGATGAGCAACACGTGAGGAAAGGCCGGGATTGGATTGATAGAAACTGGCCATTCGATCCTTATAGCCAGCAAATATCACCACAAAATCTGATCGTTGATGCTCCATATCTTGCAAGAGTATTTCAATCGCTTCGGCACCATAATCACGTTCATTATCAGATTTATAGAGATAATAGGCTTCATCAATGAATAGAACGCCACCCAAAGCACGCTTAATCATCTCACGCGTTTTGGGCGCAGTATGCCCAACATATTGACCCACTAGATCATCACGAGTCACGGTGACAACATGCCCCTTTCGCAAATAGCCAAGCCGATGAAGAATTTGCGAAATTCGTTTGGCAACTGTGGTCTTCCCCGTGCCTGGCCTGCCGGTAAACGACATATGCAAACCGGGAGCAGTGCTTTGCAAATCCAACTGTTGGCGAGCTCGATCCACCAACAGCAAAGCCGCAATTTCACGAATGCGCGTCTTCACTGGCAGCAAGCCAATTAACTCCTGGTCAAGCTGCTCAAGAACCTCCCCAACCCCTGAATCGGCATAAGCAGCCGCCAGGTCAACAGAAGAGGGCATCAATCTCTGAAGCGAAGCAACGATCATCATCGCTGAGCTGACTGTCATTGCCTTCAGCTTCTGGACGAAGAGTGATATTCACATAGGTTTTACCAAAACTAATATCAGGAAATCTCTGTTTCGCTTCGCTGAAATCCCCAAGCCGATCAAGGAAGTCACGCGTAGCGCTGTAGCTTTCAAACTCAAATCGTCGCTCAAGACAAACTGGCCTTTTGCGCTCATGCCATTGGTCCATAAAACCATCCTCTCATCACCTACAAACCTAGTAGAGAGCGGTCCGATAACCTAACAAATAAATCTTAAAGCTCAACTTACATCTGACAGGAAAATTAAAAATCAATCATCTCAACCAAAAGAGGATTGAAGTCAAAAACCCAGATCATCATCGGCTTGATAACAGCAAAACAGATGCGTATGTTCCAGCGAGGCTAAATTTTTCAGTAAAAAGCAAAAGGAGACTCAAAGACTTAAAAAAAGAATCTCCTTCATTCAGAAGATGTTCAAAACAGGCTATTTTCTACAGCAAGGATTAGAGAAGAGCTCCTCGCTGACATCCCATCAACCGCTCAGACCATGATTCAGCATAAGCACGATTGGCTTGTTGCTGATCAGCATCTGTCGTATCAAGGGGATGAGGCATGGTGCCTGAGATCGCACCATTCGTGACACAAAACATCGATTTTTGAAAACTGATGCAGATCTGAACATGAACATCATGCATGCCCCTGCCATGCGACATGTACCAATCACTGAGCTCTTCTGGAAGATTTCGGTACATATCTTGCATGCACAAACTTGGAGGAATTCCCGCTCCCATACTCGGGATTGGATCTGCATACAGAGCTCCATACTTAAAATCGCCGATATCAGCTGAAATTTGTCGCGCCTGAGCGTTGTAAGACACGGTTCCCAGGAAGGGCATTCCCCTAAAAAAGACAGCCTCCACGTAGGGCACAGCCACATCAACCAGAAATGTCAGTCCAGCCTCTGGTGGTAAAACCCATACGTCTTCGTTTCCAACCGTGACTTTGTAAGTCATCGGATTTCCAGCAGCAGCAACTAAACCATCTCTGATGTGATGAACAGCATCATTAACAGACTCAATTTCACCGTTGCGATATCGGCGAGAAAGGTCAAGGAACAGGTCGCTCATCACCCGCCAAAACAGACCAAGGGCATAAATGGTGGCCATCGATCGGATCGCCTCAGGAGCAAAACCTGGATAAAGCCGATGCACCAATGCCAACAAGGGATCCCTGCGACTACGCAACGCAATGATCTTCTGACAGGTCTCCAGAAAAGGCTCTGAATCGAAATAAGCATCCATTCCGCCAGTGCCATGCCAAAACATTGCCTTTTGGCAATATTCGGCATACTCAAAGTTGATACGATCGCCACGAAGGTGCTGCCATAAGCGCTCAAAACTGAACCCCTCGTGAAAGAATCGCATCACTGGAAATGGATTCAGTAGTTGGGTTTCACCCTGATTCACCAAGTTGCGGCTATAAGCATCAAGAACGATCCCGTAGCTATCGAGAACATTGACAATCTGCAGAAGATGATCAGGCGTATCGGCCAATAAAGGTTGATCAGAAAGCAAACGACGAATCAGCTCTTCACGATCAGGGAGGGTTGGAATCGTTGGGACATCAGTGATCTCGGTAGCAGTCATGAAAGTCCTCCTGTGATGGGTAAGAGCGCTAATTCGCTGAGACCGGTTGTGGCCGCCTGACTCATCCCGACCAAAAGATCCGGAGCAAGACCCAGGAGCAGCACAATGAAGGAAAGTGCAATCGCCGGAAGCTGCTCATGGAGCGGCACTACGGAAAGAATGATGGGATTAGAGACTTGGCCTGCAGCAATGGCCAAGCGTCCAAAGAAGGCTCGGTTCACCAGCAACAAGAAATACACAGCGGTCAAACCTGACCCCACCATGCAAAGCAAAGTGGCAATGGGAAAGGGCTGAAGGCTTCCCCTGAAGACGAGAAATTCAGAGATAAAACCTGCCATACCCGGGATTCCGGCACTTGCCATCACACCCACAATCATCAGGGTTCCGGTGAGGGGTAAGCCGCGCTGAGGATTAAGGAGTCCGCGTAAAACATTCAGATCTCTTGTGCCTGTTCGTTCATAGACAACACCTACAGCGAGGAAAAGGATCGCTGAAATCAAACCGTGACTCACCATTTGGAATAGTGCACCGATCAAACCAAGTGGCGTTGCAGCGGCAGCAGCGAGCAAGACATATCCCATATGCCCAACAGAGCTGTAAGCCACCATCCGCTTCATGTCCGATTGAGCAATTGCAGCTAAGGAGCCATACAGGACAGAAATCGCTGCCCAGAGAGCCAACCATGGGGCCGCAACCTCCCATGCCTCAGGAAAGAGACCAAGACAAAATCGCAATAACCCATAGGTCCCAAGCTTGAGGAGAACCCCTGCCAAAAGAACCGACACTGGAGTCGAGGCTTCCGTATGAGCATCAGGAAGCCAGGTGTGAAACGGAAAGAGAGGGATCTTGATCCCAAAGCCGATCAATAGTGCCCCCATCAGCAACAGCTGTGAGGTGAGACCCATCTCTCCCGACAAGATCGGGCGAATACCAAAATCAACGCTTCCTGTGACAAGCGCAATCCCGAGGAATGCACCCAGAATCAAAACTCCAGACACTGCGGTAACAATCAGGAATTTGGTGGAGGCATAGGCTCTATTGGCACCACCCCAGATCGCAATCAAGAGCCAAAGCGGGATGAGTTCAAGCTCATAGAACAGGAAAAAGAGCAAAAGATTTTGAGCCAAAAAGGCTCCATTCACCGCTCCGCTGATGATTAACAAAAGCGCGAAATAAATTCTTGGTCGATTCTCGATCTTTCGCGATGCCACTGCTGCAACGAGACAGAGCACAGCATTCATCAAAACAAGCGGAAGAGAGATGCCATCGACCGCTAGGGAATAGTCAAGTCCAACACTGGGAAGCCAAGGCAAATGTTCCTGAAGCTGCAAGGCAGGGTTGCTCGGATCAAACCAAAAGAGCACCGCGAAACTTGCAATGCATTGAACCGAAAGAATCACCAGGGTGAGGCGTCTGAGTTGAGCTGGAGTCGATCCCTCAGGCCAAAGGGACAATAAAAGAGCCCCTAAGAAAGGAATGATCAGTAGCAGAGTGAGAATCATCATTAATTCAGTTCAGCCACCAGCTCAGGGATGACAAAAGCAACACGATGGCCGCGATAACGGTTAACAAATAGCTTTGACTTCGACCACTAATGCTCAACTTCAGGCCTTCAGCACTCTGAAGTGAGAATCGAGCAAGTCCATGGAGTAATCCATCCACAACATTTCGATCAAAGCTATAAGCAAGCTTCGAGAATAAGGCCACTACATTAACGATCGTCAAGCGATAAAACCTTTCTGTATAGAAATCATTTTCAAGAAGGTCCTGGAACCAGCGCAGCACGGGATTGAGAGATCGAGACCAGGCTTTATTGAGGGGGATCAAAGCTCCTACCAACAAACCGATCAGTCCGCTCCCCACTACGACACCAGCAGCCCACAGAGGGAACGCAAGCAAACCATCCAGAGACTCCAGACGAATCAACAAGAGCGGAGTTAAGACAACGATGACGGCAAGAGACACCATCGGGAAGGCCATCTGCCAGTTCACCTCTGCAGCTCGACGCGTCTTTGTCAAAGAGCGACCAAGAAAAACCTGGCGGTAAATCCTGGTGAGGTTTAGGGCCGTTAGCGCATTGGTGAGAAGGAAAACTGGTACAAAAATCACTGACCGAGCTCCCACCAGCTCAACGGCCTGCGCCAGGCAAAGGAATCCCCCTAGGGGGAGAAGGCCCACAAGCCCAGCACTCCCCACCAAATAAGAACCAGTGGTGGCAGGCATTCTCCCACCAAGGCCACCAAGCTCAGTGATGTCCTGACAATTAGTGGAAGCGATCACGCCACCCACACTCATCGAAAGCAGTGCCTTCGAGACCGCGTGGGCGAACAGGAGTAGCAGGGCCAGTACGGGCACCTGCAAAGAAATAGCGATAAAAACAAGCCCTAGATAGGCCGTTGTCGAATACGACAGCGTGCGTTTGATATCCACCTGCGCGATCGAAACCAGTGACCCGCCAATCGCACTAATCGTTCCAATCACCTGGAGAACAACGAGCGTGACGGGCGCGTTCTGCAGCAGAGGCATCACCTTGAGCAAAACAAGGGCACCACAGGTCACAACCACAGAGTTACGAAGAATCGAGGCTGGATTAGGACCTTCCATGGCTTCATCAAGCCAGAGATGCATCGGGAATTGGGCGCACTTACCTGTAGGTCCAGCAATCAGTCCTAAACCGAGCAATGTCGCCGCCAGTGGACTGATTGTTTCTGTGGCAGACCAGGCATAAAGGTCGTCAAAGCTGGTCACACCCGACCACGTTGCTAGGGCAACCATTCCCATCAAGAGCATCACATCACCAACGCGCTTGGTGAGGAATGCATCCCTTGCCGCAGTTACCACGAGAGGTTGGGCGTACCAAAAACCCACCAAGAGATAGGTCGAAAGCGTGAGCATTTCCAGCAGGAAATAGCTCTGAAACAAGGAGTCGCTCAAAACAACCCCCGACATCGCCCCCTCGAAGAAGCCAAGCAATGCGAAGAACCTGGCTAAGGCCCACTCCTTATCGAGATAACCAAGGGAATACAACTGAGAGAAAAAACTCAAACCCGTGATCAGCTCAAGAGCAGACACATTGGTGAGAGAGAGGCTGAAGCTGATCTCAAGATTGAGATCAGCCACATTCAGCCAAGGGAACGTCAGAAGGGTTGGTCCACCTGCCATGACATCGCGGAGCACAAGGCTTCCATGGATGAAAGCAAGCAATGTGAGCAGGATGTTGAGATAGGCCGCAGGACGATGAGAATCTCGCCGGAAGACACCCAGTGCCCAAGGCAATGAAATCAACATCCCGGAGAACCCGTAGAGCGGGATCAACCAGGCGGTTTGCAGAGGCAGCGTTGCAGCTGAGATCAAGAGAAACGGGGCGTTTGCGCCGTTGAGAGGAATGTTGGGCCGGAAATCTAAACCGAGTTAGACAGCGGTGACGGTTGACTCACATCCTCCGCGTCACATTCGTGCAGGAGAGGGCTGGCTCCACTTCATCGTGAGGACGAGCAATGATGTGAGCAGCCACAAGTCCATCTCCAACCCGTTCACAGGCATCAGCGCCTGCGCGCACGGCAGCATTCACCGCTCCGGTCTCGCCACGGACCATCACCGTGACGTATCCACCGCCAACGTATTCACGACTGATCAGCTGCACTTCGGCAGCTTTCGTCATTGCATCGGCGGCCTCAATTGCAGGCACCATGCCTCGGGTCTCAATCATGCCAAGGGCAATACCAAACGCACGCTTCGGAGTAGGGCTCGCAGAAGCCTGAAGGGAGGATCCTTTTCCACTGCCTCCGCTCGTAGGTGTTCCTCGCGAAGCGCTGCGAGAAGGGGATCTCGTCGCAGGAGCAGATGCGCTCGCGACAGGCTTCACATCAACAGTTGCCTTTGCTGCCGCTGAGGTAGAGGTAGCCGCTTTGGTAGCAGGTGTTGATGCAGCGGAGTCTGCGCTGGAACGACGACGGGGTGAAGGAGAAGGAGTGGCCATTGGATGGATTGGGTTGAGGTGGGACGGAGAGCGAAACGTGAATTAGTTATCCATCTGGCATCCAGTGGTCGATGATTCCACCGATGGTGAGGTCTGTGAGCACAGTGTTGTCGGGACAGGCATGGCGTGCGGCAGAACCACTAGCGGTAAACACCCAGTTGCCTTCTCGAGCGCCAACGGGATCCACGGCAACGAGTTTTTTACCCTTGTTGTTTTCAAGAATTCGCAGGTGCATATGGTCCAAACCGCCGACGCGGTAAGTACAGATCAGAGTCCCCATCACCTGCATAATTTCCATTAGCTCTTCGCCTCGTTCGCTGTAGACGATGGATTCGGTGGGTCTGGATCCCAATGGTCAATGATCCCAACAATTGTGAGATCGCTGGGATAAGACTTACTGCCTGCAGCTTCCCTAGCTGCAGAGCTACTAACACAAATCACCCAATCACCTGGCTTCGCGCCAACAGCATCGACTGCAACCTTTTGGGTGCTGCCGTCTAGAACAACCTGAAGGTGCTTGTGTTCGAAATCAGGAATGCGATTGGTAGAAACCAGTGGCTTGATGACCTTGACGATAAGCATGATCAGTGAGCCTCCTGAACTTCAGGATCGAGTGTGGACCCTACAATTTCTGCAGGAGAGGTTTGACTTCGATCTCGGATAGTTAAACAGGTATGGAGTAAACCATCACGAACCAGTTCTGAGTATCGATTTGAAATTGCCGAATCAACTCTCTGACAATCTGAAATAGCTCGTTCACGCGCACCAGGAACGGAACTGGAATAATCAAAACGGATCACAACGGGAATAGGCAGATCACGAGAAACATTTAAGCCTTTGAAAATTTTTACACCAACATCTAAATCTGGTGCACCCTCTTCGACGGTGTCCAAGTGAGCAAAATATGTGAGGTTGCGTAAATGGACTTCTTTGAAACCAATGCCGACACCAATAAAACGTTCTGCATGGCCCGCATCTGGATACGAACCACCATGAAGCTCAGTCACGTAATCAATCTGAGAAATATTGTTAGCGATTAAACGAGTAAGCAAGGACACCATTCCCGAGTCCATCGCTCCTGGCGCACCAGATTCAATAGCTTCAGCGATCTGGATCAATGCCTGATCAGGAGACATCGTTGAAGTTACCGCGTAAAGATCTTGAGCAGACACCCATCGATCTAACTGAGTTGAACTGTCGCTTGCGGGTGGATGAACCCTGATCGCATCGGTATCGGTATCGAGTCCAATCAACAGCAAGTCAACGGATGCACCACAACAAAAGCTGTTTTCAACAGCTTGACGGAAGTCAAGAAGCCGCTGATATCCGGCAGAGGCCGCCAATTTGTCGTCACTTCCGTGGGCAGCGCAGCCTTGATGACTGGGATCCAAGGAGCTGAAGTGATAGGTCACAACCTTGAGATAACGGGTGTCTTGGCTGGCAGCGTTAGGGATGGACTCGAGATAACGCCGGTGTTCAGTCTTGACCCATCGGTTAACCGTATTTTCAACGTCAAACATGGCTCCAGCATGGGAGCGGCGACGCACTGAGCTGAACGGAATGCGTAGGGCATAAGCAATGGAATGAGCTAGCCGACCATCCGCACAAGGGGTTACATCAAGGAGATGGAAACCGCAATCAAGCAGAAAGTGCTCAAAAATGTTTGCCGCTTCACTGCCTGAAGAGGCAGCGAGAGGATCGTTCTGAAAAAAGGAATCACTAAAGACACGGTGCGACTCAAAAACACACCACGCATAGAGCGCTCTCATGTCCAAAGGACGAACCCAGGCACGCTCAAGAATGTGCTTAGGAAGGTCAAAGCCAAGTTCCCGACGCGCTAAAAGCTGTGCCTGATCAATAAAGTCAGCGTGATGTTGCAGCGCTGAAATCTTTTGAAGGAGAGGAACGATCCTTTCAAAGCGCCCTTTAACTTCCAGTTCGTAGGCCTGCAAATGCTCATTAGCAACCGGATCCGTTAAGGGATGCCGGCGATTAGAGACCAGACGGTTGGCTGAAGAAACAGTCCTTGACGACTTTTGATCGCGACGAACCCAGCCAGGTTGTTGAGGTACTGAACGCCTGCTGTCTTGGCTTGTTCTGACACGACCGGCGCCGAGCGTGCCTTGAGCCAAGACAGCTCCCTTACCCGATGTCGTGAGCGCTCTTCGTCTTTCAAGAGAGGCTGCGCGGGCCGAAAGCGGATTGGGATCAGCTTGCGTGAGTTCAGAGAAAGCCGAAGACTCCGCTCTCTCTTCTTGCAGCTGACGTCGCGTCGGAGCGGAGGGGGACAGAGGTCGCCCGCCGCGGGAAGGCACAGAGCGGACCATCAGTTGATCAGCCCCGTGCTCCGCCTGAGACGGTAATCAGTGAACCCTTAGAGGTATTTCCACTGGAACCCGTTACGCGACTTTCAGGCCATTCAGACTGCTCGTTGCGCTTTCGTTCGAAGGGGGGCATGGCTGCCATCGCGCCAGAGCGACTTGGATTCCGACGACGAGCCGAGACTCCTTCGGTCCCTGTTACGTGTTCACCACGATCCCAGTCATCACCAGTGACTTTGGTGGACGAACCTTCACCGGTGACCCGAGAAGCAGGTTCTTGAGCCGCGACTTCAACCTCAGGGGTGGTGGGTTGAAATTGACGTTGGCCTTGTCGTTGGCTGTGAAGCTCCTGAAATTCGCGATTATCGAATCGGAATTGTTCCGTGCCGGTGATTTTGCCACCGGCCAAATCAAAAGGGCCTGTAATACGGCTGCTGTCTTCGTAAGCGGTACCAGTAACGCCTTTGCTGGTCTCACGCTGTTGCTGTGCAGCACGGGCAGGAGAAACCACGCTGAATCGAGTCCAACTCGACCCTTCTGGTGATTGCCCATGCGTATCTGTTCCTTGGGGTGCCTCAGCACCACAAGCTGCTGAGAGCTGATCGGAACCGATATAAGGCGTACCGGTCACAGTTTCACAAGCGCCGCGTTCGCCGCCTGTCATCACTCCTCCAATACCTGGTTGCAGGCCTGTCATCGGGGAGGAAGGTGTACCGGGGCGGACGGGAGTCCGTTCGCGAATCGCCTGAACGGCTGAGTTACCGCAGTAATTGCCGGCTTGCTCGAGACCTGCGTAGGGCGTTCCTGTTACTGCTTTGCAGCTTCCGGGCTCATCACCCGTGACCTTTTCGGAACGCCCTGTACGCGTGCCGCTAACAACTTGATTCCGATTGGTGACGCTGAATCCAACCTTGGCAGCTTCTGGATCGGGCTTCGCTCCGCAAAATGAATTGACCTGTTCTGAACTGATGTATTGATCACCAGTCACTCGATGACAGGATCCGAATTCATCTCCAGTGACATTTGAGGAACGGCCAACCATCGTGCCGGTCACGCCTGTTCCAGAAAGGGTTTCAGACAGACCAACCTTGGTGGCTGGGCGTCCTTCGGGCAGAGGCTCAGATCCAAGATATTGATCACCCGTCAGGCTGCGGTTTGCGCCGGCCTCGTTACCAGTGACATTGGAGGCCTGGCCAACCATGACACCACTAATGGGCCTGCCCTGTTGGCTTTGGCTGTGGCCAACTTTGCGAGGCGAGGGATTCATGCCTCCGCAATAAGCAGCGCTTTGGTTCGCCGAAATGTATTCAGTACCTGTAACGCTTTTGCAGGTGCCGGGCTCATCCCCAGTCACTTTCTCCGAACGACCAACCTCGTTGCCTGTGACCCGATTGCCATGGCTGGTGGCAGACACACGAACCTTGGCGGGTGTTGTTGGCGTTGGAGCGCTCTGACAGAAAGTCTGAAAGACCTCTGCACCGAGATATTCAGTACCCGTAATCGATCGACAAGTGCTGGCTTCGTTGCCCGTCGTCTTGACGGAGCGATTCGCCTGAGTGCCAGTCACAGTCTGGCCTCCAGTGGTCTCTGACTCACCCACCTTCCAGTGAGCATCAGCGGAAGCGGCTTGCTTGGATCCGTTCCGATTCGGGCCAGTTGGACGTGTGACTCCAGCGCTTTGCTTGCTACGAGCTCCGGACTTCGCACGAAGCTCACGCACTTGCTGAGCCAGCTCTCGACTGGTGAGGTCAGGATTCGCCTGACGGGCCACTGCAGCAGCGCTTGTAGGTTGTTTACCAGCTGTTTTCCCGTGTTTAGACATCGCATCACGACGAGCTAAAACGAGTGCACGGCTCGGATTATCAATGGCACGACGCTTTGGAGCTTTGCTGCGGCGGGAGGGATTTTTGGTTGAAAGATCGACAGATACCGCCTGACGACTCAAGCGCGTTGGCGGTTCAGCTGCAGGGACTGGTGTGGATGTCGTTGTCGATGTATTACGAGCGACCTCAGCTCGATTTCTATCTTTGGTTGTATCTGCTGATTTCCCACGGCGTGAAAGGGCCTCTCGGCGAGCCAGAACGAGCTCGCGGCTTGGTTGGCTAACGGGTTTCACCCGAGAACGATGGGACCCTGAAGAAGAGCTCAGTGTTTGATGTCTTGGTCGCTCTGAAGCGACGGGGGTTGCGGCTTGTGAAGGGGCTGCCGCAATTGGATCTGCGTTGGTGCGCGTCTTACGGGCATCGTCGGCCGACCGAACGCGATTCGCACCTGCTGAAACAGCAACGGATGCCTTTTTGCCAGCAGTGGTGAGAGCCTTACGGCGCTCGAGTGCTAGTTCGCGACTAGAGAGTCTTGCCATGTCCGCCCGAGAATGTCGTCGTGAGTTGAAGGGAACAAGTCCCTACAGGAATTGTTGAGCCCTGATCTAGTCAGGGCTCGAAATCGTGAAGCCGAAGGATCAACGTCCTTCGAAAACCACGAAGCAGGAACCTTGGCCCTGGGTGTAGGCGTCGTAGCCAACGATGCGAACGTGATGGTCGGGGTATGCACGATGGCAAGCCTCGAGTTCACTCACAACAACGTTGAGGTCCTTCTCACCGAAGAAGGGGAGCTTCCAATAGGACCAGTAAGTGGCCATGGAATTGGAAGGGTGGACGTGCTCAACGAGCGGGCTCCAACCTTGGGCAATGATGTAGGCGATCTGGTCATAGATCTCGTCCTGAGTCATCGGCGGAAGGAAGCCGAATGTCTCCAGGGTGGCGACTGTTTGGTAGTCACCCACGGTGCTCTGAAAAGGCATGGGGATCACGCTTAAAAAAATGGTTTGGCCGGATCAAATTTTTCCGGCCGGAGTCATATCGAGGTTCGGTTAAAGGGTGAACAAGTCACCCCTTGCACCGATCACTGAACGTCGAGCTTGTCGACGGTGTCGAACTCAAACTTGATCTCCTTCCAGGTCTCGAGAGCGATGGCCAGCTCAGGGCTGTGCTTACCGGCTTCCATAAGGATGTCGCGGCTTTCTTTCTCGATCTCACGACCAGCGTTGCGTGCCTTAACGCAGGCCTCGAGGGCCACACGGTTGGCAGCAGCACCAGCTGCGGAGCCCCAGGGGTGACCGTGGGTACCACCACCGAACTGAAGGACGGAGTCGTCTCCGAAGATGGCAACCAGTGCTGGCATGTGCCATACGTGGATACCGCCGGAAGCAACGGCGAACACACCAGGCATGGAACCCCAGTCCTGATCGAAGAAGTTGCCGCGGCTGCGATCTTCAGGAACGAAGGATTCGCGCAGTTGGTCGATATAGCCGAGGGTGGTCTGACGATCACCTTCCAACTTGCCGACCACGGTGCCGGTGTGGAGTTGGTCACCACCTGACAAACGCAAACACTTGGCGAGTACGCGGAAGTGAATGCCGTGCTTGGGATGACGGTCAATCACAGCGTGCATCGCACGGTGAATGTGGAGCAGCATGCCGTTCTTACGACACCACTTCGACAAACCGGTGTTGGCTGTGAAGCCACCAGTGATGAAGTCGTGCATGATGATCGGCTGGTTGAGTTCTTTAGCGAACTCAGCGCGCTCGTACATCTCTTCGGGGGTGTTAGCAGTCACGTTGAGGTAGTGACCCTTGCGCTCGCCCGTTTCCTGTTCAGCAATCTTGATAGCTTCCGCAACGAACTCGAAGCGGTTCTGCCAGCGCTGGAAAGGCTGAGAGTTGATGTTCTCGTCGTCTTTGGTGAAGTCCAGACCGCCGCGAAGGCACTCATAGACAACACGGCCATAGTTCTTACCGCTCAAGCCAAGCTTTGGCTTGATGGTGCAACCCAGAAGAGGGCGGCCGTACTTGTTCATCCGGTCACGCTCAACGGCAATACCGTTTGGCGGGCCTGCGCAGCACTTGATGAACGCAATCGGGAAGCGAATATCTTCCAGACGCAGGTGGCGCAGAGCTTTGAATCCGAACACGTTGCCGACCAGAGAGGTCAGAACGTTGGTGATTGAACCCTCTTCGAACAGGTCGAGGGGATAAGCGATGAAGGCATAGAACGCCTCCTTGTCACCAGGAACGTCTTCGATGCGGTAGCAACGCCCTTTGTAGAAGTCGAGGTCGGTGAGGAGCTCGGACCACACAGTGGACCAGGTACCAGTTGAAGATTCAGCGGCAACAGCAGCTGCAACTTCTTCTTTAGGAACACCTTCTTGGCCGGTGCATTTAAAGCATGCCAGCAGGTCGGTGTCTAGGGGAACGTAATCAGGAGTCCAGTAAGTGTCTCTGTACTCCTTGACGCCAGCGTCGTACTTCTTGCTCATGGATTAATCCGTTAAGTCGGGTAGGGAAATGAGAGGCTCAACCCCATCAGGGGGTTAACAGCTGATCTCAGTCCTTCTGTCCGAGGAAGTTGCCGTTGCCAAGTGCTGGCTCAACTTCGCGATGAGGGCGAGCAATGATGTGCGCCGCTACGAGGCCGTCGCCGACACGTTCGCAAGCGTCTGCACCTGCACGCACTGCCGCGTTCACTGCACCAGTTTCGCCACGCACCAAAACGGTGACGTAGCCACCGCCGACAAATTCACGACCAATCAGGCGCACTTCAGCAGCCTTGGTCATTGCATCAGCTGCTTCGATCGCTGGGACCAGGCCGCGTGTCTCGATCATGCCGAGAGCGATACCCATGGTTTCGTTAGCCATTGCCTACCGAGTAAGGGGGGTGGAATGTTCGCCCAGGACATTGGTCTGCCAGAGGGCAACTCGTCAAGCGGTTTGGGCTCTTTTCAAGATCATTGTCCATACTGAACCTCATAAGCATTACTGATCACCCTTGCCCGCACTGATCTGAAGCCCTGTGCGGGTTCGGGTGAGCACACCAACACAAGCGGTGGGCAAGGGAGGTCAAACCCCATATCTTTTCCCTCGAAGCAAAGTTTTTCGCGCAAGCGGAGTGGAATGTTCAACCCAGCTGAGCTTCATTTTCGAATCTGATCGATATTTTTACCCTTACCCCACACAATGGGACTCACTCGACCCCCTTCAGTGCTCACACTGACGATTGCTAGCGGCAATCCAAGCAAAGTTGCTGAAATTGAGGCGATGCTCGGGCCTCTCCCACTCATGGTGGTGCGCCAACCTTCAGAGCTCGATGTTGAAGAGACTGGTACGTCCTATCTCGAAAACGCTCTGCTCAAGGCTTCTGCCGCCGCACAACTCACAGGGACCTGGTCTCTGGCAGATGATTCCGGGCTAGAGGTTGATGCCCTTAATGGGGCTCCTGGCCTCTACACAGCACGCCTCGCGCCCACGGACGACGAAAAGATCTCCAAGTTGCTGCGGTCCATGGCTGATCAGCCTTATCGCAGCGCTCGTTTCCGCAGCGCCATGGTGCTTTGTTCCCCAGATGGAACCTCGATTGAAAGCTCGGAAGGGATTTGTTGGGGTGAACTACTCAAATCTGCTGCCTACCCAGGTGGTGGCCTGGAGTCACTCTTCTGGCTTCGCGAAACACGATGCAGCTACGGCGAAATGACAGCGGCTCAACTCAGTCGGCTTGGCAGCCGCGGAAAAGCAGCCAGAGAAATGGCTCCTCGCTTACGTCAGCAATTAGGTGTTCGTTGAGCACCACTTCGATCGTGAAAGTGGATCAGCCGGCTAACCCCTTCACCTTGCCGAACAATTGCGATTGATCGTTTCAATCGCGCGCATCGCCGCAGCCGCAGCCTCTTCAACATCACCTTCTCTCCCCGCAAGGGTGAGACGTCCAAACGCCCCAACCGCTTTCACATCCACCAACGTGATGTTCGAGGACTTTTCAGCTTCATTCGCAGCAATCAAAACGTAGCCAGCAGGCTCTGTTTCGAGAATGAACATGCTCATTCCTGCTTCGATCATCGATCCCCTGCGGTTCAAACGATTGATGAGGACGGCATGATCAGGGGTGATGGCACGAATCACTTCTGTCCAACTGACATCGGCAGGTGTTCGTCGTTCAATCGCACTGCCAATCGCTTCAAGGACCACATCACCAGAGTGGATCACCGTGCTCTGGTCTCGGTGATAGAGAGCCATGGAGCCAAAGGCACGCTCAACCACCATTTGGCCAAGACGCACATTGCTGGCCTTGAGAGCAATATCTGTGACTCGATGCACCGCCATCCCTGGGGAGACTTCCATCCAGAGACAGGCATCACCTGGGATCGGCAAAAAACCCTGACTCACCGTGCCCATATAGGCAGCGAGTTGGGGTTGAAGAGAGTCGAGAAAGACATAAGTGCGCAGCTCAATGGACTGCACATGGCTGTTTTGTCTCAACAGCCGTGGGGATTCGCTGTCGGTGGTGACAACACAGCTAGCTCCACTCGCCGAGGTATGCACCTCAGTTCCGGTGACGAGAGCGCTTCCGCCTACTCGCCGCTCCCGGGCATCGAAGCTGGCGAAGCGATTCATTGCGGCGATGTTACCGGAAGGAAGCTCACAAAATGCGTCTCACGACTTGCATCAACCAACGGAACCGATACCGTCCGCGCAAATCGGGAGTGCAGCATGGCAGCCAATCAAACCCATAGCCCAGAAACAACCTCCTTGAGTTCTGAGCTCAGCGCCGAGCAAGCTCTGGGAATGATCGGAATGGGCTTAATGCAAAAGCTCAATCAGGAAGGCCCCGGTCGTTGGATTTGGAGCGATGCTGAGGATGGTGGTGCTGCCAATCTTGTTGAGCTGCGCCAGAGACTCGAACTGACATCTCTTGCGATTAAGACAGGGGCTCCGTTGAGTACGGCGGAAGTTACCCAATTGATTGGGATCCGACCAGGTTCGGAACAAGTTGAAAGAGGAGGCGTTCGCGCCACACGTTTGAGCAGAAACGTGTGGCGTCTAACCCAAATCGGCATGGATTCATCTCAGTCAACAAGTGGATTCGGAGACGATCGTTTCCGTCGTCGCCTTTGAACCGCTCCGTTGATTGACATCATTCGGAATCAGCGTTTTCGGGGGCCTTCGTTCTTCTAATTATCAAAAGAGCCATCGTCGTTTGCATCCGTTAGCTCTTTAAATTCGAGGCCTTGGTTTTGGCATGCTGCTCGTGAGAAGCAAACACAGGCTCAGTTGAGAGCTTTGGAGTTTAGTTTCAGCCTGATCAAGCGTGGCGAGAGCTTCCTTTAGCGACTTACCAGCCTCAGCAAATGCTTTAGAGACGAGAGCGGAGTCTGTCCAACTGGAAATCAACACCGATCCCGAAGATTTTTGTTAGGTCTGACCACTACGTGATTCTGGCGTCATCGTGACGTATAGAACCTGGCTTAAAAGGGATGAGCGTGAATCTGCTCAAGGAAACAGGACCACGGGAGGTGTTCTGTGGTCTGACATCGATCGTCTGGCTGCACCGCAGGATGCCTGATGCATTTTTCTTGGTGGTGGGCTCACGCACCTGCGCCCATTTGATTCAAAGCGCTGCTGGGGTGATGATTTTTGCTGAGCCTCGCTTTGGAACAGCAATCCTGAGCGAACGCGACTTAGCAGGCCTCGCCGATGCTCAAGACGAACTGGATCGCGTCGCTCGTGAGCTTCTGGAACGAAGGCCAGAGATCCGCACCTTGTTTTTGGTGGGGTCATGCCCCAGCGAAGTGATCAAGCTGGATTTGGCGCGGGCAGCAGAACGGCTCAACGATGAGTTGAGAGGCCGAGTGCAAGTCGTGAATTATTCGGGGAGCGGAATTGAAACCACGTTTACCCAAGGAGAAGACGGAGCACTTTCAGCTCTAATTCCCCTCCTGCCCTCAACAGATCAACGCCAGCTGTTGATGGTGGGAACGCTCGCCGATGCCGTCGAGGATCGCCTCATTCACCTCTTCGGTCGGATTGGCATCGACTCGGTTTGCAGCTTGCCCCCTCGCAAGTCCACCGAACTGCCCGCTGTTGGGCCAGGGACAACGGTCTTGTTGACCCAGCCGTACCTCACGACAACAGCACGCTTGCTTCGCGATCGTGGTGCTCGCGTCCTGACCGCTCCCTTCCCTTTGGGTGCTGAAGGAAGCCGCAGCTGGATGGAAGCCGCAGCGAAAGACTTTCAAATCAACGCAGATCAAGTCGCCTCCGTGCTCGATCCTCTGGTAGCTCGCGCCCAAAGCGCTCTAGCTCCACATCGAGAAATCCTGAATGGCAAACGAATTTTTCTGCTGCCTGAGTCTCAACTCGAACTTCCGCTAGCTCGTTTCTTGCAGAGAGAATGCGGCATGGAACTGGTGGAAGTAGGGACGCCCTACTTGAACCGCGAGCAGATGGCTGAGGAGCTAGCTCTTCTCCCTGAGGGCACCACTGTCATGGAGGGGCAGCATGTAGAGAAGCAACTGGATCGTGTCCGTGCCGCTCAACCCGATCTCGTGGTCTGCGGCATGGGGCTTGCCAATCCGCTCGAAGCGGAAGGAATCGCCACCAAGTGGTCGATTGAATTGGTCTTTAGTCCCATTCATGGCATCGATCAGGCCGGAGAGCTGGCCGAGTTGTTCTCCCGCCCGCTCAGACGACGCGAACTCATTCGCCAAGCGCTGAACCCGCCCAGTAGCGCCCCCATCGACTCTGACCCTGTTCACGCCTAAAGCCATGCAACTCACCCTCTGGACATACGAAGGACCACCTCACGTCGGTGCCATGCGCATTGCGGCATCAATGGAAGGTGTCCATTACGTGCTGCACTCCCCCCAGGGCGACACCTATGCCGATCTCCTGTTCACGATGATCGAGCGGCGAGATCAACGACCTCCCGTCACCTACACCACCTTTCAAGCCAGAGATCTTGGCGGTGACACCGCGGAACTGGTGAAGCGCCACGTCAGAGAAGCGGTTGATCGCTTCCAACCCGATGCCCTCCTGGTTGGCGAAAGCTGCACCGCGGAATTAATCCAGGACCAAGCCGGCGCTTTAGCGAACAGCATGGGATTGAGCATGCCGGTCGTGAATTTAGAGCTGCCGGCCTACAGCAAGAAAGAGAATTGGGGTGCAGCAGAAACCTTCTATCAACTGATTCGTACTCTGCTGAAAGATCAGGCTCCTGCTGAGCTCACGCATGACCCCAAGGCATGGCAGCAGCAGGGACGTCGTCCCCGCGTGAATCTGATGGGTCCTTCGCTGCTCGGCTTTCGCTGTCGTGACGATGTCCTCGAAATTCAACGGCTGCTAAGCATGCATGGCATCGACGTGGGGGTGGTCGCTCCGTTGGGAGCCACGGTGGCAGATGTGCATCGACTCCCAGAAGCCGACCTCAATGTGTGCCTCTACCCAGAGATCGCGGAATCCAGCTGCGCTTGGCTCGAGCGCAGTTTTGGAATCCCATTCACCAGCACCGTGCCGATTGGCATCGGCGCAACCCAAGACTTCCTTGTTGAAATTCACAATCTTCTGGGGATGACACCACCTTCCCCTCAAGCGGGAATTCGTCAGTCCAGGCTGCCCTGGTACTCCGAATCCGTCGATTCCACCTACCTCACAGGGAAAAGGGTGTTCATCTTTGGAGATGGAACCCATGCCTTGGCAGCAGCAAGGATCTGCAAAGACGAGCTCGGCTTTGAAGTGGTTGGCCTCGGCACTTACAGCAGAGAAATGGCTCGACCCGTGCGAGCGGCAGCGAAAGCGATGGGACTTGAGGCCCTCATCAGTGATGACTACCTCGAGGTCGAGGCAGCGATGGCCGCAGCAGCACCAGAACTGGTACTCGGCACCCAAATGGAGCGGCACAGCGCTAAACGACTGGGCCTGCCGTGTGCAGTGATCAGCACACCGATGCATGTCCAAGACGTGCCGGCCCGCAACAGTCCTCAAATGGGCTGGGAAGGCGCGAACGTGATCTTCGACAGCTGGGTGCACCCGCTGATGATGGGCTTAGAGGAACACCTCATCGGCATGTTCCGGCACGATTTTGAGTTCGTGGATGGCCATCAAAGCCACCTTGGCCATTCGGGAGGGTCTGGAGCTGTTGCAGAAACGGAGGCCGCTGTCAGCACCCTCAAGGAGGAGCTGGTCTGGACTGCGGATGGAGAAGCTGAGCTGAAAAAGATCCCCTTCTTCGTTCGGGGAAGAGTACGCCGAAACACCGAAACATTCGCCAAATCCAAAGGCCGAAACCAAATCGACAGCGAAACGCTTTACGACGCGAAAGCCCACTTCAGCGCCTAGCTACCAAACAAACCATTCTTGGCTTCAATTTCTTACCCACAACAAGGCATGATCGGCTGAGTCTTTTTACTCAATGATCGAGCTATTTTCACGCCAATTCACTCAATCCTTGTCAGTATTTCAACACCATCAGTCCTGATGTTTCGATCACGAATTGAAAGCTGACTGTTCAACCTTGCTGAAGTAAAAATGAAAACAACACCCACGAAGCAGGTCTCTGCATGACCACAACTCTCACCCGTCCGGCGGACGGTGACGGCAGTGTTCAGGTCCATCAGGACCCAGGGACAAAAATTGAGGAGGGAGCTCTTGTCATTGCCGTCTATGGCAAAGGCGGCATCGGCAAATCCACTACCTCTTCCAACCTGTCTGCCGCGTTTTCAAAACTAGGCAAACGCGTGCTCCAGATTGGCTGTGACCCTAAGCACGACAGCACATTCACCCTCACCCACAAAATGGTGCCAACGGTAATTGACATTCTCGAGGAGGTGGACTTTCACAGCGAAGAGCTCCGCCCCGAGGACTTCATGTTCACCGGATACAACGGTGTGAAGTGCGTGGAAAGCGGAGGACCACCTGCCGGAACCGGGTGCGGCGGCTATGTCACCGGCCAAACCGTGAAGCTGCTGAAGGAGCACCATCTTCTCGAAGACACCGATGTGGTGATCTTTGACGTGCTGGGCGATGTTGTTTGCGGTGGCTTCGCTGCTCCGCTTCAACACGCGAACTATTGCCTGATCGTGACTGCTAACGATTTTGATTCCATCTTCGCGATGAACAGAATCGTGCAGGCGATCCAAGCCAAGGCAAAAAACTACAAGGTTCGCCTCGGAGGAGTGGTAGCCAATCGCTCCGTTGGTACGGACCAAATCGACAAATTCAATGCACGTACGGGCCTACGTACGATGGCTCATTTCCAGGATGTGGACGCTATTCGACGTTCACGCCTGAAGAAATGCACCATTTTCGAGATGGACGAAAACGAGGAAGGGGTGAAAGCCGTTCAAGAGGAATACATTCGATTGGCCAGCAATATGCTGGACAATGTTGAGCCCCTAGAAGCCGTATCCCTGAAAGACAGGGAGATCTTTGACCTTCTCGGTTTCGACTGATCAGAGACCCACGAGTTTCATCGAAAGCTCCCAAACCCGACGGGCGACATCTGGGTTTGTCGCCTTGTCAGACAGTTCTTGACTGAACTGTTTGCCATCTTTCTTTTGACGGTTTCCCCAACTCCAATGCACACCAGATTGGTTGAACTCGGGATTCGCCACCACCATTGCGACCCGTTCACCAGCTAGAGCCTGAGAGACATAACCGCCCGTAATCTTTTTCTGGAACCAAGGGAAGATCACTTGAAATGCTTTTGGGGTGTTTCGAAATAAGGGAGTATCAGCGACACAACCGGGATAAAGAGACGTGCAGCTAATCCCGGTGTCCTCGTGGATCCGTCGATGCAGTTCCTGGGTGGTGATCATGTTGCACAGCTTGCTGTCTTTGTAAGCCTTGCCTGGCTTAAACACCTGTCCACTCGCCATCGAAACCGGATCTTGAAAGCCAGCTTCGAAACCTGAGAGATCACCAAGATCAGCCGGCGCTGGTATTGGGATTTTGCCGCCAAGTTCCTTCGAATTAGCAGTCACAGTGCCAAGAATCACAATCCTTTTCGAGGGATGCTGTGAGGCTTTGATGCGATCGAGCAGCAGCTGAATCAACAAGAAATGACCCAAATGGTTCGTGGCCATCGACAATTCGTAACCCTGCGGCGAACGCTTGGGCTGTTTCAACTTGGGGTCATAGACCGCCGCATTACAAACCAGCGCATCAACCCCATTCGAGAGGTTCTCAACCGCATGACGGACACTCTCTAAATCCCCTAAATCCATCAGGATGTGCTGAAGTCGATCGCGAGGGATACCAAGCTCATCAGCAGCACCAGCAGCTCGCTGAGGGTTGCGATTGGCCGTAATTACAGACCAACCCTGTCGAATCAGGGCATTTGTGGCGTTCAAGCCCACACCAGAGGTTGTTCCCGTAATGAGAACGGTGCCGGGTGTTCCCATCTTGATCAGCCCTTATCTGATTCCAGTCTGACCTTTCAAGCGTTGATGCGAATGCATCGCATAAAGCCAGGAATTCTCTAGCGCCAGATCACGCGAAGACGGTTTGGAGCAATCCACTGATCCTGTTCACCCATCAGGCGATCTCTTCCACCGAGGGTGAACAAACGGTCAAAACGTTGCTGCAGGCCATGAAGCTTGTTGGTCTCAACATCCACAACAGCGGCAAGCTCACCATGGCGGTCTAAGCGCTCCTGGTAAGCCATCGAAAGCCTGACAAGACTGACCGCGCCAAGGCTGATCAGACCAATTTTCACAGCCAGTGCAAGTCCGCTGCAGAGCATGTCTCTGCGATCGCCCTGGTTTTGAATCAGGGCAGCCCGGGTCCCAGCATCGACCTGTGCCCTCGCGGAGCGATCAGATGACCTTGATCGTTGTCGTATTGGCGATGAAGCTGCCTTAGCCATGTCCGCTTGTAACGCAGCGTACAAAGACTGCAAGAGCCCATCGCTCAACCAATACCTGAGTTCACGCCCGATACAAGCTCACACAAAGGCGCACGGCCAACACGCCGGCATGGGCAGCCACCACTAGGGCGATCAAAACTTCAGCTTGAGTAATAGAAGTGACCATGATGGATTGATAACGCTCCACCATTCTTTCTCCTCACCCCCTCTACAAGCCATCATTCGCAAAGGCCTGTCACACCATCATGGATGCCCCAAGTCGTAAGCAACCGGTTGTTATCGATGCCGCTGCCATTCAAACGCTTGATCTCAGGGCGCTGAACCCATGGATGGAACGGCCGCTCATCAACCTTCTCGGCGATGGTGCAGGGTTAGAGCTCCAGTACAACTGGCCACGGGATTCCGATGATCCCAGAGAGCTGAGTGAATGCCCAGAGCCCCGTCTTTGGGCGCTCAGGGCAGATGCCATTTACCCCTGGCTTCCCCTAGTGCTGGAACGCTCTGGCGGAAGCCTGATCCAACATGTCGCGATGGTGGTTCCCCACGACTTCAGTCCAAGTGAAGGGATTCGCTTCGACCCTCAGGCCCTGGAGATCTGGATCACCCACCGGTTCATGCTGCTCGATCACCTGGGACAACACCTTCCTCAATCTCAGCGGGGGAACTTGCTCCAGATGGCGGCCACCATTGGCTATGAGGTGGATGCAGCGTTCTGGACCCTCCTTGATCAACGCTGATGGAGATCACACCGTGGATGGTGATCGGCTTCCTGCTGGCCGCCTATTCGGTGACTGCCAATGATTCGCTACAGACCCTAGGGAGCTACCTATCGTCCAACGAACATCGCACTCCAAAAGGGGTGCAAATGATGTTCGTCTGCACGATGACAGCCATCGTGTTGATGGGGGGCTGGTTCATCAACAACGGGGAGCCGGCATGGGGGCGTCTCACATCATTTCCACAGCCTGCTTGTTTCACCTGGGCCTACCTCATTCCACCTATCGCAGTGCTGGCCCTTACGGCCTGGGGGGCTCCTGTGAGCACCTCCTTTCTTGTGCTCTCAGCATTTGAACCGGGGAACATCGGCACGCTTGTTGAGCGATCTGTCTCGGGGTATCTCCTCGCCCTCAGCCTGGGGCTCGCCGTATGGGGGCTCGGCTTAACGCTGCTCGAGCGCTTGTTCAAGCCAAACCATCAGCCCAGCACCAACATCACCTCCGATTTCAACAGACTCTGGTACGGCCTTCAGTGGTGCTCAACGGGGTGGTTATGGAGCCTATGGCTGGTGCAGGATTTAGCGAACATCTTTATTTTTTTACCGCGAAGTCTTGGATTGATTCCGATGCTGCTTTGCACCGCCGCACTCTGTTTAGGACTGTGCGCATTGGTCGCCTTTGGAGGGGGACCAATTCAGGGCGTACTGCGATCCAAAACCAACACAGCGGACCTGCGCTCAGCCACCATGATCGATCTCATGTTTGCGATCTGTCTGCTGACTCAAACTCAGCTCAGCAACTTTCCCCTGAGTACAACTTGGGTTTTTCTCGGATTGCTAGGCGGCCGAGAGATTGCCCTGGCGTTGAGACAACGATCAGCCGAACACGACGGTTCAACACAAGCTATTGCTCAGCTCAGCAAAAATCTGAGCCAAGACATCTGGAAAGCGGGAGTTGGCCTGATCGTGAGCCTGATGATCGCTGTGGGCATTCAGCCACTGATCGCCCTCACAACCAGCTGAGCACCCACTGAATCAACCGATCAGCGCAAGCTGGAATGCTCTTCGGGCACTATCCAAAGCCAACAGGATCGCTAGCCCACGCAGCATCCAGGCCAGCCGATCAGCCCTCACGTCATCCAAACGCGATGCGCTCCACTGAGCGCCCACTGCAGCCACTCCACCCAGAATCAGGCCCAGCGTGGGTTGCCCTCTCCCTTCAGATAGGAACTGAAGCGACGCCGCCGCGGTGGAACAAGCCACTGCCACCGTGCTGAATCGGATCGCAAGTCGAATCGGCACTGCCAACCCACGCACCATCACGGGCACCATCACGAGCCCGCCACCTAAGCCCAGCATTCCGCCGGCAAATCCTGCCAAACCTCCCACGCCTGTGAGTCCTGGCAGCGAAAACGTCTGATCCTGATCAGACCCCGAATCGTTGGAACGCGACTGAATCGTGCAAGCCAAAAACAAATAAAGAAGAGCTTGCAGCGCTAACAAATGCCAGCCAGCGGCCAAGCGCCCCAAACGACTAAAGATCAATGCCGTCACAAAAGCGGCGATACCAATCGCCAATCCAGCCTGAGCAGGCACAGTTCGCGCGCGAAGGTGCGTGGCCGTGCCGCTGAGGGCCGTCGGCAGAATGGCAAAGGTGCTTGTCGCCAAAGCCTGATGCGGTGTTAATCCCATCCAGAGCAACAAAGGGGCAAAAATCAAACCACCTCCAATTCCCAGCAGTCCGGCCAATCCACCGGCAAGCAGCCCCAGAGGCACCACCAGCAGCCAATCCAAAATCTCCATTCCGGCCATGTCGATTCCTGCATCCTGCCGGTCTGAGTTCGGAACCCTCGGCCGACTGATCCCAGCTGTTGCCGGCCAAGGTCCAGAACATATGGCCTTTGACGCCCTGTTGTTGGAACATTGCCAAAGCACAACCAACCCTGGCCCCGTGCTCCGCTTTTATCTCTGGGAAGGGTCCTGGTTGTCACTCGGGCGCCACCAGACACCGCAGTCCAATCATTGGCTCGATCTGGTCCGAAACGGACGCTTAAACATGGTCCGACGCCCTAGCGGTGGTGGGGCAGTTCTGCATGGCGGTGGCCTCACCTACGCCCTGATCTGGCCGGATCCACCTCGACAGCGACGCGAAGCGTATCGCCGCGTGAACGCCTGGATCTCCTCTGGATTAGCGCGACTCGGCCTTGAGCTTCATTCAGGGGATGATCCTGCCCTCGCTGGAAGCCAAGATTGCTTCGCCAGCGCCACCACGGCGGATCTCGTGGATCGCTCGGGGCATAAACGCATCGGCAGCGCCCAGTTTTGGCAGAGGGGGCACCTTCTGCAGCACGGTGAAATCCCCTTGGCTCCGTCCCAACAGCTTTGGGAAGAGGTCTTTGGAACAGCTCCTCCTTGCTGGCAGTCCACCGCTCCATCTGCTGCCAGTGTTGAAGCAGCTCTTACCGAGGCGATTGCGGAGCTCTGGCCCGGACTCCCCTGGGGCGTGACGCCAATCAGCGGTCGGGAACAGCAGCTCGTAGCGGAACGAGCTGCTGATTATGAGCTCAACGATTCAGCGGTCTCATCCAACAATCCGGAGGCACGCATGGACGTCACCGCCTGGAGCAGCGGTAGGCCAAAGGGATAGTCATTTCGGCGCCTAGCGGCTTCGAGAAGGGGAGCCGGCAATTTGAGGGACAACCCCTTCAAAACCGCTTCGCCCACATCACTGCGATCCAGAGTTCCGGAGGGAAGACCCGCAGCACCGGTCACAAGCAATCGGCCATGTTCACTTTGCTCAAGTGCAAGAACGGCTTTCCAAAGTGGAGCTGACTCTTGAAGAGAAGGGAGTTCAGCTAGCGGTCGCATGTGCTCCCCAACGGTCTGTCGATCCCAGTACTGAACGGAGAGATCCTTGAGTGGCTGATCGGTGACGTATCCAATCCAGCGCCCAGACCGGCAAACAAGCACCCAGTCGGGCAGTGGATCAGTCTCAGACTCAGCTCCCCTCAAACGCATTTGGCTAAGGCTGCGCAAAGTCTGATCAGCTTCCAGCACCCGATAACGCTTGGAGGAAGCAGGGCCTACGTGCAAGTTGATCAAGAGCTGCTGGAGAGCCAGGGTCTGAGATTGGGACCGCGAGGCTCCCATGCCGAACCAACCCAACATCACAAGCCATAGGCCTGTAAATCCACCACCTCGAAGGAAGATATACACCCCGAGCATGATCGCGGTCAGCGAGAGAAGCCGCCCCGTGGCCGTAGCGACCTGAACCCCGCGGCGCTGGCTCCCGGTGAATTGCCACACAAGCGCTTTAAGGATCAAGCCTCCGTCGAGAGGCAGTCCGGGCAAAAGGTTGAACAAAGCCAAGACCAAATTAAGAGCACCAAGCTGACCAACAAGATTGCCCAGCAAGGGATTGGCATGGTTTGCAGCCTGCTGGCTGGCCAAAAGCAAACCAGCCAAGACAAAGCTGACCGCTGGACCAGCCGCGGCGACCCGGAAGGATCCCATCGCCGTGGAACATTCCCGTTCCACGCGAGCAACGCCACCAAGCAAGAAAAGCGTGATGCTGCTCACCTTGACCCCCTCCCTTAGGGCGACAAGCGAATGGCCCAGTTCGTGCATCAGCACCGAAACAAACAGCAAGAGTGCTGTGGACAAGCCCAACAACCAGCTCAGAACAGGGGAGCTAGACGCTTCTGGAAGAGCCGCAGCCTGTTGCTGAAAAGCAAGTGTGAACAACACCAAAATGATGAACCAGCTGGGGTGGACCCGAAGCGGAATGCCGCGAATCCGCATCAGCTGCCAGCCATCGCCCATGGGCTCCTCCGTTGGGCACTGCCGTGGCCCGATCGTCCAATCCTAGAAAGGAACCACTCGAGCTCATCGATCGAATGTCCAACGCGGCTGTCGCTCTGAAAATCTGTGGGCTCACCGATCGCTCTCAAGCCTGTTCCATCGCTGCCATGGGAGTGCAGGCGATCGGCGTGATCGGCGTGGACAAAACCCCCCGTTTCGTCGAGGAGCCGCTACGACGTGCCATCTTCACGGAATTGGAAAAGTTGTATCCGCACGTCGAGCGTGTCTGGGTTGTCGCGGATCCCTGCGACTACGCCATAAAAAGCGCGCTTCAAGCAGAGGGGACACCAACCATCGTTCAACTCCATGGATCGGAAACGCCAGAGCGCTGCCTTCAGCTGAAGCAGCAGCATCCAACGGTGCGCTGGTGGAAAGCCCTGAGACTACGAACGGAACAAGATCTCAGTGATCTCAGCTCTTTTGAACCCCATATCGACGCCCTATTACTCGATGCCTGGAGCCCTGATCAACTTGGTGGAACAGGCCATCGTCTGGACCCAAACTGGTTCACCCACTTGCATGACCAGCTCAAACCAAACACCGTCTGGTGGTTGGCTGGAGGGATCAGCTCCGAATGGGTCCCTGAACTTCTCAGGATTGTGTCGCCCTACGGACTCGACGCCTCAAGCCGTCTTGAAGCGAAACCAGGAGTGAAAGACCTCAACAAAGTTCGCGCCCTTGTTCAAACCGTTCATGACAACGGACCACTTCGGCAATAAGTTGCGATCAATTCAAGCGATTTCCATGGCCTATCGGGCTGCAGCATCTGTATTGCTTCTCTCATGGATCAGTCTTTTACCTGCAGCAACGCAAGCGCAAGGAATGCTTCCAGGGTGTCGCCTCGACGACGGAAGCTTGCAATGCGTGCCTGGGTTAACGGCAGATCCTGAACAACAAATCAACGTTCTCAACAAAAAGATCTCAACAGACGTCCAGATGGAAGGGCGGATCACACAAACCATCGAAGGACTGAAGAAATTTGTCCTGATCGGAGATGCAAGAGAAGGGCAACTCCTTAAAGCCAAATTTGATCTCCAGGCAGATGAGATCAACAGCATTCATATTCACTGGTATCAACGCCAAGGGGATGGGCATTGGAAATTAGTGTCTGATCTCAGCGAAGAAACCTATCGAATTAGCCAAGCTGATCGAGGTGGATCAGTCATGGCCGTGATGGTTGTTGCAACCAGTAATGGAGATGTGAAGCGGGTGAGCAGCAACGTGATTGGTCCGATTCAATAACGCCGATTCCATTGCACTGACCACCGTCAGCTCAGTCTGAGAATCAGGTGCTGAGCATCGCTTCCTGATGCCGCACCAGCTCAAAGAATTCTTGCTTAAGGCTGGGGTCATGACGGAAATCACCACGAACCACTGAATTCACCATGCTGGTTTGCGGTTCCTTTACACCTCTCCACTTCATGCAGTAGTGCTGAGCCTTAATGATGATGCCCAAACCCTGAGGAGCACACAGCCTCTCAATTTCGTCGGCGAGAATCATCACCGCTTCCTCTTGGATATGTGGCCTTGAGAACACCCAATCAGCCACACGGGTGAACTTGGAGAGACCAATCACACGCTCACCAGGCTTGATTCCGATCCAGCAGTTCCCCATGATTGGAACAAGGTGGTGGGAGCAAGCAGAGCGAACGCTTATGGGGCCAACGGTATAAATCTCGTCGAGTTGCTTGACGTTTGGAAAACTCGCAACCTTGGGTTGATGGTTGTAGCGCCCCTTGAACACCTCACGGAGATACATCCGAGCCACACGCTCTGCCGTCTCAGCAGTGTTGTGATCATTGTCGATGTCAATAACCAGGCTGCGCAGAAGCTCCCTGACACGATCAGCAACCTCGAGCTCGAGCTCATCAAGCTCACCGGTTTCGATGAAGGCCGCAACGTTGTCATTCGCAAGGAAAGAAATACCCTGATCAACGAGGCGCTGACGGATTCTCTGAGAAACGGGTTGGACTCCAGCGTTGAGTGAAGTCAAAGTCTCGTTGGAGATGGCAGGAATAGTAGAAGTCATGTCAGGGGTGTTTCAGAAGGCACCAGTAGCTGGCATCAGGGTTAGGTCTTCAACGATTTGCGTGGACGGCTGTTGCGCAAGATGAAGAAGCGTAACAGCAACGTGTTCGGCAGGAAGCATGGCACGCCGGTTGAACGTGCTCTGGACTGTTGGCGAATCCCAAAGTGAGGTATCCACAGCACCGAGGGTGAGCGTGCAGGCGCGGATCCCGTGAGCCCTTTCCTCTTCAGCGAGACAGCGAGTGAAACTGGCTAAGGCTGCCTTCACTGTGCAATAAGCACCCCAATTCGGGAAAGCATTTCGAGCAGCATGACTGCTGATGTTGATCACCAGTCCACCTACAGGGCGCATGGCAGGAACCACAGCAGCGCACATTTGAAACACACTGGTGAGGTTGAGCTGCATCAACCAATTCCAGCGATCCAAGGGCATCTCAAGTAGCCCTCCTGTCCAAGCAGCACCAGCGTTATTGATCAATACAGATGGTGTAAGCCCCTGACTGAGCAATGTTGCCACCCCTGGAGCAATCTCCTCAGGCTTGGTGAGATCAACAGCTCCGTAGACGATGCGTTGACCTGTGGATGCCAATTCAGTGGCAAGAGATTGAAGAGAGGCTTCGCTGCGCGACAAAAGAATGAGATCCCAGCCAGCTTCAGCAAAAGCAAAAGCAGCACTACGACCAATGCCGCGAGATGCTCCGGTAATTAATACAGAGGGCAATGAGCCTCAGCGATCTCAGCAATCCTAAGAAGCTGAATCAGCATTTGTCGAAGTTGGCTCGATGAAGCGGCCCATCGCCCGAAACTTTCGGTAACGCTGATCCCGTAGTTCTTGCGGCGGAAGAGCCAAAAGCTCAGACAGATTGCGTTCGAGGGCTTCCCGCAGCGTTGCTCCCGCCTCAAGGGGAGCCCAATTGTTTCCACCCGACGGTTCCGAAAGCACCTCATCAACCACACCAAGACTGAGTAAGTCTTTGCCAGTGATTCGCAATGCCGCGGCCGCTTCCGGTGCTTTGGCTGCATCACGCCAAAGGATCGAGGCACAGGCCTCTGGACTCGCCACCGTATAAACGCTGTGTTCAAACATCAGCAGCCGGTCAGCAACACCAATTCCAAGTGCACCACCAGATCCGCCTTCGCCAATCACCGTGGCAATAATTGGCACTCTCAAGCGGAACATCTCACGGAGGTTGACGGCGATCGCTTCACCCTGGCCTTGTTCTTCAGCCAGCAAGCCCGCATAAGCACCAGGAGTATCGATAAAAGCAAGAATCGGCAGACCAAAACGATCGGCATGCTCCATTAATCGCAACGCCTTGCGATATCCACCTGGGGTTGCCATCCCAAAGTTACGAGCCACGTTTTCCTTGGTGTCACGCCCCTTTTGATGGCCCAAAAGCACCACTGAGCGATCACCGATGCGACCGAGGCCACCCACCAAAGCCTGATCGTCGCTCCCACGACGATCACCATGGAGCTCAACCCAGTCATCGCAGAACATCTGAATAAAATCCAGAGTGCTCGGACGATGAGGATGGCGAGCAACCTGAATTTTCTGCGCTGGAGTCAGGTTTTGAAAAATCTCCTCGCGTCTGCGAGCCGCAAGGGTTTCTAGCTGAAGCAACTGCTGGCTTACATCAACTTCTGAGTCCCTAGCCAACTGGCGGATCTGCTCAATCTGCTGTTCAAGCTCAATCAGGGGCTTTTCAAACTCGAGCAGGGGGCGACGTGCCATGAAATCCGGATCTGTGAACGTCAGGCAGCGGCAGCCTGAAGCTGCCCCTGAAGGTTGAGAGTGGTGAAACCATGCCGCATCGAGGCAGCACCAATGAAATCCATTTTTTCAAGGGTGATGTTGTTCCTACCCCAGCTGAAGTTGGTATGACAAGCCTCAAACTCCAGAAGAATCGCCTCAGCAAAGCAAGCAAACATCTGGCGCTGGGGCTTCTCCATCTCAGCAATTTCCATCATCGTCCAGCCGATATCTGATGCAAATTCGACAATGCCTCCCTTCAAGACGTGAACGCCACCTTCGCCTGCAACCCGCGAATCAAGATTTTTGGGGTAGCCGCCATCGATCATCAAGCATGGTTTTTGCAAGCGATCCGCATCAATTTCCAACGTGCGGGGCATGCTTGCGACCCAAACCACAACATCAGCCTCTGGGAGCGCTTCATCCAAGCTGAGGATGCGTCCGCCCCCCAGTTCCTCTCGTAGGTCGGTCAGTGGTTGCTGCTGACGAGCGACCATGAGCAGCTCTTTAATTCCGGTCCTCTGGGTTAACCAGCGACAAACAGCACTACCAATGTCTCCCGTCGCTCCCACCACAGCAACTCGAGCCTTACTGAGGTCAATACCAAGCAAAGGAGCATTGATTTCAACCTGTCGACTGATGACCCAAGCCGTATGGGTGTTTCCAGTCGTAAATCGCTCCCACTCCAGCGTGGTGCTGCGAATGGTTTGATGCTTCAGAAGGTTGAAATTCTCAAAAATAATCGAAGTAAAACCGCCCAGAGCGGTGATGTTGATCCCTTTCTTCTGAGCAAGCTCCATGGCGTTCAATACCTTGCGCCTAGCCGTTTTAAAGCGGCTCAGCATCTCTGGCACAAAGCACGAGTCGATATAAGCCCCTTCAATTGTTTTGCCTGTCAGGCTCGTGACTTCCACATGCTCCACCAACTGAGGCGGAGCACTGCACCAAACATCAAGATCACCCTCAGCAATGTGATCGAAACCCAGCTCTAAAGCTTTACGCCTTGCCGCTTCAAAACTGGTGGAATGTCCGATCAGACCAAACATGCGCTGCCGACGGTCGTACTTAAACGTAGGGATCTAAACCACATCAACCGATCAGTCGATGGAGTCAGCACCCACCTAAGCACGGGTCGGGTTCATGGTGAACGTAATGGGGCGAAATTGACGCCCACCATCCCCGACACCATTAGCCGTAACGCAGTTAGATAGCCAGTGCTGCTGCCGCCATGCGAGCAATATCGCGGGAGCTAAATCCGATCTCATTCAAAGCTTCCTGGTAAGCAATCAAAAAATCTTCGATCAGATCTTCTTTTTCCATATGCAAAACAGAAGCATCAGCAGCAACTTGCTCCAGCATTGAGCGAATGAGCGGAAGATTCACTTTGTTGGCTTCCATCAACTCATCGCGGCTTGCCTCGAAGTTGGCCTTCAGCCACTCTTGGCCGTAGTTGAGGTGGGTGTACTCATCCTTGACGACTCCCTCAGTGATTTTGCGGGCAAAGGGGTCAGCAACAGGGATATAGATGTGATAGGCAGAGATGGCGAAGGCCTCAATCAATAGGGCCTGAATGAGCAGACAGGTGACCACCTTCCCCTCTTTCAGAGCCGATTGGAAATTGCCATGCAAAGGAGCAAAAAACTCATGGGCAAAGGGCATATCAGCCACGACGTCCAGATTTTTTGCGCAGGCGGTGAAGCCCTTCATGTGCTTCATTTCCATCTTCGCCAACTTGGCGAGTTCCTCAGCCTGATCAGGGATCAGCGTTCCAAGTGAGAGGTAATTGTCATGAGCTTCCTGCTCACCTTCGATCACGATGGCGTTGATCCGGCTGTATGCGTCTTTGTAAGCATCCGTCGTGAAATCAGGTAGCTCTGCCAAACCCTGCTGTTCGTCGAGCACAGCGACTGCTGTGGAGTCAAGGGTTGGCATGATTCTCTTCCGGTTATCAGCAATGTTCACGACTGTAACCAGTGTTTTCCTCAACAGACGTGCTCAAAGGGTCAGTTGACAACCGCAACAGGCTGAGAAGGGGGCCAATCACTGGCCAACAAACTGCCGAAGAGGTTCACCCAATGGCTCACAAGGCAAGATTCCAATGCTTCACCACATTCGGCGCTGGAGGCACGTGAATCACCGATCACTCCACTGCTACTTAGGTCACTCGTTAACCAAGCCGTAGGAGCCGCTCCTTCAAGACTCCAGCCAGGCGGAGGAGTAGCGAGAGAGGAGGGCTGGCGATGATCACCATCGACAGGCCGTGCCTCCCCCACCAACTGCGGCTCAAGAGCAAGCATCAAACTTGTCTCAGCCTGAGCAGCATGCAATCCGCCCCGTAGCTCATCCCCAGGGATCAACGCATCCAAACCGGGAACACCACTCCACAAGAAGCAGGGAAGAATCGCCATCGATGGCGCTTGAGCACGCAGTTCCCTAGCCGCAGCCTGCAGCAATCCAATCTGTCCCCCATGGGCGTTGAACAGCACCAAGCGCTTCACCCCTTGAGCAGATAACTGGGTGCCCACCTCGATGATCAGCTGAGTCAACAATCCCGAGGACAAGCTCAAAGTTCCAGGAAAGCCTGAATGCTCTGGAGAGAACCCGATGGATTGTGAGGGAAGACTCCAAATCGGGGCGTTTGGCGCGAGCTCTGACAGCACAGAGGACAGAATCCGCTCAGAAAACAAGGTGTCTGTGGCAAGTGGGAGATGGGGGCCATGTTGTTCAAAAGCTCCCATCGGCCAAACCACGGTGGAACGGGATTGCTGCAAGGCCTTCTCCGCCTCTGGCCAACTCAGCCTGTCCAAGCGCCGTGTCGTTGAAAGACCCAAGTGAGCTTGTGCAGTCATGAGCCGACAGGCCTCCCATTTCCTGCCAGACTGGCTTATCGAGGATATTGAGACCCATGGCGGGATCAGAAAGCCAACATTCCCTAGACAGCAAGGGACAAATCCCGGCAGCGCAGCCGCCGCGCAAACCGTTGCAGGTCATGCATATCAGCCGCAAAGACGAACAGGACCGCCTCCATCGTGAGGCGGAAGAAGCACGGGCGGCCGCAGACGCGGCGATGGCACGGGCAGTTGAATTAGAGCAGGCTGCGCAAAGAGCTCAGAACACAACGGCTAGACCTCCAACAGCCCCAGCCACGACGGCTAAGCCATCGGCAGTTGACGACGACGATGCTCGCTTTGGGACCGACGAGCTCAGTGGCATGAGCATGGCCGATCTACTCGGCCCATCCGATTCGAAGAGAAAGTCTTCGACGTCCAGTTCAGGTCCTGCCCAAACCTCAACTCGAAGCGTGGACGACTTTGACTTTGATGAAGGTGCTTTCTTAGCCGCCCTCGACGCCAACGAACCTGTGGGCACCACAGGGGAAGTGGTGACGGGAACAGTGATCGGGATGGAAAGCGATGGTGTTTATGTCGACATCGGCGGCAAAGCTCCTGGGTTTATGCCCAAGAGCGAATGTGGTCTCGGAGTGATCACCAACCTGAAGGAAAGATTCCCCAAGGGGCTCGAAATTGAAGTCTTGGTGACGCGCGAACAAAATGCTGATGGGATGGTCACCATCAGCTGCCGCGCGCTCGCCTTACGTCAGAGCTGGGACAAGGTGAAACAGCTTGAGAAAGAGGGCAGGGTCTCTCAAGTCAAAGTCACCGGTTTCAACCGTGGTGGTGTGACCTGCGATTTAGAAGGATTACGAGGCTTTATCCCCCGTTCGCAATTGCAGGACGGTGAAAACCATGAAGCTTTGGTGGGCAAAACCTTGGGTGTGGCCTTCCTCGAGGTCAATTCTGAAACGCGAAAATTGGTCCTTTCTGAGAAGAGAGCAGCCACTGCCGCTCGGTTCACAGAACTAGAGATTGGACAATTGGTGGAAGGTCATGTGGCGGCCATCAAGCCCTATGGACTGTTCGTGGATCTCGGAGGGATCAGCGGACTTCTGCATCAATCAGCGATTACCGGAGGCAGCATGCGGTCGATGCGTGAAATTTTTGATCAAGGCGACGCTGTAAAAGCGTTAATTACGGATTTAGATCCTGGTCGCGGTCGAATCGCCCTAAATACCGCAATGCTGGAAGGACAGCCTGGTGAATTACTTGTCGATAAAGACAAAGTGATGGCAGAAGCAACCGATCGAGCCAATAGGGCTCGTAACGTCTTGAAGCAACAGGAACAATCAGCTGGATGATCTCCGCCGAACAGATTCAGAACGATGCGAGTGAACGTTCAAGCGGGATCCTTTTAAGCGACTGGGAACTCGATTTCTATTCCAGACCCATCCTTGAACCTGATGGCAAAAAACGTTGGGAGCTGCTGATCATCAGCTCCCCCTGCGAAGGAACGACTGCAAGTTTTCGCTTCGAAAAACGTTGCCCAGCTGGCAGCGTGAATTCCACCTGGTTAACCGACGCTCTCTCGGAAGCCATTGCGGCTGCCCAACAGCAAGGCTGGTCAGTGCCTCGCAAGCTGCGTTCGTGGAGAAGCTCAATGCGCACCATGATTCAGAGGGCTGCGTCTGAACTGGGTCTCGAGATGGTTCCAAGCCGTCGCACCTACGCCTTGCTCGATTGGATCGCTGAGCGCGAAGAAGATCTCTACCCCAATGAAGAGGGGTATATGGCAGGACCTCTTGCTCCCCCGCCAGTACCGGTCAGCACGCCTCCTCGTCCCCTACCAGAGTCGGTTCGGGGTGATAGCTGGAATTGGGCCGAACTTCCCGCTTCAGCCTTGCGAGAAGCCGCCGGATGGCCCATCGGATTCCGAGGCCTGCTCCCCGTTCCCACCACGATTCACGATGACCAAGTCATCCCAGGATTACGCCTGTTCAGCAAAACCAGGGGATTAGCCCTGGCTGGTCTCCTTGGTGGGATTGAACCTGTTCGCCTCAGGGTGAGCGGCACCCAACTTCTCCTGGAGGCTGGTCAGGATGACTGCTGGCTCGTGAGCGATCTCAGCGCCGAGGAAGCCACGCACGTTTCAGCACTGTTGACACAGGCTTCTGAGCACGCTGACGGGTTGCAGTTCATCGCTGTTCAAACCTCACCAGATGCTGAGCGTTTTGAAGGGTTTTGGATGCTGCGGAATCAAGCAGAACCATGACTGCTACTGCCGATCCGTTCCGCCAGCCCGACAATCTGTTCAACACTCTTGAACATTGGACATGGGTGGGCTGCTACGGCGGTTATTACCTCACCTCGGACGCGATGCAGTCCGCAGGCTTCGAGCATGGATTTTTCACCCGTCTTTGGGACAACCGCGGGCCGGATGTCTTAGCGGCCTATCTATCTGCGGGAGTGAGTGTCCATCGCCCCCAACAAGTTCACGGAAACCAAGTTCTGAATGCTGAAGAAGCGATCGGTTCTCCCTGGCCTGATGCCGACGGTTTAGTCAGCGACCGTGGTGGCCAAAGTCTGTGGGTTTGCGGTGCCGATTGCACCCCCGTTCTTCTTGCAGACCCCACCAGCGGCCACGTTGCTGCTTGTCATGCAGGCTGGCGAGGGGTCGCCAGTGGCATTCTTCCTGCTGCAGTAAGGCGTTTAGCCACACGAGGAGCAAAGCCAGAACAGCTGATTGTCGCCCTAGGCCCAGCGGTCAGTGGGAGGTCCTATCAGGTCGAGACCGATGTAGCAGAGCAGGTAGGACAAGCTCTCCATTCCGATCGATCTCTAGGGCTCACCGAATTGGAAGCCCTTGGCATCCTTCTGCCCGATCCAGCCCCCAACAAGTATCGCCTCGATATTCGTCTGGCCGCCCGAGAGCAGCTGCAAGGCTGCGGAATACCAGAGCAACAGATCAATCTCTGCCCTCTCTGCACCATTTCAGAGCCGAGCCTGTTCCACTCCTCGCGTCGCGATCAGGTGAAGGCGGTGCAGTGGAGCGGAATCGTTGGTCAAGCTGCGGACTCCTCACAGTGAGGCACCCAGCCGCAAGCCCACGGCCTCTGCTACTCGTATCCCATCAATCGCTGCGGACAGGATCCCCCCCGCGTAGCCAGCCCCTTCGCCAGCAGGCGTGAGACCCAACGTATTGATCGACTCGAACTGTTCGTCTCGAGGAATGCGAAGGGGTGACGATGTGCGCGTTTCTACTGCTGTTAACAACGCATCGGGATGGTCATACCCCTTAATGCGACGAGCAAAATAAGGCAAAGCCTCTTGCAATGCCGCCACCATTGGCGTCGGGAGAAGGCTACGTAAATCACTTGGTGACACACCAGGTTGATAAGAAGCGCCGATTGCACCAAGTTCCGTTGTGGACCGTCCAGCCAAAAAGTCCTGGAGCCGCTGCACTGGAGCGCTGTAATCAGCCCCCCCGAGAACAAACGCTTTATGTTCCAGCGCACGCTGGAACGCAAGTCCAGCCAAAGGATCCCCTGGCCAGGCGGCATAGGCCGCCAGGTCCTGCTCATCCACAGGAACAACCAATGCTGCGTTGGCATTGCGCTCATTGCGTGAATGCTGGCTCATGCCATTGGTGACAACCCGGCCCTTCTCAGAGGTTGCTCCAACCACCAATCCGCCAGGGCACATACAAAAGCTGTAAACACAACGGCCATTTTCAGCATGGTGAACGAGCTTGTATTCCGCCGCCCCGAGGAGTGGATGTCCTGCGTTCTGCCCCCAGCGAGCTTCATCGACCAAGGCCTGAGGATGTTCAATACGAAATCCGACCGCAAACGGCTTAGCTTCAAGAGCGACTCCAGCCTCCTGAAGCATCTGGAAGCTGTCTCGTGCTGAATGCCCTGGAGCGAACACCACTTGACGGCAGGGCAATGAAGTCCCATCCGACAAGCACAGGCCAACCACTTGCTGGGACTTACCTGAAGGATGAGATCCAGCGCAGGGTTCCAGCAAGAGCTGATCCACTCGACTGCTGAAACGAACCTCCCCACCGAGCGCCTCGATTTTGGCCCGCAGCCCCCTCACCACCGTGGCCAGTTTGAAGGTGCCGATATGGGGTCGGTGCTGCGTGAGAATCTCACGATTCGCACCACAGGCCACCAGTTCTTCCAGGACTTTGCAGCCGTAATGATCAGGATCACTGACCTGGCTGTAGAGCTTCCCATCCGAGAATGTTCCGGCACCGCCCTCGCCAAACTGGGCATTGGATTCCGGATTGAACTCAGCCGTTCGGCGCCAAAATCCAAACGTATCGGCCGTTCTTTGTTTCACGGGCTGTCCCCGTTCCAGCAACAACGGACGAAACCCCATCTGAGCCAGAAGGAGAGCGGCAAAATAACCACAGGGACCAGCTCCGACCACCACAGGCCGCTGCTCGGAGTCCCCGCCGATCCCCTCAGGAGCCTGAGCGACATATCGATAGTGGGTGTTTGGGGTTAGACGAATTCTTCGATCGCCGTGCCTGCGCCGCAACAGCTCTGCTTCTCCATCCACTGCTACATCCACGGAATAAATCAGCTGAATGCGATCGCGGCGACGGGCATCAACACTCCGCTTCACCAACTGAGAATGCAGCAGCCGAGCCGGTGGAATCTTCAGGCAACGCAGAACCGCTTGCTCCAGATCATCAGGGCCGTGATCCAAAGGAAGACGGAGTTCACTAAGACGCAACACCGGCTTTAAAGGCTCCTGTCATGGTTAGGCCCCGACTGCGTAGGGGGCATGAGAGAACGGCTCTTTTTCAAAACTTAGGAAGATGGATCCGTTTCGTCCTCTTTTGTCTCAGGATTTGTTGATGGGATCAACAGGGCAAGCAAACCTGCAGCCAACAGCAACCCGCCAAGTCCTAGGGCGAGAGATTGATTCTCTCCTGGCACATCACCCCAGACCGCTGTACTAAAAAAAGCAGCTGATAGAAGCAAACAGGGCACCATCACGATGCCGGCTGCGAAGCGATTTTTTTCCATTTCAGCCTTCGCTACAACTTTGCGTGGCTAAACCAGTGGTCACCAATGAAAGTCCAAGATCCTGATCGGTATCTAGAGGGGTAACGCGGGCAATCAGAACACCATCTTCATTTCCCTCTGGACGAAGGTTCACCCGTTTGCGTCGAGGCACTGCTTTTTTTAAAAGATCAACAGCAGCTTGTTCATTGGCAGGATCGACTGCGACACAAGCCAAACGAACGCTGTAATTGCGGTTGCGATCTCCAATCTGAAGAAGAGTGGACGAACGCACTTGCAACACTTCTGCTGCCATGGATGGCAATGGTGAAGCCAACATCACGACCAACAGAATCAGCAGACTGGAACAAAAACGGATGAGAGCTCCGCTGCGCAAACGGGGCAAAAATGATGATCGCTGGCTGTGATTCTGAAACAGTCCGGACAAGTTCATCTTGAATCCTGGGCCAACTCAGGATGGGAGGGAAGACCAACCATCTGCGCATTACTGGCTCCTGGTGGAACCATTGGATAACAATTCTCACCGCGTCTAACGTGAACATCAATCAGGGTCGGACGAGGTGACTCAAACGCTTCACTGAGCTTGCTGTGCAGATCATCTCGTTCGGTGATCTTGACTCCATCAACACCAAAAGCCCTGGCTAATGCACTGAAATCAGGCATGCCTTTGAGCATGTCGGATGCTGAATATCGCTCGTCATAAAAGCTTTCCTGCCACTGCCGAACCATTCCCTGCCAGTGGTTATTCACAATCACAACTTTCACAGGAAGTGAATACTGAGCAAGGGTTCCGAGTTCCTGAATGTTCATCAGGATGCTTGCATCACCAGCAATGCAAACCACTTTCTGATCCGGGAACGCCACCTGAGCCCCGAGAGCCGCTGGCATTCCAAATCCCATGGTTCCCAATCCCGCGCTGCTGATCCAACAACGCGGCCCGTTTCGCAAGTACTGCGCAGCCCACATCTGATGTTGGCCTACATCGGTCGTGATGATGGCGTCACTGGCCAGATCACGGACAGCCAACAGCACTTCTTGCGGAAAGATCGCTCCTTCCTTGGCAGGGATGGTGAGCGGGTAAAGCGTCTTCCAAGTCTTGATTTGTTCCAGCCAAGACGAGGTCGTCAACTCGGCGGAATGCTGGAGACTCTGATCAACAAGTTGAGCAAGACTTAAACCCAAATCACCCAGCACGACCACATCTGGGCGTCGGTTTTTACCAACCTCCGCAGGGTCAATCTCAAAATGAATGACCTTGGCCTTGGGAGCAAACGTGTCGAGCTTGCCCGTCACACGGTCATCAAAACGAGCACCAACAGCGATCAACAGATCGCAGTCTGTGACTGCGAAGTTGGCATACGCCGTTCCATGCATCCCAAGCATGCCTAAGGCGAGTGGATGATTCTCATCAAAAGCTCCCTTCCCCATCAACGTGGTGGTCACAGGGATCTGGAAGCGCTCAGCCAAGACTTGGAGGCTGTCATGGGCACCTGCGCTTACTGCACCACCTCCGACGTAAAAGAGAGGACGGCTCGACTCACGAATCAAGGCAAGAGCATCAGTAACCGCGTGAACCGCAGGCTTAGCAGGCTGCCTGAACCCAGGCGGTTGGATCGATCCTGGTTGAACTGGGATGTAATCGAATTCTTCTTGACCTACATCTTTAGGGATATCTATCAACACTGGCCCAGGGCGTCCTGATGAGGCGATCAGGAACGCTTGAGCCACCACGGAAGCGAGATCGGCTGGGTCACGAACCACCCAGGAGTGTTTCACGATTGGCAACGTAATGCCAAAAATATCTGTTTCCTGAAAAGCATCAGTCCCGATCGCAGGTCTAGGGACTTGCCCTGTGATGACCACCATTGGGACAGAATCCATTTGGGCCGTGGCAATGCCCGTGACCAGGTTGGTGGCACCAGGGCCAGACGTTCCAAAACAGACGCCAACCCGACCAGTGGCACGAGCATAGGCATCCGCAGCATGAGTGCCACCCTGCTCATGACGCACCAAAATGTGCTTTAGCCAGCCTTCGCTTTCGGCGATGTGCAGAGCGTCGTAGATCGGCAGGATCGCACCGCCCGGATAGCCAAAAATGGTGTCAACGCCATGGAGCCTGAGGGCATTCATCAAGGCGTGGGCGCCGGTGATACGGCGTTGACCGTTCCAATCCAACGCATCCGCGGCCGTGGGAACGGATGTCAGGGTCACGGCTGCCTCATAAGGATCTGACCCTAAAGATTAAGTGGCCATCTCGCCGATTGGCACTGTTTAAAGCAAACCAACAGCATGCAGTGGGCCATGGCCGCTGATCAGCTCGAGAAGGAAGGCGGAAAAACCAATCATGGCCAAGCGTCCATTCCACACTTCAGAGCTGTTATTCCAACCCCACTCCCACTTCTCCTGGGGATAGAGCTTCACGGTGGTGGGAAGTTCGGCCGCCTGGTCGAGATTCACTTCAGGGCCCTCAAGGCTGGCCACGACTAAATCAGCCAATCCAGCAATAAAGGGCGGGTAGGTGTCCAGAGCCCTAACGCGTCGGAAATTCACGACACCTGATTCAGTGGCGAGTTCGCGGTATTCGATGTCAATTTCCTCGAGCGTTTCAATGTGCTCACTCACAAAGCTGATGGGGACCACCACTAGATCTTGCGTCTTCGCCCGGCCGAGTTCTTCGAGGGCCTCCTCGGTATAGGGCTTCAGCCATTCCACCGGCCCAACTCGGCTCTGATAGGCCAGGGTATGGGGATTGGAGTGGCCAACAATGGTCTCCAATTCAGCCATAATCAGAGCCGCGCAAGCTTGAATCTCCTGCTGATAGGGATCGCCGGCCTCTTCCACATAGCTCTTCGGCACGCCATGGGCACTGAAAAAGATATGGGCTTTTTCGACGTCGTCACTGGCGCGAACTTGTTCGGCGATGAGTTCTGCCATCGAGCGCACATAGCCTGGATGGTCGTACCAACTGCGAATACAGCGCAAAGGCAACGCCTCAAAGCGTTCGTCCATTTGCCGAAGGCGTTGGAGCTCGCGGAAGCTCGAGCCGCTGGTACTAATCGAAAAATGGGGATAGAGGGGAAGAACGACAACTTCATCAATGCCGTCAGCCTTGATGTCAGCCACGGCCGACTCAGTAAACGGGTGCCAATAGCGCATCGCCACATAGCTGGTGGCGTCCACCCCACGCTGGCGCAGAAGACTCTGGAGCTCTCTTGCTTGCTGCTCAGTGATTCGGCGAAGAGGCGAGCCTCCTCCAATTGAGCGATACGCCTCCTGCGACTTACTACTACGCAACGTGCTGATCAACCAAGCCAGGGGTTTTTGCAGGATCGGATTGGGCAGCCGAATAATTTCTGGATCTGCAAACAGGTTGTACAGAAAGGGGCCAACATCCTGAATCCGTTCTGGACCACCCAGATTGAGCAGAAGAATGCCAACCCGAGCCATGGAAGTTTCTTTGTCCTAAGGGGTTGAGCGTAACTCCCATCAACGTCATGGTGACGCTGTCTTTACAGGGTCATGAACTTCAACACCGCGATCGTGGCCGCCAATACGGCCTTGGCCGAGCAGGGCTGTGGTCTTCGTGTGGAGCGACGAGGGCAAAAACTCAATCTGCGTGGACGGCTGCCATGCCGTCAGCAACCCAACCAATGGAAAACCCAGCGCCTGAGTCTTGGACTCCTGGCCGACCTGAATGGGTTGAAAGAGGCTCAGCGCATCGTGCAGCTTGTGGAGCTGCAATTACAGCGACAACTTTTTGCATGGGACCAGTGGTTACCGAAGCAAAAAATTCAGCAATACAACACTCCACAAGGCGAATCAACCTCAGTGACCCACCCCCTGGATCGCGATCTGGAGACGTTCAAGACAGCATTCTTTGCCGACCCCCGTCGTCGTCGCTCCCCAGCTGGTAGCCGCACCACTTGGAGCGGGGCGTACCAGCCCTACCTGCGCCGCCTTAAGGCCTTGGCTCTTGAACAACACTCGTTGCTCACTCCTGACTTATTACTGCTGACGCTGAACAGCTATCCCGATGGAAGCCGAAGCCGCCAACAGTGTTCCACTGCCCTAGGGGCACTCGCCCGTCATCAAAACCTGCCCCTTCCGGATGCATGGCGTGCAGAGGCGGGGGGATACGGCCTGCACCGCGCTCGTTTTAGGCAGTTACCCAGCGATCCGCAAATTTTGGAGGCCATGCTGCGCATTCCTAATCCGGGTTGGCGACTTGTTTACGGACTGATGGCCACCTATGGGCTGCGCAACCATGAAGTGTTTTTCACGGATGTTTCGGCGTTAGCGGATGGAGGAGACAGGGTCATCCGCGTTCTTCCCACCACCAAAACCGGTGAGCATCAGGTTTGGCCCTTCCATCCGGAATGGGTGGATCGCTTCAACTTGACGCATCTCGCCTCGAACGCCGCGGCCCTCCCTCCGGTTTGCACCGATCTCCGCCACACCACACTCCAACAAGTCGGACGGCGGGTTGCAGAGCAGTTCAGGAGGTACGACGTTCCCCTCACGCCCTACGACCTTCGCCATGCCTGGGCCGTTCGCACCATCCACATCGGACTTCCCGATACCGTGGCCGCCAGGATGATGGGACATTCCGTGGCGATTCATACCCGCACCTATCACCACTGGATCACCAGGCGAGATCAGCAACAGGCCGTCGATGCAGCATTAGCCAGGAGAGAAGCCTGATGACATCACCTCTTCGCCAACTGGCCTACCGCCATCGTTGGATCTATGACACCGTCACAGGGATCTCTGCACTGAGTGTTGGAGGTGTCGATCAACTGCGCAGCCTTGGGCTTTTAGCGCTCGATCCTGTTCTGCCAAGGGGGGCCAAGGTGCTCGACTTTTGCTGCGGTTCGGGAGAAGCGGCAGCGCCATGGATCGAAGCAGGGTTTCAGGTCACCGGTCTTGATGTCTCACCCAAGGTTCTGGAACTCGCCGCAACCCGTCATCCACTCCTCACTTGCATTGAGGGGCTGGCAGAAGATCCGCCCTGTGCGCCAGCCAGCTTTGATGCCATTCAAATCAGCCTTGCGCTGCATGAATTTCCTCGAGCCGAGCGGCATCAAGTGTTGTTGTCCTGTTTGAGATTGCTGAAACCAGGTGGCTGGCTCGTTGTTGTTGATCTCCACCCTGCTGGTCCTCTCCTGCAACTCCCCCAACAACTGTTCTGCGCATTGTTTGAGACAGAAACTGCGATTGCTTTGCTTGAGGACAACATCCCCAAGCAATTGCAGGAGATCGGCTTCACCACTGTTGAGCAGGCTGTTCTGGCCGGGTCTGCTCTCCAGCGCATCACAGCGCGCTGCCCCTCCAGCGGCATGCTGGAGGCAACTGGGGAGATGTCATGAGCTCGGATCAAACGTCAGCCGGAAAGCCATCGCCTGCGGACCCATCATCGTTGGACCGATCGGCCGAATCTCTTGGCATGGGAGGCGATTTAGCCCCAGAGAAAGACGCCGATGCATACCGAAAGCGCATGGCACGCCGTCAGGACGTGCAGCGACAACGGGTCTCAGAGAGACGTATTGAAAAGGGATTGGTCTTGGTCTTCACCGGCCACGGCAAGGGAAAGACCACTGCGTCTCTTGGCTTGGCCTTGCGGACCCTGGGTCACGGACACCAGGTTGCCGTTGTCCAATTCATCAAAGGAGGTTGGGAGCCTGGAGAAGCCAAAGCACTCAAAGCCTTTGGAGACGCCTTGAGTTGGCATGCACTCGGAGAGGGTTTCACCTGGGAAACCCAAGATCGTGAGCGTGATCGTCAGCTGGTGCAAGCAGCTTGGGATACCTCGCTCGCTTACCTCAGAGACCCCAAACAAAAACTTGTCGTGCTGGACGAAGTGAATGTGGCGTTAAAACTTGGCTATCTCGAACTGGATCAAGTCCTGCAAGGCCTTGATGAGCGGCCTGAACTTACGCACGTCGCCCTCACTGGCAGGGGAGCTCCGGAAGGGCTGATCCAAAGAGCCGATTTGGTCACGGAAATGTCCCTCATCAAGCACCCCTTCCGGGAACAAGGGGTCAAAGCACAGCAAGGCATTGAGTTCTGAAGAGACCGTGTTCTGATCGCTGCATCCCAGCGATCAGGCTGCCTTGCGCACCGATGCGACAGGGCAACATCAGAGAGGTATCAGCTTTCGCGAACTCCCAAGAACAGCCTTGCTACTGTCCTAAAGATAAGGATATTGAATGGCCTACGCGCGTGCCCTCCTGAAGCTCAGCGGTGAAGCGCTGATGGGCAATCAGGGCTACGGAATTGATCCAGAAATTGTTTCGGCCATCGCTGCAGATGTTGCCAAAGTTGTAGCCACTGGCACGCAATTGGCGATTGTCGTCGGCGGCGGGAACATTTTCAGAGGGCTGAAAGGTTCAGCCGCAGGAATGGATCGCGCCACCGCCGACTACGTCGGCATGCTCGCCACGGTGATGAATGCCATCACCCTGCAGGACGGACTTGAGCGAGCCGGCATTGCCACCCGAGTCCAGACCGCTATTGAAATGCAAGAAGTGGCTGAGCCTTACATCCGCAGGCGCGCGATGCGACATCTAGAGAAGGGCAGGGTGGTCGTGTTTGGAGCAGGTTGTGGCAATCCGTTCTTCACCACCGACACCACGGCTGCTTTACGCGCAGCCGAAATCAGCGCTGATGTGGTGTTCAAAGCCACCAAGGTTGACGGTGTGTATGACAAAGATCCGCATCAATTCCCGGATGCCGTCCGCTACGACTCTTTGACCTTCCAACAGGTGCTCAGCGGAGAACTTGCCGTGATGGATAGCACTGCCATCGCTCTTTGCAAAGACAACAACATCCCGATTGTTGTCTTCAATTTGTTTGAACCTGGCAACATCGGCAGAGCCGTGGCCGGTGAGCCCATCGGTTCTCGTATCAGCAACTAGTCATCGTCATGTCGAACTCCGATCTCGAAGCCAACATGCGCAAGTCGGTGGAAGCCACCCAGCGCAACTTCAACACCATCCGCACGGGACGCGCCAATCCCTCGTTATTGGATCGAATCAATGTCGAGTACTACGGCGCTGACACACCCCTGAAATCACTCGCCAGTCTCTCCACTCCCGATTCGCAAACGATTGCCGTTCAACCCTTCGATATGGGATCCCTGACGCTGATCGAAAAAGCAATTGCCACCAGTGACTTGGGATTCACGCCCAACAACGATGGCAAGGTCATTCGCATCAATGTGCCACCGCTCACAGAAGAGCGCCGAAAAGAGTTCTGCAAACTTGCCGCAAAGTATTCAGAGGAGGGCAAGGTGGCATTGCGCAGCGTGCGACGTGACGCCATCGACAAAATCAAGAAACAAGAGAAGGAGGGAGATCTTTCAGAGGATCAAAGCCGAGATGAGCAAGATCAAATTCAGAAAACAACCGATCGTTTCATCGCAGAACTTGAAAAACATTTAGCAAATAAAGAGGTTGAAATCCTCAAGGTTTGAGCAGCACTGACGTTGCTGTCATCGGGGCCGGTGCAGCCGGCTCCAGCGCAGCCTTTCATCTCGCCCGATTAGGACATCGCGTCACCGTCCTTGAACGCGAGCGATCAGAGAGGGTCAAACCATGCGGTGGTGGGATGGCGGCCTCCGTTCAGCAGTGGTTCCCCTTCAACTTGCAACCAGCCGTTGATGACGTCATCCAACAGGTGGATTTCAGCTGGTGTCTCACTGATCCTGTGGTCGCTGAGCTTCCAGGCTCTGCACCCTTCTGGATCGTCAAGCGTGAGCGGCTCGATGCACTCTTGTTGGAGCAAGCGATTGCTTTAGGGGCAGAGCTGCGGCGGCCCTTCGAGGTCGAGGACCTTCAACAGGATGAAAGCCATTGGCTTGTACGCAGCAAGGACGGGGAGGTGATCGAGGCCAGAGCCGTAGTTCTGGCTGATGGCTCAGGTTCTCCCTGGCCAACACGCTTGGGGATCGGCCCTCGATCTCTGCACATGGCCAAGACGCTTTCTGTTCGCCTCGAAGGAATGGGAACCTTGCAACCTGGTACAGCCAGGTTTGAATTTGGGCTCGTCCACCATGGTTTCGCCTGGGCGTTTCCACTGGCAAACGGCATCAATGTGGGAGTGGGCACGTTTATTGGACGTCGGGTCAGTGATGCGGACGCCGTGCTCAAACAACTCCTACCGGATCTGGGGTTTTCCTCCACAGACGGGCTGCGACAAAACGCGGATTTAAGAGTTTGGAATGGGCACACACCCCTCCACAGCAAAGGGATCGTGGCGGTAGGTGATGCCGCATCGCTCTGCGACCCCTTTCTTGCCGAAGGCCTCAGGCCATCGCTGATGAGCGGCTGCGAAGCAGCAGCAAGTCTCGATTCATGGCTCAACGGGACTCAGCCTGACCTTTCCAACTACACAAAACGCATGCGCGAACGCTGGGGTGATTCGATGGCTTGGGGTCGTCGCATTGCCCAAGTGTTTTATCGCTTTCCGAAAGTGGGCTATCAACTCGGAATCAAGCGCCCCACTGCGCCGCAGCGCATTGCCCAAATTCTCTCTGGTGAGATGGGATACGGGGACATCGCCCAGAGGGTCATCCGCCGCTTGATGCTGCAAAGGGGTTAGAGATCAAGGGTGAGCTGTTGGGAATCATCAGGCGCAGGGTTACGCCGTCGTCGACGGCGACCCTGGCCCGTGGGCGCTAAGCCTGAACGTCTCGACCCATGGCGCTGATGAATTCCATCGGCAATGGCAGAAAACCCAGAGCGCTCCCTGATCGCCCAAATCCTCTGCTTCGCCTCCCTGGCCGCAAGCGCAGGTTCCACCACGGGCAGGGGATAGTCCACTCCAAGCATGAGTCCTGCTTGTCGTTGCGCTGCCATCGACAACTTCCAGGGCTCATGCACGTAGACATCTGGAACCAGCTGGAGTTCAGGCAGCCAAGTGCGAATGAATTCGCCCTTCAAGTCATGGTCTTGCCCCTGCTTGATCGGGTTGTAAACCCGCACAGCATTGATGGCTGTGCTGCCTGACTGCATCTGGCACTGGCTCCAATGGATTCCGGGCTCATAGTCCACAAACTGTCGCGCTAAATGAAGTCCGCTATCCCGCCACGGCAACCAGAGGTGGTAGCTGGCAAATGACATCAACATCGCTCGCATCCTGAAGTTGATCCAACCGTGGGCCCGCAATGCGCGCATGCAGGCATCGACGAAAGGAACTCCAGTGCGTCCCTCCGCCCAGGCGGCGAGTCGCTCATCATCCGCGCAGCGCACCCCGCGCATGAACGGATGAAAATCTTCGAATTCAATCGCTGGCTGGGTTTCAAGCTTTTGGATGAAGTGGCAATGCCAATGCAGGCGTGACTCAAAACTGCTAATTCCACGGCCGCTGAAGCCACGGCTTGTTTGGATCACCTCTCGCATCGAGAGACACCCCCAGGTGAGATAAGCGGAGAGGCGAGAACAACCGGTGAACGCGGTGTTGGGGCTGGAGATGGAGCGTGCGTAGCCGGGCGCGCGATGTTCAAGAAAATCGTCCAGCTCCAGCAATGCCATCGAACGACCACCGCTTTGACGATGCGGACATGGATCGGGTGCCAGCTCCTGATGGGGGCGGGCAGGGATAGTGCCGGCATCGATCCCCTCGATCGATGGCAGTCCCATCGGGGAAGGGGTGATCAGCTCAGCCATCTGCGCTTCCCAGCGTTTAGCCCAACGATTGCGCGACCGCAGCCGGCGGATCACGCCAAATTGGGGAATCTCCTTCCAAGCGATGCCGTGCTGCCGGCACCAGAGAGCCACGCGTTGGTCACGCTGATACGTCCAACCATTTCCAGTTTCTTCATGGCTCCAAAGCCCATCAAAACCAAATTGACGATGGGCACGCTCAAACACGTCCAACACATCACCACTGCGCACCAGCAGCGGTTGGCCTAGCTCAGCCAGAGCGAAGCGCAAATCCAGCAACGACTCTCGGCAAAACAACCACTGCCGCTCAGAGACATCTTGCTGCTGCCACAACTCGGGCTCAACGACATATAGAGGCAGCACTGGACCCCTGAGCAAGGCCTGCTGCAAGGGTTGGTGATCTCTCACCCGGAGGTCTCGCTTGAACCAGACAAGCTGGAGCGCCAACGCAGAAGACCCCCCTAGATGCCCGGAGATTGACCCTAACGATTGAATACGGACTCAGCGAGCCGCTGTTGCAAGCCACTGCAATAGAACGCCTTCACTCCAAAGAGCGAGGGCGTGCTTGCTGTTTAAAGCCTTAACCCAGCTCGATCAAACGGCGGTCAGGGACAAAGCGCCACCGAAACCTAAGCGCACATCGTCTGGTGTCAAACGACCGTCATGATCCTGATCTAAGGCATCAAAAACCGCATCACTTCCCAACCATTCATCGCGGGTGATGCAGCCATCGCCGTTGAAATCGTTCAACAGAAAAATCTCTTGAACGGCATGGCTGAACGCAGAGCCACCCTCGATCTGAGCCAAACGGTGAGCAAGTTGCTGCTCGAGAGTTTCGATCGCTTTGCTGAAACCTTTGATGCCTTCACTGAGCTTGTCAGTGGCCATTCGATCCTCAGCCATCATTGAGATGAAGTGCTCCTGATCCACGTGCATTTGCTCTGCAACAGGAGCGAGGTTCGCAGGATCTAACTTGCGAATCAGCGAAGCATCGCTACTGCGCAATTGATCCAGCAATTTCGGTGAAATGGTAAGAAGATCACAACCTGCAAGCTCAGTGATCTCATCGAGATTGCGGAAGCTGGCTCCCATGATTTCAGTTTTGTAGCCGTATGTCTTGAAGTAGTTGAAGATACTGGTCACTGAAATCACACCAGGATCTTCAGGACCTGGATAAGAATCGCGCCCTGTGTCTGCCTTGAACCAATCAAGAATGCGACCAACAAAGGGCGAGATCAACGTGACGCTTGCTTCGGCGCAGGCCACAGCCTGAGAGAAGCCAAACAACAGGGTGAGGTTGCAATGAATTCCATCCTTCTCAAGAACTTCAGCCGCTTTGATTCCCTCCCAAGTGGAGGCAATTTTGATCAAGACGCGGTCATTACTGATTCCCGAATCGTTGTAGAGACGAATAAGTTTCCGACCTTTTTCAATGGTGGCCTCAGTGTCGTAACTCAAGCGGGCATCAACCTCCGTTGAAACTCTGCCAGGAACAATCTTCAGAATTTCCTTTCCGAATATCACGCTGATTTCATCGAGTGCTTCATGCACCACTTGCTCCACCGGAGCGCTCTCTCCTAAAAGCTTGCGGGACGAACGCAAGGCTTCATCAATGAGATTCTCGTAAGCTGGAATCTGAGCTGCAGCAAGGATCAGGGAGGGATTGGTAGTCGCATCACGAGGAGTGAAACGCCTGATCGCTTCAAGATCACCCGTATCGGCCACCACCACGGTCATGGCGGAAAGCTGCTCAAGGAGGGTGGCCATGGCGCACTAAAACTCTATGAATTCAACGTAGCGACGATTTTCAAACTGACAGCTCAAGGGGGAGATTTGTCCGTTTGTGCAGATTTAACCCGACCACTTGGTGGGATTTTTTCAATCACCAGGAGACCATCAATGATGGATTTAGCCACAGGCAAAGCCACAGTTGAGCCATAGGCGTGCTCCCCTTGTGGTTCATCAACCACCACCAGCACGACATAACGAGGGTCCTCGATCGGAAGCGTTGCAACAAAACTGCAAATCAGAGCCCCAGGGACATACACACCATTCACTGCCTTTTGAGCCGTGCCTGTTTTGCCGCCAATGCGATATCCAGGGGTGCGCACCCCCTTACCACTGCCTTTTTCCACCACAGATTCCATCCAGTTCAGAACCGTGCGCGTGACCTCTGGGCGGAGCAAGGGCTGCCCCATGCGCTCTCCACTCGGAGCCAATGCATGGCCAGCCCGTAAACCACGGGTGATGTGAGGGCTCACAAGCCTTCCGCCATTCGCGATCAGTGCATGCAGTTGAACAAGCTTGAGAGGTGTCAGCGAGAAGCCTTGACCGAATGCTGCGGCAGCTGGCTCGATGGGCTGCGTGGTGAATTGTTCCTTGGTCTTCAACTGGCCCGCCACTGCGCCTGGAAGGTCTGTGTCCGGCTTTGCATCGAGCCCAAGTCGACTTAACCAGTCCCAATAATTAGCGGGACGCATTTTGCGCATCGCCTGCACCATGCCGACATTGCTTGACACCTGAAGCACGGTGGCAAAATCCACGACGCCATTGCCCTTGCGGTCGTGGTTGCGAATCGGCCAGCCACCAATCGTGAGGGTCCCACTGTCGTAAACCGTCTCATTGGGTTGGATCACACCTTCTTGAAGCGCTAAAGCCAAATTGATCGGCTTAAAGGTCGATCCAGGTTCATAGAGGTCTTGAACAGACCATTCCCGAAAACGCTCTGGATTGAAATCCCAGTAACGGTTCGCGTCATACGTCGGCGTTGAGGCCAGCGCCATTAATTCACCATTGGTGACATCCATCACGATCGCCACTCCCTTCTTGGCTTTCCAGGTCTTGACCTGTGCCGTCAGGGCCTTGGCAGCCAGCTCCTGCAGGCGGGCATCCAAGGTGAGCTGCAATCTCAGGTCATCCCCGAAAAACACGCCCGGCGCCAGGTTGTCTGGCAACGGGGTTCCGTCTGCTCCGCGACGAAGACTACGGGCCTGTTCGTGACGCTGCAGGTCATCATCACGACTCTGTTCCAGCCCCGCCTGGGGCTGACGCTCTTGATTGAGGAAACCAACGACATTGGCAAAGAGAGCGCCTTGCGGATACACGCGATAGGGATAGGGCTCGAGATCAATGCCGCTGATTCCTAGGGAACGAACTGTTGTTGCCGTTTCAGGGTCAACGCCCTCAGCCAACTTGATGCCAGAGGCGCTATCTCCCATCCTTTTGTTGAGCTCACCAGAGGACAGGGCCAACAAGGGAGATAGACGTGCAGCAACCTCCTTACGGTCACGAATGAGCGTCGGCTCGTCGCCAGGAAAGTTGAAGTAACGAGGATGAGCCCAGAGTCGATAACGCTCCTCGTCTAAGGCCACAAGCCTCCCGTTGCGATCCACAATCGGCCGGCGGCTGCCCAGGGGCTTGGTGCGTTGCGTTTGCACCACACGGGCCCGCGCCTCCAATTCAGAGGCTTGAACAATCTGTAGCCAGGCCATACGCCCGACCAATCCCAATAAACCTGCACACAGCAGGACAAAGACCACTTTCATGCGACCGGCGGGCACCGGCTCAAGACGAATCACCCTTCGTCGTTCACGACGCGGCTTAGAGGTCGAGCCTTGCCGGTTGGCTGGCATCTGTTCAATACCCGTGATGAATTGAACGATCCATCAAGGAGCCAATGAAAGCCAGATGATCGTGGGATCCGCCGGACGCCTCTTCAATGGGACGTTCGAGGTACACCAATTTTTCAGCGGTCGTCGGAACCATCGAATTTGGAGTCTGAGTTTGATCCAGGAGATACCGCTCAAGCATGGCTGTGGACTCCGTCAGTCGGTGGCCCACGGCTCGGGTGTCCTCCAAGCGTTCAAACGCGACCGTCCATCGGTATTGCCAGTGAAGCGTGAGTCCACTGAGAGCCAGAACAGCTGTGAACACGCCAATCAAACTGCCATCAGCCGCACGATGAAGACCAGCAAGCAGGGGAGAGCGGCGGGCAACACGCTTGGCGGACAGTGAACCCTGAATGAGCTCGAAGGCACCAGTGGCCGATGAATGTTCCTGTGGGGCAGGTTGAGTTTGGGGAACCGCGACCACGTTGAACGAATAGGGCAATGCGCCAGTGAACCACCCGTATGCCCCGCCCGCAAGGCTGAAATGTCTTACAGCATCAGGGAAATCAACTCAACTTCCGAGCAAGACAAGATTCAGGAAGGTGACACCGTTCCAGAGAGCATGCATCACCACACAAGGAAGGAGCCGACCACTGCTCAAACGCAGCAATGCCATCCCCAAACCAAGAACCAACAAAGGAAGTAATTCACCAATGCTGAGGTGAGCAACCGCAAACACAAGGGCGCTGCCGAAGACGCTCCAACCCCGCCCGAATGAGCGTCCTAAAACGGGCAACAACACCCCACGGAACACTGTTTCTTCAAACAGCGGGGCTAGCACAACCGCGGTGATGGCTAGCAGTAACAAGGCCAACGGATCTCTGCCGTTCAGCACCATTTCCAGCAATGGATTACTGCCTCCCTGATCGCCGATGACGCGACTCATCAGCCAACCGGTCAACACCACAGGCGGCATCACCATCAACCAGGCGCGACCGCCCTGAAACAGTGCCGTCCACCACGGTCTCACGCGCCACTGCAGCCAACCACCTGCAGGGAGCAAGCGTTGATCTAGTCCATCCAGCTGACTTTTGAGGATGAGCAACGGTGGTGTCGCTAGAGCGCAATAGCCAATCAGCACAGCCACCGACTGGTTGAGTGGCGCCGCAATGCTCCGAGCCACCAAGGCTGAAAGAGGAGTCACAAGAAGTGGGACCAGCACCTCGCCCAGCACCACAAAACCGCCAGCGATCAGCAGCACCATGTCAACCAAACCAAGGGGAGGAGCTTGCAGTTCAGGCCAGGAGGATTGCTTGCGGCGCAGAAGCAACCAAAGCTGACGAACCAGCAGAAGAGAACCCAACAACAACGCTCCGAGCGGCATCAGCTCGCTCAGAACAAGACGTCGAGCCGCGGCCTTGGCTGCAGAGCTGTCAACGCAATCGGACTGTGCCCCTCCCAGTGCTTGACACACCAGACGCCGGGTTAAGGGATCAGGACTGTTGTCAGACAACAGCGCTTGCTCCTGAGAGGAGAGGTCAAGGGAACGTGGCTCGGTGGCCAGAGTTTCCTGAAGCGTCCGAAGATTTGGGGTCTGAAGTGGAGTCTCCAGCAAGGTCTTGCGACGCCCTGGATCGTTTTCTAACGATGCAAACAACAGGGTTTGGCGATCATTGAGGCTGTCGAGAGGGGTCTCTCTCAGCGTTTCAAGCAAGCTCTGGGCGGGATCTTGGCCAATCAGCAGAGGTTTGAGCGATGGCGTCAACGCGGGCTCCGCCAACAACGCCAGCTCTTGCTGCTCCAAAGACAAAGCGGGAGCCACAGATGGGCGCCCGAGGCTGTCCATCAAGCCGAGGAACCAAACGCTGCAAGCCAGCACCATCGAAACGACAGCCAAAAGGACTTTCCACTTGGGCACTGCGTTTGAACGTCCGTTCGGCGGGCTGGTCAACAGACGATGAGCAACTACAAACGATTCTCTCCGGCGAAGGGCTACCAACGACCGATTTTGACCATTTCGGCGTGAGATTGGACCGTGCGCCCATACGATGGCCGCGCCTTTCCCCTTTGTTGCGGTGTCACTGCGTCTCCTCCTGATCCGCCACGGCCTGAGCAGCTTCAACGTTGAGCGCCGCATCCAGGGGCGTAATGACCTATCAACACTCACAGCGACCGGCGAAGACCAAGCGCGACGCATGGGCGTGGCCTTGGCCGACGTGCCGATTGATGCTGCCTACAGCTCACCTCTTCAACGTGCTGCCAGCACCACAGCCGGAGTGCTGAGCGTGCGTGAAGACGGGCTGACCCCCGTCCTAGATGACGGACTGCTGGAGATTGATCTTGAGCCCTGGAGCGGACTGACCGCCTCTGAACGGGCGATCAAGGATCCAGAGGGCTACGCCACCTGGCGGCAACGACCAGAAGCGCTAGAGCTCACCCGCGCTGATGGCACGCGATACCAACCGGTTACCGAGTTGATGGTTCAGGCGCGGGCGTTCTTGAAAGGCCTCATGGATCGGCATCCAGTGACTGGTGACGACACCGTGCTGGTTGTGGGGCACAACGCCATTCTTCGCTGCTTAATTCTGGTGTTACTGGGCGAGCCCCAAGGAGGCTTCAGGCGGCTGCGCCTGGACAACGCATCGCTGTCGGTGTTCAACCTCTCCTCTGGGCCTAAGGGCTACAAAGTACAGATCGAATGCTTAAACAGTATTGCCCACTTAGAACCAGCGCTGCCAGCCAAAGGCACCAAGGCTCGCCTGGTGCTCGTCCGCCACGGTGAAACAGATTGGAACCGGCAGGGGCGTTTCCAGGGACAGATTGATATCCCTCTCAACAGCAACGGCCATGCCCAAGCAGAGGCTGCTCGCTCCTTCCTCGAAGATGTGACTCTGGATCGGGCTTACAGCAGCTCGATGTCTCGCCCAAGAGAAACCGCTGAGGGGATTTTGAAATCGCACTCAGGCGTCCCTCTCACCGTGACTGATGGCCTAATGGAAATCGGTCACGGGCTTTGGGAGGGGAAACTGGAATCAGAAATCAGACAGGGCTGGGACGAGTTACTCCAGGCCTGGAAGGACGCTCCCGAAACCGTGCAAATGCCCGAGGGCGAAACGATTCAAGACGTATGGAAACGCTCTGTGGACTGTTGGAACAGCATCGCGAATGGCCTCGACCCGTCAGAGACAGCCTTAGTTGTGGCGCATGATGCAGTGAACAAAACAATCCTGTGTCACCTCTTAGGCCTGGCGCCCAAAGACATTTGGTCCGTGAAACAAGGCAACGGTGGCGTCACGGTGATCGACATGCCAGAAGATCCCAGCCAACCTGCAGTGGTGAGTTGCCTGAATCTCACGTCCCACCTCGGTGGGGTTCTCGATCGAACAGCAGCGGGAGCATTGTGAACCCATGACTGAGACGATGCTGCTCGACCCCGTGCAGGTTCTAGTCGCCAGCAATCAGCCGCTCCAAGTAGGAAGTGCTGCTCTCTTTGAAGATGATCGTCTCATCGCCCTTGGCGAAGAGGCAAGGCAGCGAGCCGCTGAGCGAGGTGTTTCGGCCCATAACCGGGCCCAGCAACTCCTCGCCCCATGTCTTGTCGATCCACATTCAAGCCTTCCCAGTCCATTCACAGGAAGCGGAGAGACGCTCAAAACCCTCATCAACGCCGCAGGGCGAGCCGGTTACGGGCAACTAGCACTGCTTCCCAACGGTGAATCGGAACGGGACAGCCCAGAACGCTTAAAGGGATTCCAGCCGAGCGATTGCGATCTCAAAATTCATTTATGGGGAAGCTTCACCCATCGCGGCGAAGGAGAACGCCTCAGCCGCCACGCCGATCTGCTCGACGCAGGTGCGATCGGTCTCAGTGCTGGGGAGCAAATGCCGCCTACCAACCTCATCGACCGCGCTCTACTGCTCGGCGAAATGGCTGGAGCCCCTGTGTTGATTGCACCCCACGACTCCAATCTGCGCGGAGACGGAATGATCCGGGAAGGTGTGGAAACACTACGAGCCGGATGGCCTGCCGATCCAACCATCAGCGAAACGCTGCCCTTGGGGCAACTCCTGGAACTGCAACGACGCCACAGCAATCGCAAGCTTGTGCTCATGAATCTCTCCACTGCAGATGGAGTGAAGATGCTCAGCCAGACAACGTCATCCCCTCTGGCCACTGTGAGCTGGTGGCATCTCCTGCAGGATCGTTCCAGCCAAACAGCTGAAAAGTCCTATTGGTTTGTCACCCCTTCCATTGGTGGACAACGTGATCGCCTGGCCTTAATTCAGGCCTTAGGAGAAGGAAAGATCAACGCCGTTGCTGTCCATGGCATTCCTCTCGACGATGAGGAGTGTCTTTTGCCTCCCGATCAACGTCCAAAAGGCTTATCTGGTCACCACTTAGTGCTGCCAACTCTCTGGCAACATCTCGTGGTCAATTTGGGATGGAGTGTGAACCAACTCTGGCAAGCACTCAGTTTCGGTCCGGCACGGTTGCTTGGACAGGACGAAGAACGACTGAGCATCGGAAGCAACCGCTGGTTGCTTTTTGATCCTGACCAAACATGGGATCAAACCCGTGACGCTCCCCACGCCCCCAAAGCTGCCAATCAGCCTTGGATCGGCGTCCGCATGCGAGGGCAAGTGGTGAGTTGTGGACTCAGGATCCCAACTCACCAAGCCGATTGAATGGCCAGAAGCGCCAGACCGCTCGACCAATAATCTGATCTTCAGGAAGGAAGGCCCCCCCTGGCCAGTAGCGCCCATCCCAGCTGTTACTGCGGTTGTCACCAAGAACCAGGACACGTCCCTGCGGGACCGTGGCATTAAGGGTGCGACAAAGGCTCATGCCCCGCTTATCGAGAGCGCAGTAATTGGTCACATACGGTTCGTTGAGATCAACACCGTTCACACGCACCTCTCCTCGAGGGTTCACCACCACCTGATCACCCGCTACAGCCACAACGCGTTTGATGTAGGCATCACAAGCCGAATGACTGACGCCGGGAATCAACCCAACCAAAGGGATATTGGCGAGAACGCATTGAAAAGGCGGGGGTGACGTTGTTGAGCGCAGTGCAGGATCAAAGGCATAGGGGGAATTGAACACAACGATTTCTCCCCGCCGCGGTTTGCGGCCGCGATAGCTGAGCTTCTCGACAAGCAGACGATCTTGGATCTGCAAACCAGGCAGCATCGAGCCTGAAGGGATGAAGCGTGCCTCTGCCAAATAGTGGCGAATCCCGAAATAGAGACCCATGGTGAAAAGCAACGGGGCCCAAAAGTCCCAGAGCGGGTGTCCAGCAGCTCGTTCCTTTTTCAGACCCTTATCGCCCTCTTGAAGAGTCTCGCTGCTGTTGGGCCGGTCATCGTCAGAACGACTGTTGTGTTGCTTGTCTACCAACAGGCACCTTGCTTCAATCCTGAAAGTCACGATAGGCGCGATCAGCCTGAGCTTCTAGCCTGAAACCAGGCACGGTGATCCATGGTCCGACCCCGCTGGCAGGGCGTGAAACCCCGCACCATCCAATTGTTCTGGAATCGCTGGGATCAGGTCTTAGCCCTGATTGCAGCGCTCAATCTGATCTGGGTGATTTTCGATGTCACCTACATTCCGCTGCGAAATTTCTGGCTGCAGAGAACGCTCTATCCCCTTCCATCGATCAACTTGGCCTTGCCACTGCCGTGGCTGCCAGACATCACACCCCTCTACGACCCGCTGAAGGGCATCGAAGTTCACCGGGACACGATGTCCTATGTCGAGCACTTCCGCAGACTCGAGACCACCTCCTCAACGTTGGGCATCAACAGTCAAGCCGCACGACAATTGCGGCTTGAAATGGTGGTTAGGAATAGCCAGTTGGTTGATGAAAACCCGTTCATCAGCTCTGGGAATGTAGGAGCATTCGAAAAGCTCAAGAACCGTCTCAGAGCAAGAGCTGAGATGGATTCAGCCAAACAAGCGGCGGCCTATCTCCTCAGCGACCGCTACCTGAGCAAACACGACTGGGGGCAAGAGCGTCAGTTTTGGAACATCAAAATTCTTCCGCTAGCAGAGACCAATTACTCGCGCGGAATTGATGAAAACGGAATGCCCATCGACCTCTCCTGGCGGATCGACATTCCTTTTCAAATCCTGTTCCTACTGGACATCCTGGTTCGTACGCTTCGACTGAAACGTCGTTTTCCGGCGATTGCCTGGAGAGACGCCTTACTCAGACGTTGGATTGACCTGCCGCTGTTAATTCCATTTTGGCGTCTACTGCGAGTCGTTCCAGTCACAGAGCGGCTATCCCGCGCTCAGCTTCTCAATCTTGAGCCCCTTCGAGCAGCCGTCAGTCGCGGCGTTGTCGCGGTCCTGGCGCTCGAATTATTTGAAGTGATCACGCTGCGTGTTCTCGATGCCATGCAAGGCATCGTGCGCTCGCCGAATCTTCCCGACCGGATTCTCCGGCTTTGTAGTCATCAATCTGTTGACAGCAGCGAAGAACGAGAACTCGCGGAGCTGCTGCGGCTCTGGCTGCCTCTCATCCTCACGCAAGTGGGTCCAGGGATGCGGCCGCAACTCGTGGCGCTATTTGGCCACGCTCTTCAGCGAAATCTGGATGGTCTGGTCTTACCTGCTCCGCTGAGGGAGCTGCCTGGAGTGCAAAAGGCGGAATCCGAACTGAGCCGTCAGCTCGCTGCGGGGATGGTGGATTCGCTGTTGGGGCTGTCCAAGAGTGCAGGCGACCAACTTGGCCAGAAAGATCAAGTTCTCGAAGATCTTGGGATTCAAGCGCTCGATCGTTTCTGGGAGGAGCTTGCTCGCACGCTCGAACAAGGCGTTGTGCTGGAACGGAGCCAGGAACTCTTGGTGGCGTTTCTCGAAGAATTCAAACGCACCAGCATGTTCCAACTGCATACGCAAGGTGGAGTGGACGAACTGATTACCGAGCTCGATGGGCTGAATTTCAACCCAAAAGAGCCTGATTCCAATCCACGGGCTTGAATCCCACCAAAAAATCGCCACTGGGCAATGCAACAAAAGGGCGTTTGATCAAACGCCCATCTGCAGCCAACGCAGCCAGGGCTTCTTCGTCATTCATTGATTTCACAACCGCTGCACCTAGAGCGCGATAGCTCTGGCCACTGGTGTTGAAGAGACGTTGACGAAGACCCAAACGCTCGAATGCAAGCGCAAGAACCTCTTTTGACGGCGGAGAAGCTGTGATGTCAACGACCTCATAGTTGAAGTTGTTGGCATCCAACCAAGCCAGGGCCTTACGGCAAGTTGAACATCGGGAGTAGCTGAAAACCTTGATGGTTGGAGCCAAGCTCAACGTCCAAACAAGTTCTTCACAGCACCAAGCAGGCTGTTTGAACCCTTGCCAACGCCTTCGTCAGGGCGAGTCTTAATGGTCACATCGCCATTCACACTGGTGCGGCAGCTCAAGCGATAGTTCGCAGGGCGGTCAGAGAGGTACACCTCTTCAACATCGCTACGGGGTGAGAGGTTTTGGGCTCCTTCGAGCACCTCAATCACGCAGGTTCCGCACTGGCCAACCCCGCCACAATTGTTGAGGTTGTTCAGGCCTTTGTAAGGATTGATCCCGGAGGAAAGGGCTGCTTTGCGTAAATTCGCTCCTTCGATGCAACCGACCTGTTGGCCTTCCTGCTCAAAACGGATGGTGGGCACGGGTCGTTCACAATCTAGGCGCGAACCAACTTACAAGAAGTAAGGCCTCAATAGAGCCTCAATCACAGATCTTGCCCAGAAAAGCTGGATTCAGCCCCCTGAATCCTTAACCACCGGCCGCTCGAACGCATGCCTCCAACAGGGGAGCGACGGCATCCGAATCACGCCAACCGCCGATCGAAATGACGCGACCATCCATATTTTTGTAAGTACGGAAAAACTCGGCCACATCCTCAAGCTGGCTGGGTGCAATTTGTTGGATGCTCTGAATCCTTGATTGCCGAGGGTCCGCGACCGGGACACAGAGAATCTTGCCGTCGTAATGCCCCGTGTCATTCATATCGAGCACCCCGATCGGCCTTGCTTTGATCAAACACCCTGCAAAGGTGGGTTCCGCCATGATCACCATGGCATCGAGAGGAGACCCGTCCTCGGCAAGGGTATTGGGAACAAATCCGTAGTCAAAGGGATATCGAATTGAAGGGTGGAGCACACGGTCCAGTGCCATCACTCCAACGTCTTCTGAAAACTCATATTTGTTGCAACTACCCGCTGGAATCTCAACGATCAGATTGAGTAGCCCCGGAGAGGGCGAAGGAGGCAGGGACCTCAGATCCATGGCGATCTTGCGCAGTGAGTGGTGTCAAAGAACCCAGAGGAGGGCGATCAGTCAGCACAGCAGCCAACGGAATTCCAAGGCTGGTGCAAGCAAGGATGAACCCCAAAAAGGCAAGTGTTGGCGCAGCAACTTGAAACGAGGGTTGCTTAGAAAGTTCGCGGGCAGGCTCGGGGTCCATTCAGACAGGATTAAGGACATCCGGTGGGGGGGGGGGTGACCCTATGCAAGCCATACCTGCTGGCATGAAAAGCTCCGGAAAGGCGTTATTAAAAGGCTAAAGATAATTGTCGCACCATCACCGCTCTAAGCGGCTGGACGCTCTTGCCGATCACGACGGGCGGCAAGGTCAGACGGTGCTGCGGGAAGGTCTTCAAGGTGAGTTCTGATCTGGCGCAACTCCTCGAGGATGGCGCCAAGAACTTGCTGAGTGGCAGTCGATGGAGAGTTGAGAACTTCAACGGTGACCTCCTTAATTCTCAACACATCCTTGGCAAAACGCGCAACTTCGTTCGGATGAAACAGAAGAGGATCTTTTTGATCGCTTCGATATTCAGGATTTAACTTCTTGGGGTTAAAAGCAGGATTTAAATTGCGAGCGTCAGTATTCGTATAACGATAAACAGAGGCTCTTGATCGGTTCAAGGACTTTTGAACATCATCAATGGCAACTAACGCATCTGATTGGGCCATCACCGCGTCAACATCTGTTGCGGATCTAGAGGAATCTTCCGCAGCAGAAACAGGACTTTCGATCGACCTAGGAAACATGAGACTGATTTAGGACGCACTGGATTGAGCAGACAGTAGCAGCTGAGACTCACGATGCCAGCAACGTTCCAGGCGATCGGGACACTTCCTGAAGCGACCTTTTTTGCAGCGGTGGTAACTTCCAGTCTCATTCAACACCGATCGCTATGCGCGTCTCCCGCCTGATGCTGGTGACGCTGCGGGATGTTCCCGCTGACGCCGAAATCGCCTCGCAACAATTGCTGATTCGTGGCGGATATATCCGACGCGTTGGCTCAGGAATCTATGCCTATCTCCCACTGATGTGGAGGGTCCTTCAAAGGGTGATGAGAGTCGTCAGGGAGGAGATGAATCAAATCGGGGCACTTGAAACGTTGTTACCTCAACTTCAACCTGCCGAATTATGGGAAAAAAGTGGCCGTTGGCAGGGATACACCGCAGGCGAGGGGATCATGTTCCACCTGGAAGATCGCCAGGAACGTTCCCTTGGGTTAGGCCCCACCCACGAGGAAGTGATCACGGAATTGGCCAGTGATCTACTGAAGTCGTATCGCCAGCTCCCCGTCACCCTTTATCAAATTCAAAGCAAATTCAGGGACGAGATTCGCCCTCGCTTTGGCTTGATGCGGGGCCGCGAATTCATCATGAAGGATGCCTATTCCTTCCATGGAGATGAAGCAGATCTGGCCAGCATGTATGCAGAGATGAAGAGGGCTTATACCCGAGTGTTCCAACGTTGCGGCCTGACGGCTGTCGGAGTTGATGCCGACAGTGGAGCCATCGGTGGCGCCGCATCCCAGGAATTCATGGTGACGGCAGATGCTGGAGAAGATTTGATCCTCATCAGTCCTGATGGTGATTACGCCGCAAATCAAGAGAAAGCCGTCTCGATCGCACCCCCTGCTCTGCCATTACCAGGCGGAGAATCACAGGTCATTTCCACTCCAGGGCAGATCACGATTGATGCGCTCTGTTCGGCCCAGTCACTTGATCCCAGCCAGGTCACCAAAGTGCTGTTGCTACTCGCCAAGCTTGAATCTGGCGATGAACAGCCAGTTCTTGTCTGTCTGCGCGGAGACCAAGAACTCAACGAGGTGAAGCTCGTTAATGCACTCACACAACAACTCGACAGCCCCGTTCTCGATCTCAACCCGATCAATGCCGAACAACTGAAATCTCAAGGACTGCAACCCTTGCCGTTTGGTTCTATCGGCCCTGATCTCTCAGATGACCACCTCACTGGTGCGCGCAGCTGGCGGAACACGTTCTACAAACTCGCTGACACAACAGCTGCCGAGCTGGACCGTTTTGTCTGCGGAGCAAACACCCGCGACGAGCACCGTTGGGGGTGCAACTGGTCTGATCTGGGCGCCATTCCAGCGATGGATCTCCGCAATGCCAGAGCAGGCGATCACTGTGTCCACAGGCCAGACCAGCGCCTCGAAGAACGACGCGGGATCGAGGTGGGACATATTTTTCAACTCGGTCGCAAGTACTCCCAATCCATGGGGGCTCAAATCACCACAAAAGAGGGCAAACAGGAGCACCTCTGGATGGGGTGTTACGGCATCGGAATCTCACGACTGGCCCAGGCCGCCGTTGAGCAGCATCACGATGACGCCGGAATGATCTGGCCACTCAGCATTGCTCCGTTTCAGGTGATCGTGGTGGTGGCCAATGTTCAAGACGAAGTCCAAATGGCCCTCGGTGAGGAGATTTACAACGAACTCCGTGCCTCGGGGATCGATGTCCTACTGGACGATCGTGGTGAGCGGGCCGGGGTGAAATTCAAGGATGCCGATCTCATCGGCATCCCTTGGAGAGTTGTCGTTGGTCGTGCAGCCGCCGAAGGGAATGTGGAGCTGGTGCAACGGTCAGAACGGGACGCAAACGTTTTAAGCCGAGCCGAAGCCATCTCGTCCCTTCTCGAAGCGATTCCAACCGAGCTTCGGGTCCAGCTCTGACCCGCGTAAAGTCCACCAAATTTCCTCCGGTCATGATCGCCGTACTGAAACGCCTCACTAGCCGTCTAATCAATCTGAGCCTGGCCCTTTGCCTTGGGCTTTCTTTACTCGTTACGGCCTGCGGAAACGAGTCGTCCACGCTTACCGGGGACTACGTCCAAGACACAATTGCTGTTGCCCACACCATTCACGACACCTTGGCGTTGCCCCAGGACGCGGCGAATCGTCAAGAGGCTGAGGGAGAGGCCCGCGACTTAATCACCGACTACGTGTCTCGTTACAGAGCACGTCCCAAGGTGAACGGCTTGAGTTCATTCACGACCATGCAGACCGCACTCAACTCCTTGGCTGGTCACTACAACAACTACACCAACCGTCCCGTTCCCGATGCTCTGAGAGCCAGGATCGACAAGGAATTGGGTAAGGCAGAAAAAGCAGTCGTTCGCGGAACTTGATCACAAAATCGATCAGCACTTTGACCGCAGGCATGACTGTCTGCGAAAGTGCTGGATTGTGCAGAAATGCGGCTTCGGGCCGCCGATTCTTTGGCCAATGTTGTCGTCATCGGTGCTCAATGGGGTGACGAGGGAAAAGGAAAGATCACCGATCTTCTGAGCCGCTCCGCTGATGTTGTGGTGCGTTATCAGGGAGGCGTTAATGCTGGCCACACCATCGTGGTGGACGGTCGAGTGCTCAAACTTCACCTGATCCCTTCCGGAATCCTCTACCCAGACACCACGTGCCTGATCGGCTCCGGAACCGTGGTTGATCCCAAGGTGATGCTTGGAGAACTCGACATGCTGATCTCCAACGGGATCGACATTTCAGGCCTGCAGTTGGCATCAACGGCGCACGTCACGATGCCTTACCACCGCCTCTTGGATCTGGCGATGGAAAAGCAACGAGGTGAACGCAAAATCGGCACAACCGGCCGCGGCATCGGCCCCACCTACGCAGACAAGTCTCAGCGAAGTGGCATCCGTGTTCTCGACCTGCTCGACGAAGATCGACTGCGAGATCGGCTTGAAGGGCCTCTGAGCGAGAAGAATCAACTGCTCGAAACCATCTATGGCGAAAAGCCATTGGATGCTGAGGAGATCATCCGTGAATATCTGGCTTACGGAAAACGCCTCGCCCCTCATGTGGTGGATTGCACCCGAGCCATCCATGAAGCCGCAAGCGACCGCAAAAACATTCTTTTTGAGGGCGCGCAAGGGACTCTGCTCGACCTCGATCACGGCACTTATCCCTATGTGACTTCCTCCAACCCGGTGTCAGGAGGTGCCTGCATCGGTGCTGGCGTGGGTCCGACCCTGATTGACAGAGTGATTGGAGTCGCCAAGGCTTACACCACTCGGGTTGGGGAAGGTCCCTTTCCCACAGAGCTGTCTGGAAGTTTGAACGACCAGCTGTGTGATCGAGGCGGGGAATTTGGAACGACCACTGGCCGCCGTCGCCGCTGTGGCTGGTTTGATGGCGTGATTGGACGCTATGCCGTTCAAGTCAACGGACTGGATTGCCTTGCGATCACCAAGCTCGATGTGCTTGACGAAATGGATGAAATCCAAGTTTCAGTCGCCTACGAGCTCGATGGCGAACGCATCGATTACTTCCCCAGCAGCTCCGAAGATTTCGCTCGCTGCAAGCCAATCTTTGAGACTCTCCCAGGCTGGCAATGTTCCACGGCTGAATGCCGTCGACTCGAAGACCTTCCTGCTCCGGCAATGAACTACTTACGCTTCCTAGCCGACTTGATGGACGTGCCGATTGCGATCGTTTCCCTTGGTGCCAGCCGAGACCAAACGATCGTGGTGGAAGATCCGATCCATGGCCCTAAGCGCGCTCTCCTCAGCGCCTGAGCGCGCTCGCATCGCCCCCTCAGAGCAGCGATCCAGCGAACCGCCATACTTTCGCTGTATTAACGACTGCAGAGATGTCCTCCACTCCACGGTTCAGCACTGCCAGTTCTCTCGACGTTGTGGGCATCGGTAACGCCATCGTCGACGTGTTGGTTCAAACCGAGGACCAGTTTCTGAGCGATCACAACCTCAGCAAGGGCAGCATGGCCCTTGTGGATGAAGATCAAGCCAAAAGCCTTTACGAAGCCAGCGGTCCAGGTCTCGAAACCTCCGGAGGTTCAGCCGCCAACACACTGGCTGGTCTCGCTCAACTCGGGAGCAAGGCTGGGTTCATTGGTCGTGTTCGTGACGACCAACTTGGGAGCATCTTCATCCACGACATCCAGTCTGTCGGGACCCGTTTCGAGACACCGGCTGCCGTGAGCGGTGCGAGCACGGCCCGTTGCCTCATTCTCGTGACCTCGGATGCTGAACGCACCATGTGCACCTACCTCGGTGCTTCAACCCAACTGGACCCTGATGATCTCGACCTCTCCATGGTTCGCGACACCAAGGTTCTTTATCTCGAGGGCTACCTCTGGGATAGTCCTGCAGCCAAAAAGGCCTTCATCACAGCCGCTGAAGCCTGCCGAGAAAGCGGCGGTCAAGTCGCCCTGTCGCTATCCGATGGCTTCTGCGTCGACCGTCACCGTGAAAGCTTTCTTGAGCTTGTTGACGGACATGTGGATGTGCTCTTTGCCAATGAGGATGAGATCAAATCGCTGTACGGAGCAGCTGACTTCGAGAGCTCGCTCGAACAAGTCAAAGGTCGTTGCAGCGTGGCCGTACTCACCCGCAGCGCTCAAGGATCTATCGTGCTCAGCGGTGATCAGCGCTGGGAAATCCCCTCCTACAAGCTTGGAGATCTCGTCGACACCACGGGAGCAGGGGATCTCTATGCGGGTGGCTTCCTGCATGGCTACACCCATGACTTCCCTTTAGACGTCTGCGGAAAAATGGGGTCCATCTGTGCCGGACAAGTCGTGACTCAATTAGGGCCACGCTCGAAGGTTTCACTGCCTGATTTGATCGCTAAGCATCTGAATTGATCGACGCCGCGGCCCAAGCGCCATAGGCGTGCGATGGCTGAGCCTGCCAGTGAAGGATCTCGGGGTTGTCGTAGCTGTGGAGTGCCTGAATGGCCCCAAGCACCGCGCTCAACCCGGGAGCGGTGGTCTTGATCAGAAGCTGCACTTCATCGGCATGTTCAACCCGTCCTTCCCAGCGGTAGCACGATTGAATGACCTGAAAGCTCACGCAAGCTGCCAGCTCACGACTGATCAGTTGCTCAGCGAGTGCAGAGGCTCTCTGTTGATCAGCCTCGGTGGTTAAAACCAACCACAAAGCATCAGGTTGTTGTGCCATTCAGATGCGCCAGAAGCTGGCTCACGCTATGCACGACAGGAACTTCAGCAATGGGTGAAGGTCGGCGCAGGAGCCATAACTCAAACCCCATCTGCATCGAAAGGCTCGCCCAAAGCGCCTCAGTCGCTCCCCCTGACTGCCTGCAGACCACGTCTGTGATCGCCCAGCGCCTGCAAACCGCAGCTTCCAGTGCACCTGGCTGGGGACCCTGGAGTGGTCGCACCACCGCTAAGTGTTCTGGTGGAATGCCCGCTGACGCTGCCTGAATCACAGACATTGGCGAAGGAAGAACTCGGGCAAACACTGTGGCCCCTGATTCACGAGCAACCTTCGCTGCTTCAACCAACTGGCGGGCACCAAGGGCCAGGAGAAGTCGTCGTCCCGATAGGGGTTGAGCAGCAAGGTCAGCCATAGAGCCGAGCACAACCGCCTTACCCGAGTCCTCCATCCGCCGTTCGAATCGCACCAACCGCTGACCTGAGCCCTTGCAAGCCTGGTTCAACTGGTTACTGATCCTTAGTGCAAACGGGTGAGTGGCATCCACCACCCAATCCACAGGAATCGCATGCAGCCATTGAGAAATTCCCTGTGAACCACCCAAAGCACCCACGTGAATCCCTTCCAAGTCCATCCCCCGATAGGGATGGGCAGCAGTGGCGCCCACCACGCTGACGTGGACATGCCAGCCCTTCGAGATCAGAACCGCAGCCAAATGCGGCCCATCACCCGTCCCTGCCAGCAACCAGACAGTCCCCTGGCGATTCTCCTGTCGGTGCATCAGGATGGCGCTCACTATCACAGCTGAGAATGAACCACTGCGTGCTCGAGGTGGATGTCCTTCAAGCTCCCACCCTGCGATACACCCAAGACAATCAAACGCCCATTGCAGAGATGGACGTGTCCTTCGATGCGCTCCGACCCGATGACCCCAAGGGGCAGTTGAAGGTGGTCGGATGGGGCAACCTCGCCCAAGACCTTCAAAACCGCGTGCAGGTCGGGCAGCGTCTCGTCATTGAGGGCCGACTGCGTATGAACACGGTTCCTCGTCAAGACGGCACCAAAGAGAAAAAAGCTGAGTTCACCCTCTCGCGGCTGCATTCCGTGGGCGCGGCGGGATCCAGCCAAGGCCAGCCCCCTACCGCTGCGCGCACAGCGCCAGCTCGACCCGTACCAGCTCAAACGCCCCAGTCCTCCGAATCACCAAGCAAGCCAGCGGCGCTGGAGCAGGAATCAGCGGCTCAGTGGAACACCTCCCCCCTGGTTCCCGAGACCGACGACATTCCCTTTTAAGGCCAGGAGGCTCCAGAGTTTTCACTGACTTTTGTCAGAGAATTGCTCTGAAGCGCGCAACAGCAGCTGACCCAGTTCTCGTTCGAGGGCCGCTAAATCCAGTCTTAATTCTGGCCAGCGGCCGCGATCAATTTGTTCGAGCAACCAAGCGCGGTCCGTCTCCAGCTGGGCAATCAGCTCTCGGGTTTCTACGGGCTGCTCGGTCGGGGTGTTCATGATTGTTGGACTCCTCCACCCATCCTGCAGCCCTTTTGGTCACAATGGCTTCAATGCACGGGCCCCCATGAACGAGCTCATTTCGCCCGGAAGTCTGATCACCATCGCTGGCGGTGTCCTCACCGTGGTTGGTGCTTTGGCCTACGGAGCTGGCAATGCCAATCTCAGCCTGCCCACCATTTTTTACGGAATTCCCATTCTTCTGGGAGGTCTTGCGCTCAAATCCTCAGAACTTCCCCCAGCACGCCGGGTAACACCCAAAGCAAAATTGCGCGAAGAACGCGAGGCGGCGTCTCCAGAACTGGTCAAGCTGCTGAACGACGTCACTCGCTGGCGCTATGGGCAGAAAGCTCACCTCGAGAGCTCTCTCGAAGCCTTGAAACTCTGGGATGAGGACAAGCCTTCTCAGCTGCTGGAGATTGAAGAGCTCAGCAATGAAGATGGATATGGTCTAAGGATGCGCTTTGCCTGTGAAGCCGTAGGTCTCGAGCGTTGGCAAGAACGCCGCGAACGCTTAGGTCGTTTTTTTGCCAAAGGGTTAGAAGCGCAAATCCTGCCGTTGGAGAACGATCAGCTCGATTTGACCCTGCTTCCAAAGAGTGACTCCACGACAGGCGAGCATGGAGAGCCCTGAGCAGCTGCAGCATGGATGATTCCCAACGGGTCTCCGTCCTGAGCGAGGCCCTTCCTTACATCCAACGATTCGCTGGTCGGCGAATCGTGGTCAAGTACGGCGGTGCGGCCATGGTCCACGCAGAGCTGCGTGACGCCGTCTTTCGCGACATCGCCCTGCTGGCCAGTGTGGGAGTGCAACCGGTGGTGGTTCATGGCGGAGGCCCAGAGATCAACACCTGGCTGAAGCGGCTCAATATTCCCTCTGAATTTCGTGACGGTTTGCGAGTCACCGATGCCGACACGATGGACGTGGTGGAGATGGTTCTTGTCGGGCGAGTGAACAAACAGATCGTCAATGGACTCAACCGACTGGGAGCAAATGCAGTAGGTCTCAGCGGGAGTGATGGCCGACTGGTCGAGGCACGTCCCTGGGGTGATGGCAACCATGGCTTGGTCGGCGATGTGGCTCGGGTAAATCCAGATGTGTTGGAACCACTCCTGGCACGGGGATACGTTCCGGTGATTTCAAGCGTGGCTGCCAACCCGGAAGGGGAATCTCACAACATCAATGCCGACACGGTTGCTGGAGAGCTTGCCGCTGCACTCGAAGCAGAAAAATTGGTTTTGCTGACTGACACCCCAGGAATCCTTCGCGATCGCGACAACCCCGACTCCCTGATCCGACAACTCAGGCTCTCTGAGGCACGGCAATTGATCCACGACGGTGTTGTTGCCGGTGGGATGACGCCCAAAACCGAATGTTGCATTCGTGCCCTAGCTCAAGGAGTTGCTGCAGCGCACATCGTGGATGGTCGTATCCCCCACGCCCTGCTCCTTGAAGTGTTCACCGATGCAGGCATCGGAACGATGGTTCTGGGCCGCGGTTAATCGATGACCCATGCACTGGCAGCTGCTGAAGCCGCTCTCGAGCGTGGCGATTACGGCCAGTGCATCGCACTGTTGGAGCCGCTCGCAGAAGCCAACCCGATCAGAGACAGTCAAGGGGCTGAGATCCGCTTGCTGTTGGTCACAGCTTGGATGGGAAAAGGAGATGAGAGCAAGGCGCTGAGCATCTGCCGACTGCTCACCCGTTGCAAGGATCCAGAGCTGCGCAACAGGGCGCGGCAATTGCTGGAGGTTCTTGAGGCGCCAAGCCTGGCACGACCTGAGAGCTGGTCGATTCAAATCCCTACTTTGGAGATGGATCCCAGTGTCGGCCAACGTCCAAAGCTGTTGAATCGCCGCAAACTGCCACCGCCACCGCCATCACCTCCTACCGGTCCAACCCGAGCCCCAGCATCAGGCTTCGCGGTGCTGGTCATCACCGTGCTGGTGGGGCTAACGCTCTTGTTGAGCGGCTGCGTACGCATCACAGCAGACCTCAGCCTCCCAGGACCAGACAGGGTTGAGATAGCTTGGACGATCGACAGCCGCAGTGGCTTAAGACTTCCTTGGCAGGACGCGTTCAGCCGAGAGTTGAGGGCGATGAATCTGCCTTGGAAGATTCGCAACTCAGGCAACGGTCACCTTGAGGTGAAAGCACCAACCCAAAACAGTGAAGACGCCGCTGCACTCCTCAGCCAAACGGTGGCGGCAGCAGGACGAACCGCCGGCCTGGTATTGCCAACACCCACCCTCAAACTGGAAGAGCGAAATTGGATCGTGGGTCTTAAGCAGGAGCTGCTCTTGGAGCTGGATCTCAGCGCTCTTCAGCGCCTGAATGAGCTGGAAATCGCTGTACGGCTTGGGAACCAAGCAAGCTTGCGCAGCTTGCAAAGCAGCCCTGCCGTGGCGAGTAAAAACGCAAAGGGCGAGCTCATCTGGCCGCTCACGATTGGCGTTCAGAATCGTTTGCAATGGAGCCAATGGCGCTGGAGCCGCCTCGGGCTGGGCAGTCTCGTGATCTTGGCGCTGCTTGTGTTGACCGCCAGCCTGCAACGGCTTCGGCTGCTCATGGGTTTCGGCTACCCGGAATTACCGTCCTGAGTTCAGAGCTGCAGGGGGTCTGGATCAACAGCCAGTGCCACACCACTGGGCAAGCCATCCCACAGCGTGCTGCCTGGTGGCAAAGGCAAAGCCGAAGCTTGTGGACCATGCATCAATAGCTGCCAGCGACTGCGACCAGCAACCCGTGCCACCGGAGCTGGAGCTGGGCCAATGAGCTGCCAACCGGCGTCGATGCAACCGGGGCGAAGTTGTTCGGCCAACACAGCAGCAGCTGTTGCCGTTGTGGATGCGGACGTCCCAGACAGCCGCAACACACAAGCCCTGGCATAGGGCACCAATCCAGCTTCGCGGCGCTCCCGAGCTTCCTCCTCCAGAAAACGCTCATAACGACCATCCACTAAGTGCAAGATCACCGGATGATCAGGGCTATAGGTCTGAACAAGAACTTGCCCGGGACGCTCCCCACGACCAGCCCTGCCTGCGAGTTGCAACAACAACTGAAGTGCCTGCTCCCCAGCACGGAGATCGGGACGATGCAATAGGCCATCAGCGGCCAACACGGCGGCAAGCGTGACGCGCGGCAGGTCCATCCCCTTTGCCAGCATTTGGGTTCCAACCAAGACATCCGCTTCACCAGCTGCAAATTGATCCAACAAACGCCGATGTCCGTCGCGTCCACCGGTGGTGTCGCGATCAAAGCGCAACAATCGCAGTCCCTCCAACTCAGACTCCAGCTGTTCCAAAACCCTTTGAGTACCAGCACCGAAGGGCTTAAAAGCCGACGAACCACAGTGCCCGCAGTTCGTCGCAACTGGGTCCCGATAATCACACCAGTGGCAACGCAGCCATTGTTGACCGGTGCTTTTCCCATGGACGGTGAGGGCCACATCGCAGTGCGGACACTGCATGACCTCGCCACAGCTTCGGCAGCTCAAAAACGTGCTGTATCCGCGGCGAGGCACCAACACAACCGCCTGTTCGCCTTGTTCAGGAAGTTTCGACAACCGATCCATGAGCGCCCTGCTGATCAAGCGCCGATGGCCATCGGCGAGTTCATGGCGCATGTCGATGATCTGAACCGGCGGCAAAGGTTGAGCAGAGATGCGCGTTTGAAGCCGAGCTAAGGCCAAAGGCCCTTCTGGGGCTAGCTGAATCCAGGTTTCGAGGGAGGGTGTTGCACTTCCGAGCAACACACGACCTCCCTCCCGTTGCACTCTTGCCATCGCAAGGTCACGGGCGTGATAGCAGGGCATTGGTGACTCCTGCTTGTAGGAGCTGTCGTGCTCCTCGTCCAACACGATCAAACCCAAGGGGCTGAGCGGCAGAAAAATGGAAGAACGGGTGCCAACGATCACGAGAGGCCCCTCTGCCTCCAGGCTGTTGCGCCAGGTGCGGACCCGTTCCCGTTCTGTGCAACCACTGTGATACTCGAGCACTCGAGCACCAAATCGACGCCGACAGCGATCCACCAGCTGGGGAATGAGACCAATTTCAGGAGTCAGCAACAAAACATGCCGGCCTGCTGCCAACTCTTCAGCAGCAAGCTGGAGGTAGACCTCGGTCTTGCCAGAACCGGTGATCCCCCAAAGCAGCACACCCCCACCATCGGGCTGCTCGTTAAAGGTATTGATCGCAACCTGCTGCTCATCGGTGAGGGTTCTCGGAGCTTCGGTCGCCGGAACCAAGTCCAGCGACAGGGGGCTTGGTTCCGGATCAGTGGCGAGACGCAACTCACGAACAAGACGCTCTCGGCGCACCAGAGCTTGCAGGATTCCTGATTGAAAACCTGCAGCGACGAGGTCTCGTTGCCACGCTCCTCCCCCTAACTCCTGCAACTTGGCCACTAAGCAAGCCTGCCGTGCCGGCAAGTCAGCATCCAAACTGGCGATGCTGTCAGGCAAAGACACCCACCAGAGCCTTCGTTCCTTCACGGTTGGAACCACGCGCTGTCCCAGCCAACCGGGGGGGAGAGCTGCTTTCAACATTCGAAACGGGCTGGTGTGGCAACGCTGCGCCATCTCCTCAAGCCACAATCTCCATTCATGTCCGACAGCAGCCGGTTGCAGGAGAGCTTCAACTGGCTGAAGCGGGCGATTTTCATCCGCAGGTTGTGTGCGGCAGGCCGTGACCAACCCTTGAATGCGACGACCGCGAAGAGACACCTGAACAAGGTCTCCTAAACGGACATTCAGCTGGTTGCGATCGCAGTAGGTGAAGGTGCGCCCATCCCGACCAGCCTCAAGCCAAACATCGACCACCACTAGAACTGGCGGCGGCCGGACGGGATTTTTTGAAAAATCGGTTATAGGGGTTGCGCTCATGACACCTTTTTTTTAAGATAAAAGGGTTGGACAGCTGAAAGGCTGTTGTTGGAACAAGCAGAGTTCCTTCCAAAGGGAAGATCCGAAGTTCGAGCCATGGAATTCCATGAAGCCGACCGGTCTGAGAATGCCCTTGACACTTCTGCATCGGACCACTCCAGCTCTCTCAATTTTGCCTAACGCTCCGCGTTTTTCGTTGCGCACCGTTTCTATGACGGGAAGGTGACGCCACAAGAGCATCCGACCTCATCCGGCCGGTTGCACTTAACTGTTGATGACATTCGCTTCCTGTCCCGCTCTCTCCTTCGTTACTGACCGCCATGAGTCCTGCCGCGACCAAATTGGCACAGGCCAAAGCAACACAAGCTCCTTCGATCATGATGCTGGCCGACGAAAAAGGTCTGCCAAAGCTGGCGAAGGCCAAAGCAAAGCCTGCCTCGAAAGCCAAGGCCAGCACCAAAACAAAAGCGACTAAAACCACCCCCAAAGCCAAAACCAGCAAAGCCAGCAGCAAGGCAAAAACCACTGCTACTGCCACTGCAGCCAACCTGGACGCATCAGCAGATCAACTACTTGCTTCTGCTGAGACAAATGCAAGCGCAGCAAAGGCCAAAGCGGACGCGAAAGCCAAAGTTTTGGCGAGCATCAAAGTAGGGCCTAAAGGCGTTTACACCGAAGACTCCATTCGGGTTTACCTTCAGGAGATCGGACGCATTCGCCTCCTGCGGCCGGACGAAGAGATTGAATTGGCTCGCAAAATTGCGGACCTCCTGCATCTCGAGGAACTCGCTGCGCAGTTTGAAAGCGATAACGGAAAACTTCCTGATACAAAGGAATGGGCAGCACTGGTTGAGATGCCAGTCATCCGCTTCCGCAGACGACTGATGCTCGGCCGACGAGCCAAAGAAAAAATGGTGCAATCGAACTTGCGCCTGGTGGTCTCGATTGCCAAGAAATACATGAACCGAGGCCTGAGCTTTCAGGACCTCATTCAGGAAGGCAGCCTCGGCCTCATTCGTGCAGCAGAGAAATTCGATCACGAAAAAGGCTATAAGTTCTCGACCTATGCCACTTGGTGGATCCGTCAGGCCATCACCCGCGCCATCGCCGATCAGTCGCGAACCATCCGACTACCAGTGCACCTCTACGAGACCATTTCCAGGATCAAGAAAACCACCAAAGTCCTCAGCCAGGAATTTGGACGCAAACCAACAGAGGAAGAAATCGCTGAATCGATGGAAATGACCATCGAGAAATTGCGATTTATCGCCAAGAGTGCTCAACTTCCAATTTCCCTCGAAACCCCCATCGGCAAGGAAGAGGATTCACGACTAGGCGACTTCATCGAAGCCGATATCGAAAATCCAGAGCAAGATGTTGCCAAAAATCTTCTTCGCGAAGACCTTGAGGGAGTTCTTGCCACTCTTAGCCCTCGCGAGAGGGATGTCCTGCGCCTTCGCTACGGCCTTGACGATGGACGCATGAAGACATTGGAGGAGATTGGACAAATCTTTGATGTCACCCGTGAGCGGATTCGTCAAATCGAAGCCAAAGCTCTGCGAAAATTACGCCATCCCAACAGGAATGGCGTACTCAAGGAATACATCAAATAACAAGCCAAGCTTGAGATACTTGGTTCTCCCACCCCCTTTCAAAATAGGGGGTTTTTAATGACCCATTAATGATAGACCTATCGCCTACAAAGCGAATGATCATCAATACGCTTGAGTAGAACCTTGCAAGTAAAAACTATTTTTATATTCCACTCCTGCCCCGCCTTTAATCCCTCCGATTCATAGAGAGCATCAGTCCATTCCCTAACAAAGCGGCTGGGGCACACATCGAGTGTCTAATCCTGAGCCCGAGCAGGCATACCTAGCAGTCGCAGCAATAAAAGGCATAACAAAAAGGCGTTGTGTACGTTGCTAAAAATGCCTGAGTGATTTGACCACAACAATACAAAGCAGAAAGAACCAGCAAATTTACGCTTCGACACTACAGTGAAGTTCTCAACAGCTCACTCAAACCCATCCCCAACAAACATTCCCCCAAGCATGGCAAGACAGACAGAATGCTTTGTCAGCACAACATGAACTCAATTAGGTACTCACACTTACATCAATTCCTCCCACTGAGCGAATAGCGAATAAAACACTATCTATCAACAAGAAAATGGTCAACAAGAATACAAACACATCTAGAGATTTCCTGGAGGCCCTGGAATCTCTCAAACAAGCAAGACTTGTCACCCATACATTCATGATGCATGACAATCAATTTAAGGGGCTAACTGAATCTGAGCAAAATAGCTTGCAAAATAGCATCACACCCTTTTTTAATACAATTTTCGAGATCGAAGACAGAGTCTTATCCTGGTATCGCGAATTTCATCCAGACCTCTCAGATGACGATGACTTAATTGAATCGATCGGAAAAGAGCATGATTACGAAACACTACTTTCTGAGAAAGGAAAAATAGACTTAGAACAACTCTTCAAAGAAGACACTGGATCAATCAGCCAAGGATAAGAGAAAGAAAGCCTCGATTCAAGATTTAAAATTCAATACTCATCCTAATATTTAAAAAGTGTCAACCTACACTTCATCCTCAATGCATTCAGTAAATTCCTGAAAAGCTCGCTTCAGACGTTCAACTGGTGTCTCTGAAGGCGGACACTCCTGGGAAGTATTGCGTGTATAGACCTGAAGAAGCCGAGGATCAGGATCAAGAATGGATGCCACGGCAGCTTTGTAAACCACAATATTTTTTTGAGACGTCAAGCCCTCTAAATAAGGCTGCAATTGCCAAGGCTGATCCGAGCTGGCTTGGATCACACTGAGCGGACGAATCAATTGGTATGCCCGTTCGCCATCTGGATCGGTTGTGTTCCTAAGCCGCGCCATCAAGACACCGCCACTGCTTAACAGGATCAATTTGATCGTGCCCTCATTTAAGAGTGGCAAAAAAGGGAGGACCTCCTTGGAGGACGTTGCCTGATCCAGAGCAGGCAGACCGTCTTTACGAACTCCGTTAACGACAGGCCCTGGCATGACATTGACTCAACTGTGTTGAATCGTAAAGCTGAGCGCCGGTCAAGGCGACTTAAAGCCAGGCCTCCAAGTCACAAGGAAGCAACCCATGCCAATTTTCATAGGCATACACGTGACAGCGGGGGGCACGTCTGCGTAATCTTGCGGACTGAAGTCTCTCAAACATGGCCCTCGAGCATCTGCGCATCGCCTCACGCCGCAGCCAGCTGGCCATGGTTCAGACCAATTGGGTCAAAGCAGAATTAGAAAAAGCCCACCCCGGCCTTGCCATCTCTGTTGAGGCAATGGCAACCCAAGGCGACAAAATCCTTGACGTTGCCCTAGCGAAGATCGGAGACAAAGGCTTATTCACCAAAGAGCTGGAAGCTCAAATGCTTGTGGGCCGTGCCGAGATCGCCGTTCACTCCCTGAAAGACCTCCCCACGAATCTTCCCGAGGGGCTGATGCTGGGTTGCATCAGCGAACGGGAAGACCCCGCGGATGCCCTGGTGGTGAACAGCAAAAATGCTGAGTACACACTTGAGACCCTGCCGGAGGGTTCCATTGTTGGAACCAGCTCTCTACGCCGCCTCGCCCAACTGCGCTATCACTACCCCCATCTTCAGTTCAAAGACGTCCGCGGAAACGTCATCACACGGCTTGAGAAGCTGGACTCAGGCAATTACGACTGTTTAATCCTGGCCGCAGCTGGGCTCAGTCGACTCGGCTTCGGCGATCGAATTCACCAGAGCATCCCCGGGAACATCTCTCTTCATGCGGTGGGACAAGGAGCTCTAGGGATTGAATGCGTATGCGATCGCCCCGAAGTGATGGAGCTGATTCAAGTGCTAAACCACGCACCAACCTCAGCCCGCTGCCTAGCAGAACGAGCATTCCTGAGAGTGCTGGAGGGCGGTTGCCAAGTGCCCATCGGCGTCAACAGCCAAATTCAGGGCGACACCATCCAGCTCACGGGAATGGTGGCCAGCCTTGATGGCAAACGGCTCATCCGTGACGAGCAGGCTGGCCCCCTAGCCGACCCTGAAGCGGTGGGACGAGACCTCGCCCACAAGCTCAAGGATCAAGGAGCCGGTGAAATCCTTCAGGAGATCTTTGAACAGGAGCGAGGCCAGTAATCGCTGGGTTCAACGCATAATTTCCACTGCCATCCCCACTTCCACGTGGTCATACAGCTGCTGAACATGCGCATTCAACATGCGCACACAGCCGTTGGAGACGGCCGCTCTGGTTTTCACCCAATGAGGCCAGGGAGTGCCATGAATGCCGAATTGATTGGGTCCACTTCGCAAGAACCCAATCCAGCGATGCCCCAACGGGCTTTGAGGACCACGTTTGGGATGCAGCTTCCCTGACTTAGTGCTCTGGTACTGAGGGTTCATCATCATGTTCTCGACCTTGAACACCCCAGAAGGTGAAGGGGTCGCGGGATCACCAATCGCTACAGGCCATGGGCCAAGGGTCTGGCCCTGTCGCACAACACTGATTTGCCTGCGGCCCAGATTCAACACAACACGCCCCTGTTCTGGCGGACGAACAGCCATCGTCACTTGGATGGACTCTGATCGAGACAGCGCGGGAGCCGCCACGAGAAGAGAGGAGGCGAGCAACGCAACTGGAAGAGCAGGAACGCAAGCAGTGCATTTGAGACCCATTGGTGGACAACCAAGACTCACTGGTCTCAACGTATGCACTGCGCGACAAAAAAACCGCACACTGCGATGAGTGAAACCTTAAGGATTCAAGAAATGTGCGCCCAAGCTCCAACCCATCAAGACTGGAATGAAGAACCAACCATCCTGGCCTGAAGAGGACGCAAAGCTGTTCTTACAAGCCATGCACAAAGTGGGCTCCATGGGAGGCATTGCAGAGATTGAGCCCATCACTTTGGAAATGATGGAGCCATCTAAAGGGCATCGAGCCTGCAGATTTATCAGAAAAAACATCCGATAAAAAGAAACGCGAGCAACTCCTTCAAATCCTCATTCTTCTTTCTTATGTTGACATGAAGGTTGAGATGAAGGTTGAGATGAAGGTTGAGATGAAGGTTGAGATGAAGGTTGAGATGAAGGTTGAGATGAAGGTTGAGATGAAGGTTGACCCGAGGAGGGTAGCTGTTGTCGATAACTTTGCAGAGCAGCTAGAGATTCATCCCAATACAATCAAAGGCCTGCATCGAGTTCGAGACAATCACATAAAGTGACTTCTAATCGATTATGGACGCAGGAGTCTAGGCGAGTTTCTAGGCCTCGACTCAGCGCCGAAAGTGATTAAAGGTGTGATCACAATGTTCCATCAATCCATCGGAGATTGGGCTGTTTACGAGCGCTACCAGCAATGAGAGGCCTATCCAGAAGGCAGCCTGGGGCACACTGTTCATTGGTACCGGGATAGGAATTGGGCACTACCTGGAGATAAAAAAAGCACGTCTGAATTGCTCTTAAATCACGATTGCTTCCACATCCTCGGTGGATTTATTACAGACGACCAAGGCGAAATCAATGTAGCGGCATTTAAGGCCGGGCTTTTTGATGATAGTTTTGGCTTTGAATCTCTTCTCGGAGTTGTCCGCGACTTTCACTTAGGGAGAGCTTTCAGTACTGTTGGAGATATCATTCTACCCTCCTTGATCCTCTTTTAATTAAGCCCTAAATCAACTTCTAAGCAATAAAAAGCGGGGTATCACCCCGCTTTTGCCTAATTATTCAAGGAGAACATAAGGACATCAGTCAACCAACTTTGGATCGATGTCAGTCATGTAGCGAGCTTCGCAGCTCTTGATAATCTCCACAGCTTTTTCGGTGCCGAAAAATCCATTCACCGTGCAGGTTCCTGGCTTTTTCAAATCCTTGTAGTGCTCCCAGTAGTAAGTGGTTTCCTTTTTCCATTGCTCACCAAGATCTTCAAAGCTCTTGATGTGATCAACACGCTTGTCATCGGCCAAAACGGCGATCACCTTGTCATCAACCTCACCACCATCATCAAAGGTCATGATCCCGATGATCCTTGCTTCCACGATCGAACCCGGAATTAAGGGTTCGGTCACATTCACGATCTCAATATCGAGAGGATCTCCGTCCTCATCCCAGGTGCGAGGAATACAGCCATAGGCGAAGGGGTAAGCCAGAGAGGAGTAGCCAACCCGATCCAACTTGAGATGGCCTGTTTCCGTAATGAGCTCGTACTTGTTGATCGTGTTGGAGTTGAGCTCCACGATGGTGTTGAGGCGTAGCTCAGCCTCATCAGCAAAGGCCGGCAGCACATGAAGCAAGTTGGGCATGCTGCGGCTTGGAGCCTGGTCGAGATTGGCCATGAAAGAGGACGATCAGCGCCGGAATCCTACGGGGAGCCAGATCCCAGCGATAAAGCACGCATCCGTAACAATGGCGTAACGACTAGGTGCCGCCAACTTGGCTCGCGGCTAAAACCCGATCGAGTTTGTCTTCCAAATAGCGCAGGAATGGTTCAGACGTCAGGGCTCGGCCACTCACGGCCTGTACCAGTTGTTCCGCATTCATCGCCCGTCCGACAGGATGCACATGCTCCCGGAGCCAGTCCAACAAGGGTGCGACATCACCACGACGTACATGCTCCTCAGGGCATCCAATAGCAGCAGCCATCGCCTCGCTCAGCTGAGCACTGATCAGATGTCCAAGCAGATACGAAGGGAAGTATCCGAACAGTCCTTCGCTCCAGTGCACATCCTGAAGGCAGCCCTCTGCGTCATTGGATGGTGTCACGCCAAGAAGCTCTCCATAACGCCGATTCCATTCAGCAGGAAGCTCCTCCACCGACAGGCCTTGCTCGAGCAAAGCAATTTCTAGATCCGTTCGAATCATGATGTGCAATCCATAGCTGAGCTCATCGGCCTCCACCCGGTTCAAACCAGGAGCCAAAGGATTCATCGCCCTCCAAAGATCATCTGCTGATGAGAGCGGAGCGCCGGCAGCCTCAAAATCCGGCCACCACTGCTGCGCAAACGGCTGACTTCTTGCGACCCGATTTTCCCAAAACAGCGATTGACTTTCATGCACGGCCATGGATGTCGCCTGCCCCAGAGGCCAGGCAAACCATTGATGTTTCTGATCAGGAAGACCCTGCTCATAAAGGGAGTGTCCCCATTCATGGGCTGTGGCCAGGAAACAGGACAGCGGTTGCCCTGGAACAACTCTGGTCGTGATCCTGTAGTCGTTCGGACCAAGCGTGATCGAGAAGGGATGGGGGGATCGCGCAACACAGGTCATCGACGCATCGCGTCCCCAGGAGGTCAACAAGGTGTCGCAGAGCTGTTGCTGTGCTGGTTCAGGGAGATCCCAACTGAGCTCTCGCTGACGTGGCTGCCGACCAGCTTGTTGCAACAACTCTGGCAAGCGCTGCCGAAGCGGTGCAAACAACTCCAGCAAACGCTTCAAGGTGAGATCGGGCTCAAATGGCTGAGCCAGTGTTTCCCAACAACTGCGCGGCTCTGCAAGCTGTCGAGCCTGTTCTTGACGCAATCCAATCATGGTGCGCAAGGAGGGAGCAAACACGCCGAAATCGGAGTTGGCTCGTGCTTGTTGCCAAGTGTTGTAGCCGTCGGCTTTAGCCGTTGCCAACGCTGCCACCAAAGCAGGGTCTAACGCCTGTTGCCGGCCTAGATCCTGCTCGAGCAAGTCAAGATTCCGGCCGCAAGCGGCCTTCTCTGTCGTTGAAAGCCCTGACTGGCTCCACTCAACACGGGCCTCCTGGATCAGATCGGCGTAATCGCGGGAGCTCTGCCGTGAATGCAGTTGAATCGCCAGAAGCGCCAACTGCTCTCCTCGCCAAGATGCCCCACCGGAGGGCATGCGGGTGTTTTGGTCCCAATACAACGTGCTCGCAATGGAGCCAGTGATTTTGGTCTGATGCAGGTAATCGCCTAACCGATCCCAGGCCGTTGTCCTGGATCCCATCTGGGCTCCATCTCTGATTGAACCCTATACAGCTCGGTGCTTGAAGGTAAAGACACCAACACATTTCAGACAGAGTTTCAAGAGTCCTCTTGTCTGCTGTAAGCAGCAGGCACAAGCACCAGAAACAACATCCACCAAGCCAAAATTGCCAAGGTGATGGGAAGCGTGATCCAAAGTCGATGAAGGAATAGCCAGCTGCCAAGCGAAATAACAACGCCTGTGAGGACAATGCTCCAGGGCTGACACCACCACGGTTTAAGGGACCAAAAGGCAACCGGCTGCTGATTCACGTTCCGACCTACTTCTTCCTGCAATAACCAGCACCCACATTCATCCAGCCGGAGTCGCAAGCCTCACCATTTGTTGGCCTCATTTGATAATTAATGGGCGATACGCAGGTGGTGCCAAGAGTATTCACATAACCCAATGGGCACTGATTATGACCCTGTGCTTTTGGGATCCTTTTTTGAGCCAACGCCTCGGTTGGTGAGATCAACGACAACAACATCCCGAGAGCAAATAAACGGACCATTCAAATTGCAATAACTAAGGCACCTTAGTGATCACATTGCCGGGCGTCAGAAAACAACGACTCATTGTTTGCGGCAATACCCTCCCCCCACATCCAGCCATCCGGATGGGCAGGATCGGCCATCGATGACTTGAACTGTATGAGTCATCATCCCGAGGGTGCTGCATTTTCCATTGAGCATGTCGACATAGCCCAAGGGACAACGGCTCTCGATCTTTTCAACAATCCTCTGCGCCGAAGCGGATGGTGCCTGACAGGCCCACAACACAATCGATGTTGTGGCAACGACAGCGCTCACACTCCAGGTCCGCAAAGAGGACGAACGACCAAGCAAGGGCGTCATCGCCATCGGCACTCAAAACGCCCTAAAACATTAGTGGTGGTTTTACCCATGTTTGGGTTCTGAACCAAACTCCAGATATCTCAAGATCCAGATTCATCTATGTCAAAGCAAGCTGTTTTGCTCGATGACGCGGCACTTCAAAGCCTCTGCTCTTCTTGTCCTTCCTGGACGATTGCATCTGATGGACTGGAAAAAGAGTGGAGCTTCCACTCCTTCGTTGAAGCCTTTGGCTTCATGACTCAGGTCGCACTCCTAGCCGAATGCGCCAATCACCATCCCGAGTGGAGCAATGTTTATAACCGTGTCACCATTCGTCTCACGACCCATGATCTTGGTGGACTCTCAAGCCGTGATGCCGAATTAGCCCTAGCGATCGACGCCCTCTCTCCAACCTTTTAACTCCGGCCATGTCAGCGACTGCTTCCAACCAAAGGATTGAAACCAACGGAACACCTGTCACCATTCTCACCGGATTTCTAGGCGCCGGAAAGACCACTCTCCTCAACCACATTCTCAGCAATCAAGACGGTCTCAAAACTGCTGTTCTGGTGAACGAGTTCGGAGAGATTGGCATCGACAACGATCTTGTGGTGAGCACCAGCGCAGACATGGTGGAGCTCAGCAATGGCTGCATCTGCTGCACGATTAATGGGGAATTGCTGGAAGCTGTCGATCGCATCCTGAAGCGTCCTGAACCCTTGGACTATTTGGTTGTGGAGACCACAGGTCTTGCCGATCCACTTCCCGTAGCCATGACATTTCTAGGCAGTGAATTGCGGGATCAGACCAGGTTGGATTCAATCATCACCCTCGTTGATGCTGAAAATTGCAATGCTCGCGTTTTTGAAAGTGAAGTTGGGCGCTCCCAAATTATTTATGGAGACATTCTTCTTCTAAACAAAACAGATTTGGTATCAACAGAGCGTGTCAAAGAATTAGAAGAAAGCCTACGCAGTATCAAAAAAGATGCCCGTATCCTTCATTCCGTGAAAGGAGATGTTCCCCTGCCTCTCTTGATGAGTGTTGGATTGTTTGAGAGCGATCGCGTTGCGACCAAAGCCGATCACGACCATCACGATCACGGGCACGACCATGACCATGACCATGGGCACCACGACCATCACGATCATGACCATGGTCACGCGCATCACGGCCATGACCATGCTGACCATCTCGACATCGAGGGCTATACCTCCCTGTCATTCAGCAGTGACGGACCCTTCTCCCTCCGCAAATTTCAAAACTTCCTCGACAATCAATTGCCCGAGAGCGTTTTTCGCGCCAAAGGCATCCTTTGGTTTAACGAAAGCGAAAAGCGCCATGTTTTTCATCTGGCTGGCAAACGCTTCTCCATTGATGACAGCGACTGGGATGGCGAACGCAAGAATCAACTGGTGTTGATCGGTCAGGAGATGGACCACAGCACCCTGAGGGGACAACTCAAAGCGTGTGTCGCCAAGGATGCCGGCAAAGGCTTTTCGTAAATCAACCACCCCATTCCAACGTTTGCGTTCAGGTTGAGATGTCGATACCGAAACATTCTGATTAGAGTTACGCCAGCTTTGGGTTGGCGATGTTTGAGCTCACCCTTCTGGGGACATGTTTCATTCTGATTGGCATCCTTCTCTGGTTTAACGCCAACTCTGACGATGACGACAACAGTGGTGGCGGATTAATGGAACCCGCACTCGTTCCAATTCCCGTAAGACAAGTCCGACGCTGAAAGGGCAGAGACCAAGCGAAGTGAGTCACTCTTGAGTACTGTTCTCAACAGTCTCTTGGTGCGAATGCAAGTCAGTGCCAATCCATGGCGACGACGTGGACCTGACTGCTTCCTTCCTGTGAACGTTCGATCCCTAGGCGATTCGAGATCAATCGCTCGGTTGGGTGATCTCTGTGGATGAGCGCTACCACTCATGACAAGCAAGAGCTTGCAAGGCCAGTGGCATCAGGGGAGGACCCTATTGGCAGTTGTGGCCTGCCTCCTCGCCGCACTCGCACTCTTTCCCTTGGGCGGATTAATTGGAGAGGGAGTCAGAGGCCTCCTTCTTGGTACGGCCAGCCTGGGTGCCGATGGTCTGATCCAAATCCGCGGAACAACCCTCCTGCTGCTTGGCACCGCGAGCCTCGGAGCCGTTCTTGGTTCAGCGAACGGCTGGCTGCTCGCCAATTGCCGCTTTCCAGGCCGACGCCTTCTTCGGGTTGCCCAACTGCTCCCTCTCGCCAGCCCTTCGTACCTTCTGGCTGCAACGCTCGTGGACCTGGGCAGCATCCATGGGATCCGAATTCATGGACTGGGTTGGGGGGTGCTGGTCATGGCTTTAAGCACCTATCCCTACGTTTTCCTGCTCAGCACTGAAAGCTTCAGCATCTGCGGTCGTCGCCAGCTTGAAGCCTGCCGATGCCTCGGAGTTGGTCCATGGGAAAGCTTTCGACGCATTGCCCTGCCGATGGCTCTCCCTGCCATCGGAGCCGGAATCGCACTGATGGGAATGGAGGTGGTCAACGAACTTGGGGCCGTTCAACTCCTAGGCATCCCAAGTCTCTCCGCTGGAATTCTCCAGGCCTGGCAACTCGAAGGAAATCCAGCAGGAGCGGTCGGACTTGCCCTAGTCACACTGATCATCGTGACGGGACTGTTGATCGGCGAACGCAAACTGCGTCGTCGTAGTCGTCGATGGTCGGAAGGCCTAACGGGTGGAGAATCCCCAAACTGGACTCTCACTGGAACGAGAGCCTTGGCCGCTCAGGCCTTGGGGTTCATTCCACCGTTTCTGAGCCTTGGCACACCCTTGATCTGGGCCTGCTTGAACCTTGATCAACTTCAAACCGGTTTACAGCCAGAGCTGTTTCTGCTGACCTTGCGCAGTCTTGGTCTCGCCCTTGCAGCAGCAGGCTTAGCCGTTGCAGCTGCCTTGCTCCTTGCCATCACAAAGCGCTGGACCACGGCCCCTTGGCTGCACAGCCTCACCTTTCTCGCCGGGCTCGGGTACGCGATTCCAGGTGCCGTGCTCGCCCTGGCCTTGCTCATCATTGGTGGCCCCTGGCAGCTCTCACCCATCCTGCTTTTGCTCTGGGGCTATAGCGATCGTTTCCTTGCTGTTGCCAAAGGGGGCCTTGATGCAGGCTTAGAACGAATGTCACCAAGCCTTGATGAAGCAGCCACTGGCCTGGGCTGCCGCTGGCCTGATGTGCTCCGTCGCATTCA